>JBBIUR010000051.1:0-19016 GCA_037440145.1 Myxococcales bacterium | reverse complement strand
GCGCGCACTAAAGGAGAGGTACTCGCTGATCCGGATTGCGGGTTGGACTCCAATGCTCGCGTACTCCCGGACAAAAAACGCGAAGCCCACGGGGAACACCACCCGGTAGCAGAAAGCCCCCCCGGCGACGAAGAAGAATGTGCCGAAAATGACGAACGGCCGGGCGTAGCGCTTCTCGTGCTCTAGCAGGCCGGGGACGACGAACTTCCAAGTCTGGTACAGGATCACGGGGCTTGCGAGAAACACGGCGGCGATGAGAGAGACCTTGAGTTTCGTGAAAAAGGCCTCGACGACACCGGTGCCGATTAACGCCACCGGCCCGGGATTGTGCGCGAGCAGGGGGGCGGTCAAAAAGCGGAACAGTTGCTCCGCGAAGTTGTAACAACCGGCAAATGCGATCGCGACGGCAATGAGGGATTTGATAAGCCGCCAGCGCAACTCCTCCAGATGCGCCGTGAGCGGCATTTTGACGTCCGCCATTCACTTCCCCGGGTCATTGGTTTTTGCCTCGGGCGCCTGCGCCGCGCTCGGCGGCTTTGGCGGTGGCGGTTCCCGCGCCGCCCGTTCTGCTGCGCGCGCTTCTTCGTCGAGGATCCGCTGCGCGTCCCGCAACTCCTCCGTGAGGTCGGACGTGGCGCGCCGAAACTCGCCGAGGGCGCGGCCCAACGCCTTCGCGATCTCCGGCAACCTCTGGGGCCCGAGCACGATCAGAGCGATGACCAGAATCACGACTAACTCGGGCATGCCGATGCCGAACATGATCCCGCCTGTCCCGGCGGGACGGTAAACGATGCCCTCCAGCGTGTCAAACTGCCTCTGGGGCAGCGCTGGGCGCGGACTCCGGCAGCTCCACCGAACCAGATGGGCGCCGGGTTTCGGACACGCCGGGCGCGTTTACTGGTTGCGACCGCGGTGGTAGAAGCGGCGCATGGCGCGCACCGGAGTGGTCGTCGACGAGCGCTGCTTGAAACACGACACAGGCCGCGGACATCCAGAACGGCCGGAGCGGCTGCGCGTATTGCTCGACCTCGTCCGGCAGCGCCAGGACGAGGTCGCGATGGTCCCTGCCCGCGTCGCCACTGTGGAAGAGTTGTCGCTCGTGCACGACGAGCGGCACATCGAGCGCGTGGCGGCCACCGATGGAGGGCCTGGATACGCCTTCGATGCGGACACCCCGGCTTCAGCGGGCTCGTATACTGCGGCGCGCGTCGCCGCGGGGAGCGTGCTGGCGTTGCTGGACGAGATCATGGCCGGCCGCGTGGACAACGGATTCGCCTTTGTTCGGCCCCCGGGGCATCACGCAGAGCGCGACCGCGCAATGGGCTTTTGCCTCTTCAATAACGTGGCGATCGGGGCGCAGTACCTGCGCCAGCGGCACGGCGTGCGCCGCGTGCTGATTGTCGACTGGGATCTGCACCACGGCAACGGGACGCAACACATTTTCGAGCAAGACCCCGACGTCCTGTATGTGTCGCTGCACCAGTACCCGCATTACCCGGGAACCGGCGCTGTGAGCGAGGTGGGGGTCGGCGAAGGCGAGGGAAAAACGCTCAACCTGCCGTTGCCGGCCGGTTTTGGCGACGCCGAATACCGGGAGGCCTTCCGGAGGGTGATCGAACCCGTGGCGCGAGAATTCGAACCGGAATTCGTGCTGATTTCGGCTGGCTTCGATTGCCACGTGCGGGATCCCTTGGGCGGGATGCAAGTAACCGAGCACGGGTTTCGCGCGATGGCGCGCACGCTGCTCGGAGTAGCTCGGGCTTCGGCCGGCGGTCGCTGTGCCGCGGTCTTGGAAGGGGGCTACGATCTGAAAGCGCTGAGCGACTCGGCGAGCGGTGTTCTGGATGAGATGCGGGGTTCGACAGTCTTCCTGCCCGCTGTCGGTCCGTCGGGTCGCGCACTTCCGGTGCTCGAGGCGGTGCGCAGGGTTCACAGCGCATACTGGAAATCGCTCGCTTGCGACTGAGCGGGGACGCTGCTTCGCTCGTCGGCAGTGCGGGAGCGTTGGAGACAAAGATGGCGGAAGCGCCGCTCCTCCGGGATCTGGTGGTGCTTTTCGCGACCTCGCTCCCGATCGTCTACGCCTTCCAGAAGCTGCGGGTACCGGCGATCGCGGGTTACCTGGTCGCGGGCGTCGTTCTGGGTCCCCACGGAGCGAAAGCGATCGCAACCGTCGAGGACGTCAACCGACTCGCAGAGCTCGGCGTTGTTTTGCTCCTGTTCGCGGTCGGGCTGGAGCTTTCCTTTGGCAGCTTGGTCCGGCTTGGCGCCCGTGTTCTGGTGATTGCGGCGGCGCAGCTCGTTCTGACAGCGGGTGCGGTCACTGCCGCCCTGGCGCTCGCTGGTCTTGCCCTGGCGGAAGCGGTTTTGATGGGCTTTCTCGTAGTGCATTCCAGCACTGCGATTGCCTTGAAGGTGCTCGCTGACCGCGGGCAGACGGACGCCCCCCAGGGGCGGGTCTCCGCGGGCATTTTGCTGTTCCAGGACCTGGCGCTCGTGCCGATGATGCTGCTCGTTCCCGTGCTCGCAGCGCGGGGGACGGTGGATGCCGCGGGGATCGCCCGCGTCCTCGGGCAGGCGGCACTGGTGGTGGTGGGTATCGTCGTGGCGGCGCGCCTGTTATTGCCGGCGGTGCTGCACCAGGTAGCCCGGCTCCGCATCCGGGAGGTTTTCACCGCCACCATCGTGCTTTTCTGTTTGGGCACCGCCTGGCTGGCAGGGCAGTTTGGGCTTTCCCTTGCGGTCGGCGCCCTAATCGCGGGCCTAGTGATCTCCGAGTCTGAGTATAGCTTCCAGGTTTTCGCGGAGGTGCTGCCCTTCCGCGACGCGTTCCACAGCATCTTTTTCATATCGGTCGGGATGCTCCTGCACCTCGATTTCCTCCTGCATCGCCCGCTGGAAGCGCTAGCGGGCGTGGCCGGGCTGCTGCTTCTCAAGGGCGGGATTATCACGGGCTTGGTGGCTCTCGTGCAGCGATCCGTGCGCGTGGCCTTGATCACAGGGGTGTGTTTGGCGCAAGTCGGCGAGCTGGCGTTCGTGCTCGCGCGGTTTGCTCTGCCGTTGGGCCTGTTACCCAGCGCACACTACGAGGCATTCCTCGCGGTGGCCGTGCTTTCGATGTTGTGCACGCCGCTGCTGGTAGGCCCCGCAGAACGGGCGGCTTTTTGGTTGCAGGAGCGCTGCGGCGGCGGCCTGGAGCGGGTGAGCGCGGCCGGCTCGGCGCGCGGGCATGTGGTCATCGTGGGGTACGGATTGAACGGCCAGAACCTCGCGCGAGTGCTGCGCGAGACGGGGATTTCGTACGCGATCGTCGAGCTGAATCCCGATGCGGTTCGAACAGCCCGCGCTCAGGGACAACCGATCGTGTTCGGCGACGCCAGCCGGGCCGAGGTGCTGCAGGCGGTGGGTGTCGAGCGCGCGCACGTCATCGTCGTGGCTATTTCGGATCCCTTCGGTTCGCGGCGCATCACTGCGCTTGCCCGCAAGATGAACCCCACCGCAACGATCATCGTGCGCACGCGGTACGTGTCGGAAATCGACGATCTCTATGCCCTCGGGGCGAGCGAGGTGATCCCTGAGGAGTTCGAGACCTCGGTGGAGATCTTCGCGCGCGTCCTGCGCCGGGTGCACGTGCCCCGGAATGTGATCGGTTTGCAGGTCGACTTGATTCGGCGGGAGCGCTACGGAATGCTGCGGGGCTTGCGATTGCCGCAGCAGAGCCTGCTGGACGTGCAGCACATTTTGGCGGCGACGCTTACGGAGACGTTCTTGGTACAGCCCGAGTCGCCTGCGGCGGGGCGGACGATTGGCGAGTTGCAGCTGCGCAGGCGTACCGGCGCAACCGTGATCGCTGTGGTGCGGGACGGCAAGGCCGAGACGAACCCCGGCGCGGATTGGCAGTTGCGCGCCGGCGACGTGCTCGTGCTGGTGGGGAATCATCAGGAGCTCGATCGCGCGCTTTCCTTGCTGGGCCCGCCGGGTGCCAGTGACAGTGGGGCGGGTAGGGTCTGAGCGGATGGCGGCTGTGCGGCGGCCTCGCGGTGCGGCGATTGGTTTTGCGCCGCGCCCCTCCGAGGGTCGCAAGCGGGCGGCGCCGGACGCCGGCATGTGGGAGCGGGGTGCCGAACCCGCAGCGATGGGATGGGCGATGGGATGAAGGAGCGCGCGGGCGAGCCACAGAGGCGGGGGATGGCGGGCAGCGCCGGCCGGGACCGCCCACGCAGGGGACGTCGCCCCTGGCGGGATTGTGCCCTGGGTTGCGCGGCGGCGGTTCTTGCCGCTGCCGTGTATGCGAACGCGTTGAAAAACGGCTTCGTCTGGGATGACCCGATCATCCTGAACCGGCAACTGCCGGTCTTCCGGGGCTTGCGGGAGATCGTTCTCCCACCGCGAAACGTGCCCCAGTTTGCCCCCGACTACTATCGGCCTGCCGTGATCGCCTCCTACGTACTCGATCATGCGCTGGGCGGGGGGTCGCCGGTGATGTTCCATCTTACGGTGGTACTCGCGCACGTGCTGGCCACCGCTGCCGTTTACGCCTTTGCGTTGGTGCTTTACCGGCATGCCGGGCCGCCCTGGGGAGCGCGGGGCAGAAGCTCGGCCCGGATTGCGGCAGTGGCCGCAGCGCTCTTTGCAGTCCACCCAGTTCATACCGAGGCCGTGGCTTGGATGGCGGGCCGCGCGGACGTATTTGCCACCTTGTTCGCGACGGCGGCGGCTGTGCTGTACCTGCCGCGCCGCCGCACGTGGGCTCGGGGGCTGGTGGCTTTTGTGTGCCTACTTCTAGCCCTGCTCTCGAAAGAGGTCGCCGTGGCGGTCGTGATCCTGCTGCCATTTCTAGACGCGCTTTTTGCAACGGGAAGCGAGCGGCAACGGCGCTGGCGTGCGGTAGGGTGCCGAGCGTGGCCGGTGGCGGCAGCGTTCGCCGCGTACTGGATCCTGCGCACCGCGGGACTTGGCGGAGCGGCGCGCGCGTTGCCGGGTTTGCCGCCGTTCCGCAGCCTGCTGGGCGCCTTAGGCATTTACCTGCAGAAGCTCGTGTACCCTTTCGAGCTCAACGCGTACATCGATGGGTTGCCGACTGGTGCTGGGTGGCTGGCGACTGTAGCGGCAGTGCTGCTCGGGATCGGGGGTTGGGGAATCCACCGCTCGCTGGCCGGAGATTCCCTGTCGGTTGCCTGTCTGGCTTGGATGACAATGGGGCTCGCGCCGTCCCTGGCGGTGGTGGAAAAGATTCCGGATGCGCCGGTCGCAGAAAGGTACCTGTATTTTCCCTCCGTCGGTTTTTGCGTTCTCGCGGCAGCCTGGGGTGCGGAGCTTGCGCTCCGCGCCGGGCACCGGGGTCGGATCGCCATGGAAGTTTCGGCCGTAGGTTTGCTCGCAGTTTTGGGGGGCGCGGTCGTCGCGCGCAACCGCATATGGCGATCGGATACGGCGCTTTGGACGGAACACGCTGCCAAGAGCCCACAGCTTGGCGGTGGCCCTGACCAAGGAGGGCCGAGTCGACGAAGCCGTTCGACTCTACCGGCAGGCCCTCGAGAAGCGCAACGATCAGCGGGGGCGCGTCACGATTTACAACAATCTCGGTACGATTGCGCTGAATGCCGGTCGGTTGGACGAAGCCGAACGATATTACCGGGCGGCGCTTGCGGTGGCGCCCGAGCCGGATTGCTTGTTCAATCTGGCCTTGGTTGCTCTCACGCGGGCCCGCGCCGCGCGGGAAAACGACGTGGTGCGTCGGGCGCAGGTATCTGCGGCGCTGGAGTTGCTCCGTCGGGCCTCGACCGCGAGCCCGTGGGATCCCGACATCGAGGTGGCCTTGGGCCAAGCATTTGCTCTTCTAGGGCGCGAGGCGGAAGCGCGCGATCACTTCCGCCGCTCGCTGAGTTTGGGCATTCGGGGCATCACGCGGGAGCAAATCGAGGCATTTTTGCGCGGCGCCCCACCGCTCTGAAGGCCCGAGGGGAAAACCGTTCCTTGACGGCGGGCCGGGGTTGGCGCAGTCCGGTGTCGCAACACGCCGCTCCGAGGAGGACGGCTGCACTCCAAGCCGGGGCGAGTTAGACTGCCCACGCTTTGAGCCGACTGAGATGGTCCGGTCCCGGGGAGAGTGGCAGTCCGGGGACGGTCAGAGAGCGGGTGACCGGGATCGAACCGGCGACTTCAACCTTGGCAAGGTTGCGCTCTAACCAGCTGAGCTACACCCGCAGTGCCGCGAGCAGTGTAACCGAGGAGCCGAAACCTGTCAAAGCGCGCAACCTGCGCGGCTCGACGTGGCCTTCTCGGGTACGGATGGGAACCCCTTGCGCTAACACGAACCTTCGGCCAGCATACGACTACGGGTTTTCCCTTAGAGAGATCGAATAGGTGCGGAAGGCCAGTCGTCTTAATCACGGGAATGAACCAGCTTCGCAAACACGAGTTGCCAAAGCGCCAGGTTGCAGCGCGGTTGCGGCGTCTCGGGCTGGAGGTGAGGGAGCAGCCCCAGGGAAGTCCGTTTGACTTTCTGGTCAATGGGCGGATTCGAGTGGCGTTGAAGGTTGCGTTGCCGCACCGGACGATCCACCAGGTGGTTTCGAGGGGTCGGCGGTACACCTACCGGTACCGGACATGGCACTTCAATTTCCACCGCCATGGTCGCCTGGACCGCTGTTACGCCGACTTTGTGGTTTGCATCGCGTACGACCCCCGGCGGAGCAGGCGGCACGAAGCCTTCGTGATTCCCTGGAATGCGATTACCGGCAAGACCTTCGCCTTGCACGATAGCCGGAAGGGCCCGTACGTGGGCCGGTATTCGCGGTTCCGCAACGCCTGGGACCTCGTTGCCGACGCGGCCGCCAGGCAGAGCCAGATCCCTGCCGTTGCCTGACCGGATCGCTCAAGTGGTGAGGTAAAGCTCAGGGGCGAGCTGAACCCGCGGCACAGGCCCGGGTCGCGTTTTGCCGAGGGGGGGCCGGGTGCGCGACTGAGTCTCTCGGGCGAGATGCTAGCTCCCAGGGAGCACCGAGACCTCGGCGAAGTCGCTATCGACGAGGTCTGGGTTCGCGCTACTTCGGACCGTTGCCTCGACGCGGTATTTGCCGGGCTTCTCGAAGGTATGGGTTACGATCGGGCCCGTAGTTGGGGGGGAACCGTCTCCAAAGTCCCAGGTGAAGATCGGTTGACCCTGGGTGCAATCGCCCTCGGCTGAGAGTTGGACCCGCAAGGGGGCGGGCCCCTCCTCCGTTTCGGGGATCACGAGCACCCCGCAGGACTCTTTCGGTGGTTGTGGTGTGGGCCGTCCCTCCACGGCCCTCGATCGCCGGAGGCGGAGCGAGTTCGCGCTCCTCGCAACTGCTGGTGCATCCCGCGGAGACTGCGCACAAGAGCGCTATCCAAAACGCAGGGCTTCGCTTGATTCCCATGCACGCGTGCTCTTATCGGCTATTCGGGCGAGCTGTCAACGGTGGAAGGAACAGTGTGGGATTTCGGCCGGCGCCTTTCCCCTCAGGCTCTGAGGGCGGAGCGCAGTTCTCGGGACAGCACGTCTACGGTCCCCCGTGTCCCCCCTGCAAGCTTTAGCCTCCATTCTGTTTCCGTCTCGAAGCGCCGATCTCCTATGTAGTCGGCCCAGGGTGCGATCACCTCCCCGACCGCGGCGGCGCTGAAGGGGTCACCGCCCGCGCGCCGGACTGCGGCGATGACGTCGGGCACAACGCGCAGGAACGCTCGCAGCGCCATGCCGGTTTTTATGCTGTAGCGCTTGTTGTTCCAGGCCTTGGGGAAGATCTTCGCGATTTGCTTGAAGTAGTTTAGGAAAAACCGGCTCCCGTTTTCCAGCAGCTCTTCTCCGAGCTTGCCACCGCCAGCTTGCATGGCGGTGAACACATTTTTGAGTTCCTCTGCCAGCGGCGATTGAGCGACGCGGCCGCGTCCCACGCCGAACATCTTGATCTCTCCCGCTAGCGGCGAGGTCGGGTCTTCGTTCAGTGCGCGGATGATGTCGTGACTTGCTGCGAGCAAGCGGTCCGGATAGAGGCGACGGCCTGCGAGGCTGATTAGATGCGAAGGGTTGAGCTTCGTGTGCTTGGCATTGATCGTGACGAACAGCTCGACGACCTGATCGGGCGCGAGCCCGTCGAAGATCACTGCTGGCACTTGTAAGTCTTGCAGCGGGTGGTCTTCCGCGAGCTGGTTGAGAGCGAGCAATCGGTGCTGCCCGTCGAGCGCGCGCAGGGTGCCGGCCTCCGGCGGCAGCTGGAGAACTCCGAGAACTCGGTGCGAGCTTACCGGGATGAAATCGAGCCGGCGCTCCGAGATCAGCAGGACCGCCCCCGGAATTGCCGGCAGCGTGCCGACTTCCTCACACTGGATGTAGTAGTCGATGAGCTCGGCGATTTTCTTCTGGATGACGGGTCGCTGGTACGCTTCAGCGCTGTGCGCGATTTTTTGCTCGAGAAGCTGCCAGTTGATCTTTGCGCCGCGGGCGGTGGTCTTGGCGGGCTTTCTGCCCGAGAGGCGCTGCCCGGTGTAGCTGAGCACCTCGAAGCGGACGAGGCGCTGGACGTCGTGGATCCCCAGGGTCGCCTGGTAAAAGTTGACGCCGAACTGGCGCAAACGGATTGCGGGAACGGTGATCATCGTGCCCTCCCCATGCCGCCACAGCCGCGAGCAACGCGTCCCGAGGTGCCTTTTTGGCGTTCCGGAGCCACCTACTTCCTGAACTCGGGGGCCAGCACACTGAGACCCCCACACATCGCGCGCACTGTACGGGAAAGCACGCCGCGCGGTCAACACGTCGCCGATAGAGTCTTTCCGTGCCCGAATGCGCCGCGCCAGCGATTGCCCGGGCGGCGCTCGGCACTTTCCCGCGGGCGCATTTCATGCCAGAAATCGGGCTCGCGCCATGGCCCGGGCAACCCAAGAAAGGGCCTTCACCGTTGCTCTCGTCCAGATGGCCTGCGGTGAAGACCCCGAAGCGAACCTCGAGCGCGCATTGCAGGGGGTGGCCGTAGGAGCACGCCAAGGGGCGCAGCTCGTTTGCCTTCCGGAGCTGTTCCGGACGCGCTACTTCTGCCAGGCGGAGGATGCCCGGTTTTTCGACCTTGCCGAGCCGGTTCCGGGGCCTACGACGGAGGCCCTGTGCGCAGCCGCGGAGGCGGAAAAGGTCGCCATCGTCGGGTCAGTCTTCGAGCGCCGCGCGCCCGGGCTGTACCACAACACGGCCGTGGTCGTCGGCCCCGATGGCTCGCTGCGCGGGTTGTACCGCAAGATGCACATCCCGCACGACCCTCTGTACTGCGAAAAGTATTACTTTGCGCCTGGGGATCTCGGGGTCCCGACGTTTGCACTGGGTGCAGGTCGCGCCGCGGTGCTGGTGTGCTGGGACCAGTGGTTCCCCGAGGCTGCTCGGCTGGCTGCCCTCGGCGGTGCCGAGATTCTGGTGTACCCAACAGCCATCGGCTGGCTGCACGCGGAAAAAGTGCCCTTCGGAGCCGCCCAGAGAGATAGCTGGGAGATTGTGCAGCGAGCGCACGCGATTGCGAACGGCGTTTTCATCGCCGCAGTCAATCGCGTGGGGACGGAGGGGGGGCTTGAGTTTTGGGGCAGCTCCTTCGTGGCCGACCCCTTCGGGAGGCTAATGGCGCGGGCAAGCGAAACGGGCGAAGAGACATTACTTGTGCGCTGCGACTTGCGCCTGGTGGAGGAGACGCGCAGGAACTGGCCCTTCCTCCGCGATCGACGCGTGGACGCGTACGCGGGCCTTTTGCGGCAGTTCCTGGACGGATAGCCCAGCGGTCCGAAAAAAAGGGCGAAGGATCAAGCCATGCGGCAGCAAGGTGGATTGGCTCCTGCGGAGCTTGGTTTTCGCATGCCTGCGGAGTGGGAGCCTCACGCGGCGACATGGTTGATCTGGCCCCACAAATGCGACTCGTGGCCTGGTCGGTTTGAGCAAGTTCCCCGCATATGGGCCCAGGTTGCGCGGGCGGTTGGCGAGGGGGAGTTGGTCCGCATTCTCGTGAACGACGACGAGCATTTGGAGAGCGCCCGAACAGCTTTGGAAAGCGTGAGCCTCTCTGCAGAGCGGGTCCGGTTCTACCGCGTACCGACCGACGACGCCTGGATCCGCGACAGCGGGCCGACGTTCCTCACCCGCCGGTGCGGAGGTCGCGTGGAACTGGCGGCCGTGGGGTGGCAGTTCAACGCGTGGGGGGGCAAGTACCCGCCCTGGGACCTCGACGCGGCCGTGGCCGGAGAGGTGGCGAAAAAGCTCGGAGTGCCGTTCTTCCAACCGGGAATCGTGCTCGAGGGAGGCTCGATCGACGTGAACGGTTGCGGCGCAGTGGTGACGACGGAGTCGTGCCTCCTGCACCCAAACCGCAATCCTGGCCTCAGCCGTGCAGAAATCGAGTGCTGCTTAAAGGCTTATCTGGGAGTCCGGCACGTGCTCTGGCTGAGCGGGGGAATCGCTGGGGACGACACGGATGGCCACGTGGACGATGTCGCGCGCTTTGTGGGCCCGCGTACTGTGGTTGCTGCGGTAGAAAGCGATCCGAGCGACGAGAACTACGGACCGTTGCGCGAGAACTTCGAGCGATTGCGGCGCAGCACCGATCAGGATGGCCAGCCCCTGCGGGTCGTCCCGCTGCCCATGCCGGCGCCGCGCTTCCACGATGGCCAGCGGCTGCCGGCAAGCTACGCCAATTTTTACATCGCCAACGGGGTGGTGCTGGTGCCGGTGTTCGGAGATCCAAACGACACCGTGGCGACGGAGGCGCTGCAAGGCCTTTTTCCCGATCGGCGCGTAATTCCAATCCCGGCGCTGGATCTGGTCGTTGGTCTCGGCGCTGTTCACTGCATCACCCAACAGCAACCCCTTGCCGATGTACCTTGAACCCGTGCGCGCGCCACGGCGGGCGATGGCGCGCTACGGCTGCCCTTCGCAGCGCTGCGGCTCCGGGCGGGGCTGGCGATTCTAAGGTTTCCCTCAGCGCAAATGCCACTGCTGGCCGTCGCGCTGTGCCACGGACTCGCGCTCGAGCTTCCAGGTGCGCTTGCACCGACATTGCCGCGGCGAAATGCAAGATCTCGGGGACGTCGGTGTAAATGTGGCGGACGATAGTCCCCACATCCGCCGGGCGCTCTCGCAGGAAGGCAATGATTTGTCGTTCCCGCAGCTCCCGATGGGCAATGTACTGGAGAATCTTCTCCCGCGGGTTGCGGATTGGCGGCCCGTGACCCGGGTAGATCACTTCCAAGTCGAAATCGAGCAGCCGGCGCAGAGAACCCAGGTATTCTACGAGATCGCCGTCGTCGGGAATCACCGTGGTACCGGCTCCGAGGACAAGATCGCCCGTGAACAGCGCTCGCTCTTCGCGGAGGTAATAGCAGAGGTGATCCCGGGAATGCCCGGGAGTCCAGACAGCTTCTAAGGTTGCGCCCTGGACGGCGATCACGCCGCCGTCCGCGATGGGATCCAGCGAGAGGCCAGGGGGATCGATTCCGGCGCAAAGCATCTTCCACGTTCGCAGAGGCTGGTACTCTTCGGCCACTCGCGGCGCCCCCCCGATGTGGTCGATGTGGCCGTGGGTCAGCGCGACCATCTCGATCCCGTCCGACGGCCGCTCGGTCCGCAGAGCCTGCTCCAGCACGACAAAATACGCTTCCGCCCCCTGTCCGGTGTCCAATAGCAAAGGGCGCGGGCCCGTGCCGACGAGAAACGTGTTGGTGCCGGGGCCCGTGAACCAGCCCGAGTTTTGCCCCAGCACGACCGTGACGCGCGGACTCCAAACCGCAATGTCTGGCATCTGGATCCCGATCATGGAGTCCGCGACGATGCGCGAGGGCTCGACCATGCCTTGACAAATAGCGCTTCCGCCCCCCGAAGTCAGCCAGCCGGCCTGTGGAGCGACGGAGTCGCGCGCCCGCAGAGAAAGACAGCCTCGTCTCGGCGCTGTCCCAGGGGCGGGGGTTCCGGTGCGATGTTCCGGGTTTCAAAGGACGCGAATCACGACCTGGTCGCGGGCAATTCTGCCCGTCGAGATTTCGGTCACCGTCACGGTAGCGAAATAGGTTCCGGGGACTGTGTACGTGTGCGTGGGGCTCGGATCCGAGGAGGGTGCTGTCCCGTCGTCGAAATCCCATTCGATGGCGACTGGTGCGGCCCCAGTGATCACGCCGCGGAACTGCACTGTGTGGGGGGCCGGGCCCAGCGGGTTGTCTGCGCGCGCGGTTACCTGGAGCGGCACGGGGCGGGTTCCCGCATGCACCTCGACCTGGACGACATCCCTTTCCAAGTTGCCCGCGGCGTCGCGGGCTACGACCTGGACGAGGTAAAGGCCCTCGCGAGTGAACGTGTGGCGCACGGTTTGGCCGCTTGCCGGCGCCGTGTCGTCGTCGAACGTCCACTGGTAGACGACGGCGCCGACATTGAATTCCGGGTGTGCCGTGAACAGTACGTTGAGAGGGGGCAGACCGCGGTCTGGTTCCGCGGTCGCCGTCACTTGAAAGAGGCGTTCGCTAGGGGCGAAAGCCTGGACCACGGTGAAAGCCCGTCGGAGCACACCGCCATCGCGAGTTACGGCTTCGACCAGATAATGGCCGGGCTCGGTATAGCGGTGCGAAGTGTTGGCCCGCCCGCTCCTCGTGCCGTCGCCGAAGGACCAGGTTACTTGGCCAGGTGCAGCGAGGCTGGGGCCGACAAGCCCAAAGGTCACATCGAGGGGAACGAAGCCCTTCCGCCGGCTCACGAGGATTTGGGCCGTCTCGCCCTGGCGGGGCCGGATGGCAAAACCCGCCGGGCGCGCAACCGATCCGTCGAATTCGACGTCCACCATGCGGAGCTCCACCTCCTCCGGCAGGCCCCGCAGGACAATGCTCGCGGTGCTGGTGCTCACGAAGTCGATCGTGACGTCTCCGGGAGGCACGCCGGTGAGCGCGAAGGTGCGCGTAATCGGGTCGACCACTGCCTCGATATCCGGGAACTCTCGGACCTGTACCACGATCGCTGCAGTGGCGCGCGATCCGGGTATGCGCTGTGCCGCGGCTCCAGCGGTCGCTGCGATCGACCCGCTGACCGTGCTCAATCCCGCGCCGGTGATGCCGCTGCCCCGCGTGCCGCCGTCGCAGGCTGCGAGGAAGACGAAGAGCAGGGATGCCCATTTCGCGAAACCGATCCAAACCGAACGCGCCATTTGCGGCCTCACTTCGCGCTTTCTTCCTCTGCGTCGAAATAGTAAACGCCCATCACCACTCGCGTGCGGCGGCCGCCAGGGGCGTGGGGATTTCGGTCCCGATCGCGTGCGGCCACGATCTTGTTCACGCGGCGGAGAAATGCTTCGCCGAGCCGGCGGAGTTCCGCGCGCAGTTCTCCCAGCGCTTCGCTGCCGACGTTGTCGTAAACGACTTTCTGTTGCAAGAACGCGTCGTGAGGGGGCACTTCCAAGTTGTGGGCAATCGCCCTCGCGAACTCGGCAATGTCCTCGCCCAGCATCTCCAGGCGTTCCGGACTGCCGGCCGCGGGAATGTAAGCGCGCTGGAGTAAGCGCACCGTGCGCGTGGCGTCGACCTGGATAGAACCTACCCGCACGAGTTCGTCTAGGAGAGCGCGGGGCGGGATGTCGCCTCCGACACGCCTGACAAGTTCTACGAACGTCGGCCCCCCTTGCCTCGCCTCGAAAGGGAGAGGCAGCGGAGTTCCAGACTCGCTGCGGTAACGCGCGTCATGACACCAAACATCGATGAGCTTGGTTGCTAGGTGCGCGTCCAGCCCTACCGCCGGTACCTCCTCGCCTGCCGACCGGAGGTGTGCCACGTCGCGCCGCGTAAGCCCTGTGAGCAGTGCGATGCGGCTGTCGGTCTGCCTTTTTCCCGGGAGCGCGAAGTCCTGCGCCGCGACCTCGTAGTACACGCGCTTCGCAACTTGGGTGAATGTTCGATAGGTGATTCCGTGCCGCAGTAACTGGCGCACCAGCGGCCGCAAAATTCGCTGCACCGCGCGCAGTAAAATCGACTCGTGTGCCAAATTCCTTTCCCGCAGCTCCGGCACCCTATGGCCTCGGGCGCAAAATGCCCGCGCCGACTCTCTAGCACAAAGGCACTTACGCGCATAGTACTGTGGTACAAAATACACACGTATCCGTCAAAAACTCCTGAGAGTATGCAGGGCCTTTCAAAGAATTGGGTTGACAGGTCCGGCGATTTGTGTGAAAAAGCGCACACGGATGTCGGCAATGGGGTCGGCATCCAGGACGGCCTGGGGCCCGCCCTCGAACCGGCCCACGACGGCGGGTCTCAGGCTGTTCCTTTGTTCGGCTGGGCGAAGCAGGAGCCGCGGGGTTTTCGAGCGGGGGGCGGCTGGTCCAGCTTGCTCGCCGGACTGGTTTGCCTTAGCTTCGCACGGCTTTTGGCAGTGGCTGAGGGTCTTAGGGTCTTATGGTTCGCAGGCTGGGCGTACTGCTCATCGCGTGCGCGTGGGGCTGTGGAGGCTCGGCGGGGGCGCCCTCCGCATTGGCGCCATCTCCGACGGCCGCGGCCACCCCATCACTTCCTCAATCCGGCACCGCGACTCCGACTGCGGGGGCGACGGTGACTCCAAGCGGGACGGCTGGCGAGACAGGTCCTGTGATCACGTACTTCGGGCTCACCCGGCCGGACGGGTGTCAGATCGGTTGTTTCGAGGAGCGGTGCGGCTGCGGGGAGGTTCCGCCGCCCGAAAAGGACAGCGAAGGGCGAGACATCTTTATTGCGCAGGGCAACGGGCGGGGAATGATCGTGATCGAAGGGAAGCCAGGTGCGAGCGGGTTGCCCCCGGGGATCCTACTGCTGCCGGAGTTCGCTTCGCGGTTCGACGAGCGTCCCGACCTACAAATCCTCGCGAACCGCCCGCTCGGCAATGGGAGCGCCGTGGTTTGCGACGTGGGCCGACCCCCTCCGTTCGGCACTGGCGGAGGCGTCCCGGGGTTCCCAGAGCTGCAGTTTAGTTCCAGCAGCGAGGTCACAGCGGCCCTTTGGGACCTCGCGTGCCGCTTTTCGGTGCAGCCCAGTGCAGAAGAGGCCTGCACACTCGACCGCTTCGGAAACTTCGCGTTTCTTGGGGACGGGACGACGATTCAGTATTGCGACCAGGTGTCTGCAACTGCTGCATTCCCAAAAGGAGACACGATCTTGAGAGCGCGCCTGCGTGACGTTGCGGGAAACGCCGGGCCAGCGGCGGAGATTGTGGTGCGCAATCCTGCGGATGCGGAGGATTCCGGCGAGTAGAGACGACTGCACGGAAGGCCACGATCGATGGGTTGCTGCTGGGCAGGAACGGGGGCAAGGTAGCGCGGACGGGAAGCGCGGGAGGAGCGGCGGGAATCCGGAGGATGTGCCGTGATCGTTGACGCCCATGCACATCTCGACCTCCACGAGATCACGCCGGAGGACTATGTTCGCGCGATGGACGCAGCAGGCGTGGACAAGATGGTCCTGCTCGCGAGCCTGAACGGCGTCATCCCGACAACTCCCGACTGGCAGATCGAGATCATGAGACGGCTGCTTGCATTTCCCTTGCAGCCGCTTGGGCGGCGGATTTACGAGTCTATGATTCGCGGGGGCCGGCTGCGAGCCGGAGGCGTGACGATCGAGATCCGCCGCGAGCCGGACAACGACGCCGTCCATCGCGTTGCTTCCCGCTACCCCGATCGGTTTTTGGCCTTCGCCACGATCAATCCCAAGCTCCCCAATGCCATGGAGGTCTTCGAAAGGGCGGTCGAAGAGCAGGGAATGCTCGGCGTAAAATGCCACGCCTGGTGGCACCAGTTTGATCCGGCGGTCGATCTCCTGCCCATTGCCCGCAGGTGCGAGGAAAAAGGACTGCCGGTTTTGATCCACCTCGGGGGGGCCGTGCGCACAGGGAACTTCCGCGGCCTGCTGGAGCGGTGCCCGCGGCTCAAGCTGATTTTGGCCCATGCTGCAATCCCTTTTTTCCATACGGCGTGGCAAACAGTGAAAGAGCACAAGAGCTGCTTTGTGGATATTTCTGGTTCGTACCTGAACGCCGCGCTGGTGCGGAACGCAGTGCGGGCTCTCGGTGCGGACAAGGTAATTTTCGGTTCGGACGGGCCCGTCAGCCTGCGCTGCGATCGGGGGCACAGTTATTCCCGAATCCTGCGCTGGACGCTGGACCTTCCCGTTTCGGATCGCGAGCGCGAGAAAATTTTCCATCAGAACTTGGAAAAGCTCCTTCCGTGACCGCGGCGGCGGCCCCGCGGCAGGGGTGCGAGCTCCAGAGGGGCCTCTTCGGGCGCTGGCGAAAAGGGCAAACCGGTGGCATGGTCGGCCCCTGGTTGGAAGGAGGGCGGCAATGCAGTTCGTGAAGTTCGAGCGAAAAGGGCGTGTGGCATACGTGACGATCAACCGGCCGGAAGTGATGAATGCGTTGCACCCGCCGGCCAATGCAGAACTCTCACAGGTGTGGGACGAGTTTGCTCAAGACCCCGAGCTGTGGGTGGCGATTCTCACCGGCGCGGGAGACAGAGCATTTTCCGCGGGAAACGATCTCAAATACAGCGCACAGCACGGAATCGGTCCGGGATTTCCCAAAGGGGGGTTCGGTGGCATCACAGCGCGCCACGACCTGTTCAAGCCGGTGATCGCGGCGGTAAACGGCGTCGCTCTGGGCGGTGGTTTCGAGATGGCGCTGGCGTGCGACATCGTCGTGGCGGCGGAGCACGCGCGCTTCGGCTTGCCGGAGCCGCGGGTGGGCTTGGCTGCAGTCGCCGGTGGCGTGCACCGGCTACCGCGCCACATTCCGCTGAAGATCGCCATGGGACTCATGCTCACGGGCAAGCAGATCACGGCAGCCGAAGCCCAACGCCTCGGTTTGGTCAACGAGTGCGTTCCCGGTCCGGACCTCATGGCTGCGGCCGAGCGCTGGGCCGCGGAGATCCTCGCATGCTCTCCGGTTTCCGTGCGCGCGACGAAACAGGCCGCGTTGCAGGGTTTGGGGATGCCGCTGGAGCAGGCGATGGAACATCGGTACCCGCTGGTGGCTGAGCTGTTTCGCTCCGAGGATCTGAAGGAGGGTATCCGAGCATTTGCCGAGAAGCGGAAGCCGCAGTGGAAGGGCAAGTGAGGGGGGCGTTACTTTTCATTGAAGCGCTCGCGTTCCTTGACAACGCGCGGTGCGGGGATTAAACGACCGCGCGGGGCGGCGGATCGTCGGCGGCGCCGTGCCCGGGGAGGGAGCGACATGTTGTGGCGAGCTCGCGTTCCGTGCGCTGCTATTTGCCTGTTGTTCGCGCTGAGCACCAGGGTGCTGGCTTCGCCCACGGAGACGGGGGAGTCCGGTCTCATAACCATTCCCACTACGGAGACGTTACCCCAGTGGGGCCTTTCGGTGGGTTCGCACTGGAATGGAGAGGCGCTAAGCGAAAGCGTTGCAGGCGATACCGATCTCAACAAGCTGCAAGTCACGTGGGGCTTTGGTCTGTTGCCGAACATGGAGGTCACCGGGCAGCTTCCGGTCGTGTTTTACACGCGGGCTCTCGGCCGCGACCGCCGGGACGTCGGGAAGTTGAGGCTGGGAATGAAATACCGGCTCTTGGACGAGAAAGACGGTGCGCCACTGAGCTTTGCGGTGCTCGGCGCAGCGGCTTTCGGGACGGGACAGAGCGCGTTCCCGGTGCTGCAGGACCGCAACTCGCTGTACGGTCGCCGCGACGTCTGGGAGGTGATGGGGATTGTCGACAAGGTGCTGTTCACAACGGCGGCCGGCGCGGAGGCGGTGCTGTCTCTGAATGCTGGGGGCCTTTTCTTTGACAAGCCGAAAGCCGGCCAGTTCCGGATGGAAGACCAAACAGTCCAGTTTCGCAGGCGCTTTAGGGGTACGGTGGCAACTTTCGATAACCCGTTCGAGTGGGGTATTGGCCTCAAGTTGCCGCTGTTTCGCTACGATATTGCCGATGTGGACTTCCTCGGCGAGTGGCGCGGAAATACGGGAACCGTGGACGAGCTCCGGGGCACGATGCCCATGCAGATTTTCACGGGGCTGCGCTGGACGCACAAAAGCGGCTTCGGCGTGCGAGGCGGGGCGGACTTCGGTCTCAGTGGTCAACTGGACGGGTATCGGTATCTGGTCTCTATCACGTACGCGACGCCCCCTGGGAAGGAAGCAGCCGCGGTTGCGCAAGCACCACCACCGCCGCCACCTCCTCCGCCTCCTCCGCCGATCCCGGCGAGAAAGAAGATTGTCCTCCGCGGCGTGCACTTCGATTTCGATAGGGCGGAGATCCGGAGCGATGCGGTACCCATTCTCGATGAAGCGGCGTCCGTGCTGAAGGAAAATCCCGCAATCCGAGTTGAGGTCGTGGGACATTGCGACGCCATGGGGACGGACGCGTACAACGATCGGTTGTCGCTGCGGCGGGCGCGCGCGGTTCGCGACTACCTCGTGCGGAAGGGCATCGAGGCGAGCCGGCTTTCGGTTTCCGGTAAAGGAGAGCGAGAGCCGGTTGCGTCAAACGAGACCGAGGACGGCCGCGCGCAGAACCGGCGGGTGGAGTTGAGGGTGATCGAGTAGGTAAGGAAGCGGGGTGCGGTAGAGCGGGCTCGATGTGGGGGAAGGCGGCGGGCGCACGGCTGTTCGCCGGGGTGCTGGCGGTGGCGTTCGCAGGCGTTGTGCTGTCTGCGGGAACTCCAGCGGTTGGTCAGGATTCAGGAGCCGCGAGCTTTGTGGATTTCTGCCGGACATGGATGGAAAAGCTCGCCGCGCGCGAGCGAGACAATCTCTCACAGATCAAATGGCGACGGGCGGGCAGCGGCTTTGAGGGAGAATACGTGGGGTACAGCAAAGACCACCGGTGCGAGTGGAAGCCGGGGCAGGTCCCGATCGGTAAGTTAAGCTACCAGGAGGTGCGCTACCGGAAGCGCGGCGAGTCGATCGCTGCGGCCAAAGCAAGTGCACCGGAAATCGTGGAAGTGACCGAGGTGACGGAGATCTTTCGCTACCAGGACGGCAAGTGGGTTTACTGACCGCGCGCTGCCGGCTGCGGGCA
>JBBIUR010000050.1:0-19020 GCA_037440145.1 Myxococcales bacterium | reverse complement strand
CGCTGGTGCGCCGCGCGGTGCGGCCGGGAGGATGGGCCAGGCGGGCAGCGGCTCTCGCCATCCTGGCGGGCAAGCTGGGCGTTTTGCTCGGTGCCGTGGGGTTGCTATTTCGAATGCTTCCGGTAAACGGGATGAGCTTCGCCGCTGGAGTGGCACTGTTCCCGCTGGCGGCCGCAATCGAGGCTTCCCGGCAGATGGCTGCTGCCCCGGCAGCAAGAGAAAACTGAGTCATGGAACACGCGTTCACGTGGCCATCGCTGATTTCCGGGGTCGCCGATCACACCGTGACAGCGACGCTCGTCGGGTTGTTCCTGATTCTCTGGGCGTGGATTGCGCGGCGCCAGCTAGCTGCGGCCGCGGACCCAGCCGTACCCGACGGAAGGCTCAGCGCGCGCAACGTGCTCGAAATCTACGTCGAACGATTCGCCTCGATCGCCGAGGGAGTGCTCGGGCACAGCGGCCGCAAGTACGTGTCGCTTTACGGGACCTTCTTCCTGTTCATCCTGGTCGCGAACCTCGCCGGGCTGATCCCGGGCTTCGCGCCACCCACCAGCAACTTCAACGTGACCTTCGCCTTAGGGGTCTGCTCCTTCGTCATGTACAACTACTACGGCTTCGCCGAGCACGGGGTAGGGTACCTGCGCCACTTCGTCGGCCCGATTTGGTGGCTCGGTGTTTTGATGGTGCCTCTGGAGCTGATCGATAACTGTGTGCGGCCCTTTTCCCTGGCTCTGCGTCTCTTTGGCAACATGACCGGAGACCACCTGGTGCTCGAGATCTTCACCGATCTCACGAAGCTGGTCGTCCCGGTGGTCTTTTACGTCCTTGGGGCTTTCGTATCGCTGGTGCAGGCGTTCGTGTTCACGCTGCTCAGCATCATCTACGTCGCGCTGGCGGTTGCCCACGAGCACTGAGCGAATTTCCGAAACGCCGCGGGGCCGAGGAGCGGCGAGGAGGACAAGAGGAGGCGTGGCCCGGGCGTTTCGACAGGCAGAAGGGAGGAAGCACTCATGCGAAGAACACTTCGGACCGCAACGCTGGCCGTGGGGCTGTGGCTGCTGAACAGCGGCTCGGCGCTGGCGCAAGAAGCCGCGGCCGCCGAGGGGAGCAAGGGCTGGATCGCACTGGCTGCTGGCTTGGCAATTGGAATCGCAGGGGTTGGCGCTGCCCTGGGGCAGGGCCGAGCTGTTGCCGCGGCGATGGAATCGATCGGCCGCAACCCCAATGCGGCCGACCGCATCCAGACCCCGATGATCATCGGCATCGCGTTTATGGAAGCCCTGGCCATCTACGCCCTGGTGATCGCTTTCTTCCTGCAAGGAAAAATCTAGAGCCCGGGCGCGCAGGGGGACGGCAAGGGCGGGGCGGCACGGCCCCGCCCTCTTTTTTGCGGCGCTCAGAGGCGAAAATCGCGCTCCGGCTCGCCCGCCGCCTCCTCGTGCGGCGGGGCCAGCTCGTTCAACTTGCGGTAGACAATCTCGATGAGCTTATCGAGGCGGCGATACTCCCCGGAGTGGGCCGCAGCGCGCGCCACGCTCACCGCCAACCGAAGCTTCTCGTCAGCCGTCATCGCCTTTTCCCTCCTTCCCACAACACGAGTTCCACACGCGGACCGCAAACATAGGCGCACAGGAACTGCGGAACAACTCTCGACCCGCCGGAGCGGTAAAACTCCCGGTGCACTCCGCGGTGCGGCCGCACCGGGCCGCGGCGCTGCACGCGCGCGCGAGCGCATGGTCTTGCGCGCACTCGCCCCGTAGCGTATGAGCGCGAGTCAGCAATCCCGGATAGGGCCTTGGCAGTGACTCGTATCCCTGGCTCCAAGGAGGCGCGCAAGCCTGCTTTCGCAGCCCAGCCCACGAGCTCCGCGTGGTGGTTCGGCCTTCTCTCCGCGGCGAGCTTCACCGGGGGGCCGCTCATCGCCCACACCGAGTTGGTATCCCCGCTCGCGGGCTTTTTGCTCTTCGCGCTTGGAGGGTTGCTGAGTCTCGCAGGGGTGCTCGCAGGGCTCTGGGGCCTCGTGCTCGCGAAGCGACAACCGCGTGCGCACACCGGGCGAGGTCTCGCGGCGAGCGCCACCGTGCTGGCCGCGTTCGGCGCCCTGGCAAGTCCGGGAAGGCAGTATCCGCGGATCAACGACATCACCACGGACTTCGAAAACCCGCCGCAATTTGTCCATGTCGCCAACCTCCCCACAAACCAGGGGCGGGACATGAGTTACCCCACCGCCTTCGCGGCTCAACAGCGATCCGCGTACCCCGACCTCGGGCCCTTGCGCACAACAGCGCCACCCGCGGTGGTCTTCGAAGAAGCCGCCCGAGCGGCAGCGAGCATGCCGGGGTGGGAAGTGGTCCACACGGATCCCCTACGGAGGACCGTGGAAGGAGTGAGCACGACTCGGGTCTTTCGGTTCCGCGACGACTTCGTCATCGAGGTACGTCCAATGCCCGACGGCAGCGCCGTCCACATGAGGTCCAAGTCCCGCGACGGGAAGGGAGACATCGGCGCGAACGCGCGCCGCATTCGCACCTTCTTCGATGCGCTGCAAAGCCGCCTGCCCTCGGCTTCGCGTAGCCGCGTCAGCCAAAACGCGGCATGACCGTCTCTGCGAATAGCCGCGCCGGCTCTCTGGGATCGCGACCAAAAAACTCGTTGACGAACATCGTGCAGCCCAGCTCGATGTGTTGGGCGATCTTTTCCGCGCACCGATCCGGCGTACCCTCGATGCTCAAGGGTCCACCCCCTCCCAGGTGCCCGCCGTAAATCTGCCGCGCTCGCTCGATCTTGGGCGCAAGCTCGGCCTCGGTTTCCGCAATGACCACCAGGCACTGCTGGGAGACAGTGACCGAGTACGGGTCGCGCCCCAGCGCGAGGCAGTGTTCCCGAAGCTTGGCGACCTTAACGCCGAGCTCGGCCTGGTTGACCGCCAAGTTATTCCAGATGTCGGCGTGCTTTGCCGCCAGGCGCAAGAGGACTTTCTCCCCTCCTCCGCCAATCAAGACGGGCGGGTGGGGTTGCCGGACCGGCTTCGGTTCGCAGAACGCCTCGTGGGCCCGAAAATGCCGCCCGCAAAACGTCGCCTGCGGCTCGCACCAAAGCCTCTTGATCAGGGTCGCAGCCTCGTCGAGCTGTTCCAGCCGATCCCGAAGCGGCGGAAACGGATAGCCGTACCCCGTGAACTCCATTTCGAACCAGCCCGCGCCGAGACCGAGGATCGCCCGGCCGTTGCTAATGTGATCGACGGTCGCCACCATCTTGGCCAGCAGTGCCGGGTTGCGAAAACCCACCGGTGACACCAAGACTCCCAACTCGACCCGCTCGGTGACCGCTGCCACTGCGGCAAGCGTGGTCCAGGCCTCGAAGATCGGAAGCTGCGGCCCTGGAATGCCATAAAGGTGGTCACTCAGCCACACGGAGCCGAAACCCAGCCGGTCGTACTCCTGCGCGACGAGCCGCGTTTCTTCCCACGTCCGCTTGATCTGCGGTAGCGTCGCCCCAAAGTGCACTCCGGTCATCTCGCTATCCCCAACTGCACCCCCATTCCCAGTGCCGCCCCCCGCAACCGACCCCGCGGCAGCGCTACCTCCTGGCACGTGAGCCGGCGTCTCACGACGCTGCGCGCTGCTCGAGCGCCTCGCCGCCCATCATGGATTCGCGGAGCCGCAGGCGCTCGAGGTATGCCTTGCGGACCAGCTCCGCGTCGCGCACGAAGTGCTCCAGCTCCTCCAACAGCAAGGCCTGAGGGCCGTCACACAGGGCCTCGTCGGGCTTGGGGTGAAAATCCACGAGCACCATGTTCGCGCCCGCGATGATTCCCTGGGCGGTCACATGGTGGATGTCGAGCAGACCGTCGGGTGCCACCGCCTTCTTGCCCACCGAATGCGAAGGATCGATGCACACGGGCAAGCGGGTCAGCCGCTTGACGACCGGGACATGGCCGAAGTCCACCATGTTGCGATGGGGATCGCCGAGATTGGTCTTCATGCCGCGAAGGCAAAACACAATGCGGTGATTGCCGCTGTTCGCCAGGTACTCGCAAGCGTTCAGCGACTCGTCGAGGGTAATGCCCATGCCGCGCTTGAACAGAATCGGAAACTCGTTCTGTTGCCCGACCGCCTTGAGCAACTCGAAGTTCTGGGCATTTCGCGTCCCGATCTGCAACATCACGCCCGTGGCGTGGCCGGAGGCCGCCAACGCCTCGCGAATCTCGTCGATGTGAGATTCGTGCGTGACCTCCATCGTGATGACCCTGATGCCGTACTTGCCGGCCAGCTCGAAAAGGTAAGGCAGGCAGGCTTTCCCGTGGCCCTGGAAGTCATAAGGGCTCGTGCGCGGTTTGTACGCGCCAGCGCGGGTCGTGGTCAGGCCCACATCCCGCAGGGCGCGGAACATCGCCTCGACGTTTTCCCGAGTGTCCACGGCGCAAAGCCCCGCGAAGATCAAGAAGTCCTCCTGACTGAAGCGGACGCCGTTGTACACAAAGCCGATCGCGTCGGCTTGGCCCTCGTGTCGACCAATAGCGCGGTAGCGCTCGCGGATGCGGATGACCTTCTCCACCGCTGGAAACTCTTCGAACGGTTCTTGGGGGACAGTTGCCGTGGGCCCGAGCAGGTAAATCTCGGTGAGGACTCGCGTCACGCCCTCGATTTTCCGCGCCACGGCACGGACGTCCGGGTAGCGCTCCGCCATGCGAATCACCTGCTGCACCTCGGGCGACTCGGGCAAAATGTCGGCCTTCATCACGATGATCATGGGCGCTCTTATACAATAAGCCCTACTTCCTGCACAGCGGGGCGCAGGAGGCAAAGCCGCCGGGACTGGCAAAACCCCCTCCGCCCGGGCAAGCACCGACCAGCGGGTGGCCGACCGCGCTGCGCGCCCGGGGAAGCGCGAAATCGCTTCGAGCCGCCCGGGAGCGCGATGCGGGGCGGACGCGCGGACTCAGTCCCACGCGGGACTGAGTTCGATTCCAGCGTTGCCTCGGAAACAGGGGGTTTCGAGAAAAGCAGCAAAGTGCCCGATCGCGCGGGGCTCCAGATCCTCTGGCTCGACGGGGATTTCCCCTGTGATGCACGGGGTGCCTTGTCCCGGATCCGTGATCCTGTACACGACGGCAACTCGGCGCGCCGTCGTGCCCCCGGTGTTCACGACCGTTCCTTTTACTTCGCGGACATCAGGCGACACCGGCTCGACCTCCTGCCGTGCAAGCACCACGCGCGAGGGCCCTTCTTCCCGGGGCTGCCGCTGCCCGGCTCTCGCGGCCCCTGGCTCCCCACCCGCGGCCGCGCCCGGCACCGACCCCTCGGCTGGCGCGGGGGTGGGGCCGGCCACCGGAGGCGTGCGGCCTTCCAAAACCCTTTCCTCGACGCCCCGCACACCCGTCGGCGGAGGCTGGTCCGAGAAATTCAGGACGCCGCGCTCGTCGCGCCACATGTAGACGGACTGAGCGCTTCCCACGCTGACCGAGCTCAAGGCCAGCGCTGCTGCGAGGGAAAGAGCAACAGCCCGCATCTTCAAAAAACCCTAGGAGAGCCGAGAACTCCTGTCAACGCGCCCCGGAGCGCAGTTGCTGGAGGCCCTTGCCCTTTCCCCGTTCATGATTACGTATACGCCGTGCAAAGCGGACGCCAGGTGATCCTCGATGCCTTCGACCGCTTGTTCGCCAAGGCCGCGAGCAAGTTGCGGGTGGAGTACACCCCGGAGGACTTAGCCGCGGCAAAGCGCAGCTTCGAGCAACGGTACGCCTCCCTGCTCGATACGATCTCTGCCGCCAACATCGATGGCATCCCACCCGAGGTCATCGAGGAGATGGAAAGGGCAATCGACAGCCTCTCGCCAGCCCAGGTCGTGGGGCTGCTGGCTTCCGTCCCCCTGGCGCACAAGGCGCACGAAATCCTCCGAATGCTCGCTTTCCAAGCAGCGCAGCAAAAGCTGCTGGAGCACTTGCTCGCTCACGCGAGCGACGAGTACGGGGGTAACTGACAGATCGCTGCGGCCGGCTCTGGCGGCTCGATGGGCGCAGTTGACTCGCCGCTGCCGGTACCCGTAATCTCGGCCCGGTGCCCCTCGAAGACCTCCGCGATCAGGTAGCTGTGGTGACGGGCGCGAGCCGCGGCGTGGGCCGCGCGACCGCCATTGCGCTCGCTCGCGCCGGCGCTCACATCGTGTGTGCGGCTCGCGCTACCGACGCGGCCCCTGTCAAACTGCCGGGGACGATCGACGAGACCGCGCGTGCCGTGCGCGCACTCGGGAGAGAAGCCGTCGCCGTCCCGACCAACCTCGCGCAGGAAGGGGCTGCGGAACAGATGATCCAGGCGGCGGTTGACCACTTCGGGCGCCTCGACATCCTCGTCAACAACGCGGCGATCACGTTCCCCGGCGACCTGGAGATCTCGCTCCGCCGTTTCGACTTGATCCTTCAGGTCAACCTCCGCGCTCCCTTCGTGGCGCTGCGCGCGGCGGCCGCCGAGATGAAAAAGCGCCGCGCCGGGCGAATCCTGAACGTATCATCCGCTGCCGCGCAGCATCCGTTCCCGGGATTGATGGCGTACGGAATTTCCAAGGCGGGACTGGAGCGCCTGACCGTCGACGCCGCCGAACAGCTCCGAGAGTGGAACATCGCCGTCAATTGCTTCCGCATCGACGTTCCTGTGGCCTCCGAAGGGTTTCTGGCCAACCTGCCCGGCGCAGACCACTCCAGCTGGGAGCCGCCAGAAGTGGCCGCCGAAGGCATTGTCTGGATGCTCCGCCAGGGGCTGCAGTACACGGGGAACGTAGAGAGCATGAGCGGGCTCCGCGAGCGCGAAGGCATCATGCAGTCGCGGGCTGCCCGGCCTTTTCCCGGAATCCCAGCGCGGTGAGCAGCCACGCGACGAGCTTAGAGCCTTCTCGGCTACCCGCCGCACGGACCGCTTCCGGTACGAAAATGCGCGGCCCTCTCCGGGCGCGCGCGCGAATGGCAGGCACTTCGCATGGTACAGTCCTTGCGCAACCGCGCGGCGCCCAAGGACTCTCTGTGTGGACACGAGGATCTCGGAAATGCGGAGTGCTGTTGCGGCAGTCGTGACGGGAATAGTGGTGTTTTGGTCCTCGCCCGGACTCGCTGGTTCGTACACCATTGCCAACGCCAATCTAAGAACGAGCCCGGTGGAATCTCCCTCCACCGTCCTCGTTACGCTGCCGCGGGGCGCCGAGGTAACCGTAGTGGGAAACCAGTTTGTCAACGGCACCAGATGGTTCGAGGTCACCGCGGGCGGGTACAGCGGCTGGGTCCGGGCCGACTTGATTCACTTCGTCCCCGCCGAGTCCCCGTCCGAGGCCCGCCCGTCGCCAGAAGTTGAAGCGATAGGCTCTTCGAGCCCGCTCCCAAGTGCCGGCCACACCCTTACCGCCGCAAACCTCCGCCGCGCACCTCGAATCGCGGAGAACACGTACGTCCGGACGCTCCCTCCCGGCTCCGAAGTGGAAATCTTAGGCCGAGAAGAAGTCGATGGCGCCCTCTGGTACCGGGTTGCTACGGAGCTCGGTAGTGGCTGGGTGCGGTCCGACCTCATCGAGGTACACGACCGGCCGGCGGGTGAAACGGCCGGGACGGAGGTTCCCAGTGCGCGGCAGCCGACGATTTCCGGAGAGGGCACACGGATCGGGGAAGTCGCTCCAGCACCGATTCCGCGCGCGGAAGATACGCCGACGGCAGCCCCCATAGCCCAGCTCGCTGCCGCAAACGAGGCCGGGGCGCCGCCTGCGGCAGCGGTTCCCGATGTGCCCCCGACCCCCGCGGGCAACGAGCGGCTGGGTGCACAGCGACCGGCACCCGCGGACACCGGAGTCATGGAGGAGAAAGTGAACTTCGGCGTTGCCGATGCGCGAGCGGCTCTCCGTCCCGAGCCCAAGGGCTCCAGGTCCGATGCCCCGGCGTGGCCAGTGGAAGTTCTGCGGAGCGGGCAGATTTTCTTCGCCGCTCTCGTGCTGGTGGTGGGCCTCGTACACGCCGCACGCCGGCTCGAGCAGCACTTTGCCCGGGGCTCGGGCTCCGAGTCACTAAGTCCGCTTGCATACGTCGATCGCGCCTTGCGGAACACAGGCATCCGCGAAGAGTACGATCGGCTTCTCAACGCGCTGTACGCGATCGAGCGCCTGCTTGTGGCGAGCGGTAGCAACCGTTCCGCCTTCGCGCAGCTAAGCGACCTGGTTGCTGCGGTGAACACGAGCACGGATCACGGGGAGCGCATCGAGCGGCTCGGAGCGATCAAGTTGAAGATGCTTCAGGCAGGAGTTTTGCCCGCGCTCACCAGGGCTTTTGGCGGCCTCGACGGCTACGCATTCACCGCGCAGCTCCGGGAGGAAATCCGGGCGTTCCTCTACACCCCCGATCGGGAAATCGAGGAACGCTTTGAGCGCATCCGCGAAGGAACGAAGGCCGCTTTTGACGAGCTGTCCCGGCGCCTGGTTCCAGACCTCCTGCACGGAGCCGCGCTGACGTTCCTGTTCAGCCGGCGCCTGGACCTGCTGGAAGTGGCCCGGGCGACGGCAGCGAGCGCGGCGTCCAGGGGATGGACGGCGCGCGACCTCGACAGCGTCCGCCAGGTCATCGTCCTCGGCTTGTTCCAGCGCTTGCCGCTGCGCGGCGGGCGCTGAGCGGCACTCATCGCCGGCCGACGGCCGCGCGAGCGGGCTCCTTCTCCCGTCTCCGGACCCGTAACGGCTGCCCGGAGCGGCGGTGGAGAGCAAGACTACCCCTTCTCTCCCGTGGCGCGTGCTGTTCCCGAGCGCAGGCCCCGGTCTACCCTCGAATTGGCAAATGCAAGCGGGGAAGGTAGAGTCGGCCGCAAGGATGGGCCCACCCAGCTTGCTCCAGCGGAATCGCAGCGATCTGCCCGCGCCGGGGGCGGCGGGAGCGCCGGCGGCAGGGCGCGCGAAGCGCGAGCTTGCAGACTTGCTCGGCCAGGTCGAGATTGTCGAAGCGAGCGGCTCGCTGGACGTCCCGATTGGTGCGATTCGTTCGGACTCGAGCACCGTAGAGCCCGGGGACGTGTTCGTGTGCATCCCAGGATACCGGGCAGAAGGCGGCGAAGTGCGCGCAGACCGCCACGAGTACATCCCGCACGCCCTCGAGCGCGGGGCCGCGGCTCTGGTGGTGGAACGCCAGCCGTCCTGCCCCGTGCCCCCGGGGGTCGCCGTGGTGCGCGTGCGCGATTGCTGGGAAGCCCTCGCGGCCATGTCGTGCGCCTACTACGACCACCCCTCCCGGCGGCTCCTCATGGTTGGCATTACGGGAACCAGCGGCAAAACATCGACCTCTTTCTTCACCGACTCGGTCCTGCGCGCCGCCGGCCACTGCACGGCGCGCCTCGGAACCATCGAGCACAGGATCGGGGAGCAAATCATCCCGGCGCTGCAAACGACGCCCGAAGCACCTGAGCTTGGCGCGCTGCTGCGCACCGCGCTGGATCGCGGTGTCACCGCTGTCGTGATGGAGGTTTCGTCGCACGCCCTGGAGCTGCGCCGCGTGGAGGGGATCGCGTACGACGTCGCGGTATTCACGAACCTCAGCCAGGATCACCTGAACTTTCACCCCGACATGGAGCACTACCTGCGAGCGAAGGCCCGCCTTTTCGAAGGGCTTGCAGCCAGCGGAAAAAACAGCGTAGCGGTCGTCAACTGCGACGATCCGCAGGGATCGTACGTCGCGCAAGCGAGCAGGGGGCGCCTGCTGAGGTACGGGCTCCTCCCCGGAGCGGACGTCACCCTGGAGAACCTGCGTCGCGAGAAGTGGGGCTTTTCGTTTCTCGCGCGGATGCCTTGCGGCGCTGTGCATATCGATCTGCCGCACGCTGGCGAGTTTAACGTGCTGAACGCGCTGGCTGCGATCGCGACCGGCGTCGCGCTCGAACTGCCGCTCCCGGCAATTCAGCGCGGCATCTTGGCCACGCCGCCGATCCCCGGGCGCTTCGAGCGTATCGACTGCGGGCAGGACTTCCTCGTCTTCGTCGACTACGCCCACAAGCCCGACGCCCTGCAGCGCGTGTTGCGGAGCGCGCGTTCCCTCACGCAGGGACTGCTGATCGCAGTCTTCGGTTGCGGCGGCGATCGGGACCGCGGCAAGCGGCCGCTCATGGGTGAAATCGCCTCCCGGCACAGCGACCGCGTGATCATCACCTCTGACAACCCGCGCAACGAAAACCCCGACCGGATCATCGCGGAGATTCTGGCTGGCGTGCCGGCGGAGCGACGCCATGCCGTGCACGTGGAGCCCGACCGGCGCGAGGCTATCCGCATCGCCCTCGCCGCAGCGCGCCCTGGAGACACCGTGGTCATCGCCGGCAAGGGTCACGAGGCGTACCAGCTCGTGGCTGGCCAGCGCTTGCCGTTCGACGATCGAGCGGTAGTGCGCGAGCTCCTTGCGACTATCCGCGGGTCGAGTGGCTCTGCCCCGTAACGCGCCGAAGCGGGCGCCGCCGCCGCCCGCCCTCTACTTGCCGGAGCACGCGGCTTGCAGGTCTCGGAGCGCCGCGATCGCCTCGTCGATGTGGCGGTCGATGCCGAACTCGGACTGGATCACCCGCCGCACGATACCGTCCTTCGCGATCACGAAGGTCACCCGCCGCGTCGGCAACCATCCCCGGAGCCGCTGCACCCCGTAAGCAGCGGCGATACGCGCGCCGCCGTCGCTCACGAGGGGATACGGGAGCTGGTAGGCCTGCGCAAAGGCGGCGTGCCGCCCTGGGGGATCCAGGCTCACGCCGATCACCTCGCCGTCCAGTGCCGCAATTTCAGCTCGCCGATCCCGAAACTGACAGGCCTCACGGGTACAGCCGGGGGTGAAATCCCGCGGGAAGAAGTAAAGGATCACGTGGCGGCGGCCCAGGAAATCGCGAAGGCGAAGAAGGCGGCCGTCTGCAAGAGCTCCCGTAAAGTCTGGTGCCGCGTCACCGACCCCGATCATCGCGAGCCTCCAACACGTCCAGTAGCCCGGCCTTCAGAAATCCCTCCGGCACGGCGAACTCACCCGCCGAGACGTCCGCCGGCACGATGCGCTCAACCTCGCGCCCGATCACCGCTCTGCCGTAAAAGGATCGAGAGCGCAAAGGAAACCCCCTCCGGTACAATCCCGTATATGCCGGATCGCGGCTCAATGCCTCGTGGACCCGCCGCCGCCGCCCCGCGAGTGCGCCGGAGATGCGCTGTTCGAACTCCTGCAGTTGCCGCGGGTCCAGGTCTCGGCCCAGTTGAAGATCCGGGGCGACCCACACCTCCTGGAACGGCTTGCCGTCCACGCGAACGAGGTACTTGCGCGCGCGATACCCCGCGATGGTCTCGATCCCATCCGTCTCGGTGACCTCGATGGCCGGGCGCACGCCTTCGGGAACGCGGCTGCCCACGAACCGCGGGCGCTGTAGCTCCGCGATGTAGTCGGCGCTGCTTCCCTTCCAAAACAGTTTCCGTGCTGGAAGCCAGAGGGCCATCTGGTCCGCCGCGTAGTCGATCACGATCACCAGAGGGTCCTCGTCCAGCCGCACCTTCCCTCCCGCAAGCCGCAAGCGCGACACCCGCTCGAACTGAGGCCGCCCGTCGGAGCGCAGCGAGTAGTTGCGCTGCTGGATTTCCCAGCCGCCCGACGCCCGGCCTGGGCACAGGAGCAGCGGCACGGCCAAAGCCAGCGCAATCCGGGTCCCACCCACAAGGCCGGCACTGTAGGGAGCGCACTGCCGGAAGTCAATTTGATCGGCGCCCGGTTGACACCTTTCCCAGCGCAACGCAGAGTTCGGACGATTCTTGGGTCCGCTGTGCGCCACTTCGACGCCATCACCTTCGATTGTTACGGCACGCTGGTCGACTGGGCTTCGGGGATTGCGGCGGCCCTGGCGGGGGCAACCGGGGGTGCTGCGCCGAGTGTCCCGCCCGAGAAGTGGTTCGAGGCATACGTGCGGTCCGAGCAGCGGCTGGAAAACGGTCCCTACCGCCCCTACCGGGAAATTCTCGCCGCGGCAGCCAGAGAGGCGGCGGCGCAGCTCGGCTGTTCCGAGGTCTCCCCGGACTGCCTCCGGTCTCAACTCCCACAATGGCGCCCGTTTCCCGACACGAACCCGGCGCTCCTGCGGCTGCGCGAAGCCGGCTATGTTCTCGGCATACTCTCGAACGTGGACAATGACTTGCTCGCCGTTACGCTGCGCCACTTTTCGATCTCTTTCGACTTCACGGTCACGGCCGAGCACGTGCGCTCCTACAAGCCGTCTCCCGCGCACTTCCTGGCGGCGGGAGAGATCCTGCGCCGCCGCTTTGGAATCCGGCGCTGGCTGCACGTGGCACAGAGCCACTACCACGACATCGCGCCGGCTTGCGCGCTGTCGATTCCCGTCGTGTGGGTGAACCGAGAGCGCTCCTCTCTTTCACCGGGCGCGACAGCCCCGTTGCGGGAGGTCGCGGACCTGCTCGAGCTCGCAATTTGGCTCACAAGCTGGGACGAAGTCCCGCATCGCGAGTGTCCCGGGCATTCGGGGAGCGGCCTGGGGTGACGCCGCACCCCCGGCAGCGCCCGCAGAAAAAAGGAGGCAGAAGAGATGAAAATCGAGGGAGCAATTGCCCTGGTTACCGGGGGCGCGTCCGGCCTGGGCAAGGCCACGGTGGAGGCTCTGCTCGCAGCGGGGGCGCGCGCCGTCATCGTGGACCGGAATCAGTCGGACGGCGAAGCCGTGGCGCGGGCGTTCGCTCCCCTCGCCGTTTTTGCACCCGCCGACGTCACCGATCCCGTGCAGACCGAACGGGCAGTGCAGCGCGCCGTCGACGCATTTGGCGCCGTCCATATTGCGGTCCACTGCGCGGGCGTGGGGGCGGCGATGCGGACGATTACCAAACAAGGCCCCATGCCCCTCGATCTCTTCGCCAAAGTGGTCGAGGTAAATCTCATTGGGACGTTCAACGTCGTGCGACTCGCCGCGGCAAAGATGGCGAGCAATCCGCCGAACGAGGAAGGGGAGCGCGGCGTAATTGTCCTTACGGCTTCGATTGCGGCGTTCGACGGGCAGATCGGGCAGGCCGCGTACGCGGCTTCGAAGGGCGGCGTGGTGTCCATGACTCTTCCGATCGCCCGCGATCTGGCCTCCCTGGGGATCCGCGTCGTCACCATTGCACCAGGGACTTTCGACACCCCGATGCTGGCGATGCTTCCCGAACCCCAACGCGAAGCCCTGGCCGCGCGAATTCCCTTTCCTCGGCGGCTTGGCCGGCCCAGCGAGTTCGCTGCGTTGGCGTGCCACATCGTGGAAAATCCGATGCTCAACGGAGAGACGGTCCGGCTGGACGGAGCCCTGCGCATGCCGCCCCGATGACCTGGGGAGCTGCACGCCGGCAGGGCGAGAGTCGTGGGCCCGCTCCCGGCGCGCCCGAGCCGGCGCGGAAAGAGTTGTTAAGGGGGAAACCCAGCGGATGAGTAAGAGCATCCTCGCGGTGCTGTTTGCCGCCCTCCTCGTCGGTGGCGGAATCGCCGTCCTTGCCGTCGTGCTGCGCTTGATGCTCGGCGGCTTCTGCAGAGGGTTGATCGCGCGGCTCGAGCGGCTCGGCTTTCGCCGCCGCGAGCAACGGCGGCAGCGGGGAGACGCGTATCTTGCTGCGGGGGATGTTGGCCGGGCTCTACGCGAATTCCGAACGGCTTTTTTCCTTTCCTCGATCCGGTGCGACCGTGCGCTGGTCGAGGCAGTGCACAACCACCACGCCTCCTTGCTGAGCCGCTTCATCGCCATCACCGAGGAACGGCAGGGCGGCTCGGTGCGGCTGATGTCCCTCGCGAAAGCCGAGCACCTAGTGGCCGAGCGCACGCACCTTCTCAGGCGGCACTTCGTCCTGCGTGCCCGCCGTGCGGGCGACGGGCAACTGCGGGCGGTTCGCCGCAAGTTGCGGGTGAACCGCCGGGAGCTCCGAACGTGTCTCAGCCAGTTGGTCGCCGAAGCCCACCGCTGCGGCGCCGGCGGCCGCTTTCACTGAAGCCCCCTGAGCCTATTACGAGGCTCACGGTGTCGGCCTCGGCGGTGCTGGACTCCCGCAGTGCGGATCGCTCAAGGGAACGTGAAACCCGAGATCCAGGGGCCCCAGGTCCTGCCTCCCCGTGGCGACCGCCGACCACTTGCGCAAGCAAGTGCGGTAAGGGTCACCCAGCTCGTTACCGCGATCCAGTGCTGGGCTGCCCCGCGTGCAGCTCGGTGGGTTCTCGCAGCGCAGTAAAAAATCCTCGCGCTCGCTTGGGTCCGTGCTGACGAATCCCGCATCCAGGTTGACGTCGTGCCTAGCACTCTCCCGGAGGCTCGCGGGAATGTATGCAGGGGGAAACACGAGATTGTAGTCCGCATCGTAGCCCCGGAGGGAGTCTAGAGCAGGGTCAGGTGAGGCGAACACCTTGACGTTGTCTGCGCCGTCAGGTCCGTTTTCCTGGACGATGTTGTTGCGTAGAAACGCCCCGGGCGCCGCAGCCTTCGAGTTGCCGACGGTTACGCCCCTCTCCCTGTTCCGCACCACAGTGTTGTGCAACACCCGAACCCCTTGGGACTGGGGCACGATGACGATCCCCGTGCCTTCGTTGTCGTGAACGAGGTTGTTGAATACCACCGCGTCGCTGGAGTCCTGCACGCGGATGCCGTCCCCGGGGGAACCCGAGATCTCGCAGCTGCGAATCTCTGCGCGGGGGCTCTTATTGGCGACAACCGGACCGCCGCGAAAGATGAAGCCGTCCACGACCGTATCGGGGGAGCTGTTCAGCTTCAGCGCTTCCTGGCGCGTACCCGTCGCGTCGACGATGACCTCGGCGCGCCGCGGATCGGGGGCACCGCCGAACGCGCGCGTCCACTCCCCCGTGAAGTCGCCCAACACCACTAAGCGCCTCGCCGCTGCAAACCCCGCGCGGTCCGTGGTGAGCGCTTCCTTGTACGTGCCTGGAGCCACAATCACAAAATAGCCATCGCCAGCGATCTGCAGTGCCCGGGAGATCGTCCCCAGCGGCTCGGAGGCCAATCCCAAATTCCCGTCCTTGCCCCCGGCGGCGTTGACGAAAAGCGGATTCGGGGGAGGAGGTGGCGAACCGCCGCCACAGCCCCCTACGATCGCCGCGGCTGCAATCGCGGCCACTGTGCAGCGGCCGCGTGCCAAACTGCCTCGCATGGTCGTACACCTGCGGGTTCCGCGCGTCACAGCGCCTCTCCATAGCATTGCGGCACCGGCCGTGGCCAGCGCTCCCGATTGCACCGCCTCGTCGGGCAGGTACGCAGGGCGCTGCCGCTTCTTCGCCCCCTATCCGCAAGCCGAGTCAGTACCCACCGGGGCGCCCTTCTCCGCGCGGGTCGGAGACTCCCACGAGCAACCCCGAGGAAAGCCGCATCACCGCTTGCACATCCCCGACCCGGCGCAGCTCCTGAAGGCGGTGCCCCTTCCGCAACAGCTCGGCGGCCACGCCTTCCGGTACCGCGCCAGGCTCGCAGTACAGCACGTCGGGATGCGCTTGGTGGTGGACGCGGGGCGCAGCCACCGCCGCGGGTAGATCGAGCCCACGATCGACAACGTTCAGGATCGCTTGCAGCACCGCCGTGATTATCGTGGAACCGCCCGGCGTCCCGACCACCAGGTACGCTGCACCGCCCCGCAGCAAAACGGTCGGCGACATGCTCGAGAGCGGCGCCTTGCGCGGAGCAATTGCGTTCGCCTCGCTAAAGGGCAACCCGTAAAGGTTCGACTCTCCGGGGCGCGTGGCAAAGTCGTCCATCTCGTTGTTCAAGAGGACACCCGTGCCGCTTGCCACAATGCCCGATCCGAAGGGAGCGTTGATCGTCTCCGTGGCCGCCACCGCGTTGCCCTCCGCATCCAGCGCGGAAATGTGCGTGGTGCTGGGCACGCGCAGCGGCCGCGGCGCTTCGGCGCCGGGCACCGCCGCGCGATCCGGGTCGAAATCGGCGATCCGGCGCGCAGCGTACTCGGGCGAAAGGAGCTCTCGGAGGGGCATGGAAACGAAATCGGGATCGCCCAGGTACCGAGCGCGATCTTCATAGGCGCGCCGCATGACTTCGGCTAGCAGGTGAAGCCGGTCCGCCGCGTCTGAAACGCGAACCCTCGCGCTCGCCGCCGCCAGCATGTGCAGCATCTCGACCAGCAACACTCCGCCCGCGCTCGGGGGTGGCATCGCAAGGATTTCCACATCGCGATACGGCGCTCGCACCACGGGGCGCTCGGCAGCCCGGTACACGCGGAGGTCCTCCGCGGCGAGAATGCCGCCACGCATCTGGACCTCGCGGGCCAGGGCCTCGGCGATGCTACCAGAATAAAAACCGGGAACCCCCTGCTCCGCAATGACCCGCAGGGTGCGCCCCAGGTCCTCCTGCCTGAGTGTGTCCCCCGCCCGAAGAGGCCGCCCGCCGGGCAGGAAAACGCGGGCCGCCTCGCGGTCTCTCGCCAGCACCGCATGCGCTTGACGCAGCGCGGCCGCAAGCCCATCGGAAACGACGAACCCGCGCTCCGCGAGCTCGATGGCCGGAGCGAGGATCTCCCCGCGCGAAAGCCGCCCGTACCGCTCGTGGAGCGCCAATACCCCAGCCACGAACCCAGGGACCGCGACGGAAAGCGCGCCGACTCGCGGCGCATCGCGAGGCAGGCTCGGCTCGAGAAACAGCTCGCGCGTCGCAGCTGCAGGCGCGCGCTCGCGGAAGTCCATCGCGATGTCGCTCGGGTCGCTGCCGGTCCTTGTGAGATGCAACACGGCGAAGCCACCGCCCCCAATCCCCGTCGACTGCGGTCGCACCACCGCCAGCGCGAACGACGCGGCGGCAAATGCGTCCACGGCATTGCCGCCCCGCTGCAGCATCTGCAGCGCCACACCAGTGGCGCGCGCGTCTGCGGTGGCCACCATGACTTGGCGCCCATAGGCAACCCGAACCGACCCGGCCACTTCCCGTGTCGGACTCGGACCAGGCCCACTCGTCCAGGCGGCGCACCCGGCCACTCCCGCCACGAGGACGGCCAGGGTCGCTCTGTATCGCAAGGCCATCCCAGTCTCCCCGGCGCGCGCAGCGAGGGGCTCGGAAGCCCCTACCCTGGCAAGCCGAATCTCCGTGCGACCCAGTCGAGTACGCAGGGCGCGGCTCCGTGGAGAAAGGCGATGACGCGAACCACCTCGGGCACATACACCCGACCCTGCCGTTGCGCTGCTGCGGCCAGGGTTTTTTCCACGACGACGCGGGGCGGCAGGCGGCGCCCTCGCCGCAGAATCGGCGGGAGGTCAGGCACCTGCAGCAGCGGCGTGTCGATCAGGAGCGGGAAAACGGTGGTGAAGCACACGCCGGCCGGCGCCAATTCGGCCCGGAGCGCATCGCAAAAGCCGGCGACGCCGAACTTCGCCGCCGAATACGCCGACAGTCCCGGCCACCCGTGCACTGCGGCAGTCGAAGCCACGCACACGAGGCCGCCCCGGGTGCGCTGCAGCGTTCCCAGCGCAGCCCGGGCGACGTTGGCGGTTCCGACCAAGTCCACCCGGACCGCCCGCGCGAAATCCGCGGCGCTCTGCTCCGCAAAGAAACCCGGTTGCAGCACGGCCGCGCAGTGCACGACTAAGTTCAGCTCGCCCACCTCCCCGACGACGGCCGCGAAAGCCGCGCGAACTTCTTCGCCGTCGGCCACGTCGACGGCACGAGCGAATACTCGCCTTCCGCGCCCCGCGAGGTCGCGCGCAACCGCTTCGAGGCCCGCCGCAGAGACGTCGAGCGCGGCAACCTCAGCCCCGCGCTCCGCTAGTACTTCGGCAAAGCACCTCCCGATACCGCTTGCTGCGCCGGTTACGGCAACCCGCCGCCATGGGATGGAATCGCGCATCCGCAACCGATAGTGCGGCGCCGCCACCGGTGTCAACGCAGCGCGGCGGGCTCGGCCGGGCCCTCCGCCCCGCCGTCTCCGGACTCCCCTTCCTCCCGCTCTGCCAAGCGGGCCACAGCCACGACCTGCTCTCCCTCTCCTAGGTCGATCAGCCGGACCCCTTGGGTGACGCGCCCGATCACGGAGATCCCTCTCACGGGCGTTCGGATCACCTTGCCCCCGTTCGTGATGAGCATGATGTCGTCCTCGTCCGAGACCATCCGCACGGCGACCACGGCTCCCGTCTTGGCCGTGGTTCGCATGGTGAGGACACCGCGCCCACCCCGCCCCTGCAGGCGGTACTCCTCCATGGGCGTCCGCTTGCCGTATCCTTTCTCGGCCACTGCCAGAAGCGTAGTGCCTGGCTGCACGACATCCAGGGCCACTACCTCGTCCCCGGGTGCGAGTCGGATGCCGCGGACACCGTGCCCCGCTCGCCCCTGGGGCCGCACTTGGCGTTCGGGAAAGCGAATCGCTTGTCCCTTCCGGGTGGACAGGATCAACTCCCGAGTGCCATCCGTCAATCGGACCGCAACGACTTCGTCGCCCGCGCGCAGCCCAATCCCCAGGATCCCGCGCCGGCGAGGGCGCGCATAGTGGAGGAGGCTCGTTTTCTTCACCATGCCCCGCTTCGTGGCGAACACCGCAAAATACCCGTCCTGGAGCTCTCGTACGGGCAGGAACGCGGAAATCTTTTCCTCCGGCCCGAGCTGCAGCAGGTTCACGATTGCCTTGCCGCGCGCGGCGCGCCCTCCCTGCGGAATTTCGTGCACCTTCACCCAATACACCTTTCCGGCCGTGGTGAAGAACAGGACGTAGGAGTGAGCCGACGCGACGAATAGGTGCTCGACAAAATCTTCCTCCTTTGGCGCCGCCCCCACCTTGCCCCGCCCGCCTCGCCGCTGCGCCCGGTATAGGCTGAGCGCGTTGCGCTTGATGTAGCCGCCGTGGGAGATGGTGACCACCATGTCCTCGTCGGCGATCGTGTCCTCGACGGAGATTTCTGTTCCCTCGTCGACGATCTCGGTCCGCCGCGCGTCGGCGTACGCGTTCTTGATCTCCTGTAACTCGGCCACGATGACCTCGTCCACCTGGCGCGGGTCGGCGAGGATCTCGCGGTAGCGCCCGATTTGCTGCGCG
>JBBIUR010000049.1:17676-19579 GCA_037440145.1 Myxococcales bacterium | reverse complement strand
CCGCTCTCGCTCGCTTCGGCTGCTTGGCGGGCCGCGGGCGCAGCGGCAGGGGCTGGCGCACGCCCAGGCGCGGGATAGCGGGCGGCAACTTCGTTCGGGTCCTCTCCGGGCCCGGCGATCACGGCGACCACCTGCGCCACTGGGACCTTTGCACTCGCGCCGTAGAGGATGCGGGCGAGAACTCCCGAAGCCGGCGCCTCGACTTGGTAGAGCACCTTCTCGGTCTCCACCTCGAAGAGCGGCTCGCCGGCCGACACGGCCTCGCCCTCCGATTTGAACCACTGCTCGATGGTACCTTCCTGCATCGTGAGGCCGAACTTGGGCATTACGACTTCTACCGACATAGCGGAGCTCCAGGCAGAGAGAAGTGCGGATCCCCCGGTGCGCCGAGCGGGCCGCGAGGTCTCAGGCGAGCACAGCGCGGATCGCAGCCTCGATCTTGGTTTCGTCGGGCAGGACGTACTGCTCGAGCGGGGGGCTGAAGGGAATCGGGACGTCGAGGGCCGTGACGCGCTTGATGGGCGCATTCAGCAGGTCGAAGCCTCTGTCCACGATGATGGCGGCGAGGTCGGCTGCAGCGCCGCCCCGAGTGTGCCCTTCATCGACGATGACCACACGCCCGGTCTTGGCGACTGACCGCAGCATGCCCTCCTCGTCGAGGGGGACCAGTGTGCGCGGATCGAACACCTCGACGGAAATGCCTTCGCCCGCCAAGCGCTCGGCGACGGCGAGGGTTTTTGGCACCATGGCGCCAATTGCGATTGCGGTGACGTCCTTGCCCTCCCGCTTCACGGCGCCCGCGCCCAGAGGCACGACGTGATCGCCGTCGGGAACCGGCCCGTGCGTGGCACCGAGCCTCCCGTGTTCGAAGACGAGCACGGGATTGTCGTCGCGGATCGCGGCTTTCAGCAAGCCCTTCATGTCGGCAGGGTCCGAGGGGACCACGATCTTCAACCCGGGTGCGGAGAGGAACTGCGGATAGACGACCTCGGAGTGCTGGGCTGCTGCCGAGCCCGTAGCGCCGTAGACACAGCGGAAAGTGATGGGCAGGCGCGCCTGCCCGCCGGACATGTACCGGAGCTTACCCGCTTGATTGCAGACCTGGTCCCAGCAGCAGTAGAAGAAACTGGCGAACTCGATTTCCACCACTGGCCGCAGCCCGGCCAGTGCGGCTCCCACGCCCGCGCCCGCAAAGCCGGCTTCGGAAAGCGGCGTGTTGCGAACGCGCTCGGGGCCGAAGCGCTCCACCAGGCCGCGCGTCGCTGCAAAGGCGCCGACGCGCACGTCTTCGCCCATCACGAACACGGCTGGGTCGCGCTCCATCTCCTCCGCGAGGGCTTCGTTGATCGCTCGAGTGAAGCTGATCGTCCGCATCGCGTGGCCTCCCCTTTACGCTGCAAAGACGTCCCGCGCGGCTTCTTCCAGCGCGGGGAATGGGCTTTCCTGTGCGTAGCGCACGGCGTCGTCGAGATCGTGTTCCACCTCGCCGCGGATGCGCTCGAGCTCCGCTTCGCTCACGAAACCCGTGGCCAGGAGTTCCTTGCGGAAGCGCTCGATCGGGCACCTCTGCTGCGCTTGCTCGACTTCCTCGCGGCTGCGGTAGTCGGGGATGAACGCCTGCTCGCCGACGACGTGGCCTTCCCAGCGGTACGTCTTGGCTTCGATCAGCGTGGGCCCTTTGCCCTCGCGAGCGCGTCCCACGGCCGCGCGCGCGGCCTCGTAGACGGCCAGCACGTCGTTTCCGTCGACCGTGACGCCCGGAATGCCGTAGGCCTGAGCGCGGACAGAGATGTCGGGCACGGAGGTGGATTCGGAAGTCGCCGTGAACTCCGCGTACGCGTTGTTCTCGCAGACGTAGATGACGGGCAGCCTCCAGAGCGCGGCCAAGTTGAGCGATTCGTGG
>JBBIUR010000049.1:0-17666 GCA_037440145.1 Myxococcales bacterium | reverse complement strand
GAACGCCACGGCCACCCGCCCGTCGCGGCGCAACTGCGCGGCGAGGGCTGCGCCTGTCGCGATCTGGATGCCCGCGGCGACGATGCCGTTGGCGCCGAGGATGCCGAGATCGTAGCTCGCGATGTGCATCGACCCGCCCTTGCCGCGGCAGTAGCCGGTCTGCCTGCCAAATATCTCTGCCATCATGGGCCGGAGCTGGCCGCCCTTGGCGAGCAAGTGGCCGTGGCCGCGGTGCGTGCTGGTGATATAGTCGCTGCGCTCCAAGACCGCGCACACGCCGGTGGGCACGGCCTCCTGGCCGATCGAGACGTGTACGAAACCCGGGATCTGCCCGGTGAAGAACAGCTCGGTTACCTTTTGCTCGAAGGCCCGGATGGTCGTCATCGTGCGGAACATCCACAGAAGTTTTTCCTTTGGAAGTGCCCTCGCCTCCATGTCTGTTCCTCGTCTGGGATTTCCGCCGCGCGGGCGGTTCGGAAGAGGACTACTCGACGACAGCGCCCGGACCGGGCCCCGCGGGATTGAGAGGCGGCGGTCCGGCGGGATTTCGGGGTGGATCCCCGGCTGCGCTTCCGGGAGGCGGACCCGCAGCGCCCACGGGCGGCGGACCCGCGGGCCCGAACCGCCGGTTCTGCTTCGGCACCAGAATCGTCTGCCGCCGCGCGCGCATACACGCCGCAATCGCACTCGATGGAATGCCCGATTGCCGCGCTGCCTCCACCACGCTCAGGCCCTGGTCCATGAGCGACAGCGCGACGTCGCACTCGTCCGCCGCGGCTGGGCCAGCCCCGAGCAGTGCCGCGCCAAAGGCCACCGGCGCGAGCCACCGCCGCCTACCCGAAATGTCCCCCATCGCACCTCGCACTATAGGCCCGCTGCCGCCCCCCAGACAAGGCCACAGTTTCACTTTGGGGGACGTAGTTTCATCTCCGACTTTTTTGGCAGTTAGCGGCCATTTTTTTCGAGCAACCCGTCGCGGAAGCTGCATTTGGGACTGTGAAGTGGTGTTGGTCAGGTCTGGCGGCTTCTGTGGGGCGGGTGCTTCCTGGGCTATTAGGTGCGGTCGCGGCTCGCGCCGCCTTCGGAGCGCGCATGGAACCGGCGCGGGGAGTGGGTGGCGCGTCGCGCGGGATGCGGCAAAAGACGAGGTTGCTCCTGCGGGTGATTCGCTCGTGCCCAAGCGCGAGCACGCCTTTGAGAAGCTTGCAGGGGCGGCGTTGCTCGGCTGCCGGGGGCGCAGCGGCAGATCGGAAACCTCGCGGCTCTCGGTACCTTGCGCGACCGGGTCATTAGGGGCATCGCCGGGAGAAGCATTGGCGGGCGGACCCGCCGGGAGGTCGAATTGCTGCGCCTGGCTGCGCAGTGCTATAGGGGCGCGCGCCAGCAGTAAGGCGTCGGCTGTGGCCAACCGAGGCGCGGCGTTGGGTTCACGAGGACCCTCCCGAATTTATCGCCCTGCATCGCTGGGTCGAGCCGGGGCGGGTGACTTTGGTGAGTCTACCCGCATTTTGGCCGCGGGCGGCTTGGGACAGCCGTCGCGCGCGATTGGTGGCGGGTAAAGAATCGTATAAACTGCGCGCGGGCGAGCGATACCGCGTGCGGTCCAGAGAGTTGCAACCCCCGCGTCCACTGTTGATCCGGTGCGGATGTCTCCCAGGAGCCAGAGGGCAAGGCGGGCGCAAGAGGGCTTCTTGCTCGTACGGGTGAAGGAGCATCCCTCGCAGCGATGAAGAAGCCTCCTCCGATTTTCGGGCGGAATGAAACTACGTCCCCCATTGTGAAACCGCGGAGGGTGAGGCGCGGCGAGGTTGTGGCGGTGGTAGCGCCGTCTGGGCCGGTGGACGGGGATGCGGTGGCGGCTGGGGTGGAGATGTTGGAGGCGCGCGGGTATTGCGTGCGCCTGGGGAGCAGTGTAGGGGCTCGCAGGAACTACCTGGCGGGCAGCGATGCGGAGCGGGCCGCCGATCTGGATGCCGCGGTGCGCGACCCAGCGGTGGCGGCGATTTTTGCGGCGCGCGGGGGATACGGGTGTGGCCGCCTGCTTTCGCGCCTCGACCTGCTTGCGTTTCGGCGGGCGCGCAAGGCAGTGGTGGGCCACAGCGACGTAACCTTTCTGCTCAATGCGCTCGTGGAGCGCAGCCGCGTGGTTACTTTTCACGGCCCCATGGTGGCGGGCTTCCCAGCGCGCCCGGAAGCACTGGACACGTTGCTCGCGATGTTGGAGGGCAGCCTGGTGTCTCCGGTAGCGGCTGCATCCGTGATCCGAGCCGGGGTCGGCGAGGGGAGGCTCGTGGGGGGATGCCTTTCAGTCGTTGCGGCAATGATCGGCACGCCGTACGCCCTGCGCACGGAGGGCTGCCTCTTGTTTCTCGAAGATATCAACGAGCGGCCCTTCCGGATCGACCGCATGCTCACGCAGCTAAAGCAAGCGGGCTGGTTGGACGGGCTGGCGGGGCTCCTCTTTGGCGAGATGCCGCGCTGCTTCGAAGGGGAGGGGGTGATGCTTGCGGAACTGGTAGAAGAGGTTTGCGGCGAGGCGGACTATCCGGTGGTGGCGGGCGTGCCCAGCGGTCATGGGACGGGAACCGTGACTCTGCCATTGGGCTGCCGGGCGCGGCTCGAGGGTGCCGAACTGCGGTTTCTGGAAGCCGCGGTGGAGTGAGCTGCGGGGAGCCGGATTGCCGGTGCGCTGTCGGCCCCGGGGGCGCGGGGAAGTCCTGGGTCCGCGCCCAGCAGCGGGGCGCGGAGCGAAAATGCGGGCGGCGAGCTGTTGCCTTCGATTTTCCAGGGGTGCAGAAACGGCCACAGGATGTCACGCGAGAGCGGCTGGCAGCCGGCCGGCGGCGCGGAGGTTTGCGCTAGAGCGCCGCGGCGCAACTGCGACGCGGCGCCGCGCGGGTTCCGGCCTGTAGCTCGACGAGACCCGCAGGTCTGTGGGCCATGAGCTTTAGCGCGGTGGAGCGGGAAATGGACGCAGCGATCCAGCGGCGCGTCTTTCCCGGCGCGGTCTTGCTCGTGCGCGAGGGCACCCGCGTGTTCTACTTGCGCGCTTTCGGGTATCGCAGCGTGGAGCCGGAACTCTCGCCCATGCGGGAGGACACGATTTTCGACGTGTCCTCGCTCACGAAGCCTCTGGCCACCGCCTTTGCCGTGATGCTCTTGGTGAAGGAGGGGAAGATCCGGCTGGACGACCGCGTCACGCGGTTTTTCCACAACTTCGGGGTCTACGGGAAAACGCACGTCACGTTCCGCCATCTTCTCAACCATTGCTCTGGCCTGCCCGCCTGGCGGCCGTACTACAAGAAGGTCCTCCAGGTGCAGCGGAGAGACGGGAAGATTAACTTTTTCGCCTCCCCGGCTGCCAAGGCCTACGTGTACCAGGAGATCACGCGCGAGCCGCCCGAGTTCCCCGCGGGGACGCGGTCGCTTTACAGCGACCTGGGCTTTATGTTGCTCGGCCAAGTCGTGGAAGAGATCTCCGGCCAACCGCTGGACCGCTACTGCCAGGAGAAAATTTTTCGGCCGCTGCGCTTGCGTTCGACTTCCTTCGTCGACCTCTCCATTCTGCGCTCGCGGCGTCTCGAGCCGATCCCGGAAATGATCGCGCCGACCGAGCGCTGCCCGTGGAGAAAGAAAATCCTGTGCGGCGAGGTGCACGACGATAACGCGTACGCGATGGGGGGTGTGGCGGGCCACGCGGGTCTGTTCTCCTCGGCGCGCGACATCGAGGTTTTGATGCGGCGGCTGTGGGAGTGCTTCCGCGGATACCACGCGATGGTACCGCAGAAGATCGTCCGAGAGTTCTGGACTCGCGACGAGTCGGTGCCGGGATCGACGTGGGCACTGGGCTGGGACACACCGACGCCAGGCGCCTCCAGCGCGGGCTCGTTCATCTCTCCGCACTCGGTGGGGCACTTGGGGTTCACGGGCACCTCGGTATGGTTCGACCTCGAGCGAGACCGCCTCGTGATCCTGCTGACGAATCGCGTGCACCCGGACCGCAATAACGACTTGATCCGGGATTTTCGGCCGTTTATTCACGACCGCATCCACGAAGCGCTCCGCTAGCCATGCCAAGCCAGAGCAAGCTCGCGCAGGCCTCGCCGGCCTCGATGCCGTGGCGGCTTCCGGCCGGGGGCCACGTGCACCTGATCGCGATCTGCGGAGTGGGAATGGCCGCACTTGCCGGGATGCTGCACGAGCGCGGATACCGAGTCACGGGCTCCGATGAAAACGTCTACCCGCCGATGAGCCTTCTGCTCCAGCGGCTGGGCATCCCGGTCTATGACGGATACCGAGCGGAAAACCTCGCCGGCCGCCCCGATCTGGTCGTCGTCGGGAATGCAGTCTCGCGGTCGAATGTCGAGGCGGCGGCGCTGCTGGAAAGTGGGCTGCCTTATGCCTCCTTCCCAGAGGCGATCGCGCGCTTGTTCTTGGCGGACAAGCAGTCCCTGGTGGTGGCCGGCACGCACGGGAAGACGACCTCGACGGCAATGCTGGCGTGGGTGCTGGAGCAGGCCGGCCGCGATCCGAGCTTGCTGGTCGGAGGCGAGGCACGGAACTTCGGCGGCAACTACAAGCTCGGGTCCGGCCCGTGGTTCATCATCGAGGGTGACGAGTACGACTCGGCGTTTTTCGACAAGCGGCCGAAGTTTCTGCACTACCGGCCGCAATGCCTGCTGCTCACAGCGGTCGAGTTCGACCACGCGGATATCTACCGCGATCTCGACGACGTCAAGGCGGCGTTCCGAGAGCTGATCGGCTGCTTGCCGCCGGGCGCGCCGTGCTTCGCGTGCGGGGATTTCCCCCACGCGGCCGAGCTGGCGCGCGACTGCAAGGGGACCGCGGAGCTCTTCGGCTTGCGGGGTGAGGTGCAGTGGCGGGCCGCCGAAATCTCCGACAGCGGGGAGGAAACGGCCTTTTCCATCTCGTACCGGGGTGCAGTCGAGGCTCGCGCCGCGATCTCGCAGCCGGGAGAGATCAACGTGCGGAACGCGCTGGGCGTGTATGCGCTGGCGCGAGCACTGGGGCTCCGCAGCGAGGAGATCGTGCGCGGACTGGGGACGTTTCGAGGCGTCGCGCGGCGGCAGGAGCTGGTCGGGGAGTTCGGCGGGATCGTGCTCATCGACGACTTCGCGCACCATCCGACGGCCGTGGCCGGTGCGATCGCAGCCGTCCGGGCGCGGTATCCCCGGCGGCGGCTGTGGGCTGTGTTCGAGCCCCGGTCCAACACGAGCCGGCGCCGAGTGTTCCAGCGCGAGTTCGCGCAAGCGCTCCGCGCCGCAGATCGCGTGATCGTGAGTGCGGTCGTCCAGAAGGATACGGATCGCGTGCCGGCGGACGAGCAGCTTTCGCCGGAGACGGTGGCGGAGGAGGTCTCGGTGGGGGGAACACCAGCGTGGGCTCTGGAGGGGCCTGGTGCAATTGCGGAGTTCCTCGGGCGCGAAGCGAGCAGCGGCGATGTCGTGTTGCTCATGTCCAACGGAAGCTTCGGAGGCTTGCGGGCGAAGCTGAGCGCGCTGTTGGGAGGAGAGGGCGCGACCGGGGTGGCATGAGGCGCGCTGTGTGCCTGCGTTATTCCGTACAATGGCAATGAGCCCCAAGCGGTGCTCGAGAGGCGCGGGTGTGTAGCGGTCCAGTGCTGGTGCCGGGCAACTCAGAAGCGGGCGCCTTGGCGAGCTTCCAAGGTGTTCCGGGACTGGGTTTCTGGCGAATGCGGGCGCGGGGGCGCGGACGTTGGCGGTGGAGACGGCCTCCCCGAGGGCGGCGGCGTGGCGCGCGATGGAGCCGGTTTTTTTCCAGGACCGGCGTACTGGCGGCGCGAGGGCTGGGGGCAGAGGGCTCGCTAAAGGCGAGCCGGAGTTCGCCGCGCACGGGCACGGCGCGGCGGGCGTGAACGAGCAGGCGGCCGGCGTCCGGCAGAATCGCTTCGCGCAAGGGGGAGAGGTCTCCGCTCGGACCGGTCGCCTTTTCACCAGGACCCGCGCGGCGTGCGCGGCTTTGGAGGCGAGCGCCCTGAGAAGGAGGCGCAGTTTGCCGCTCGCGAAGAAATCTCCCGAGGCGAGACTTCGCTCCAGCGGCCCGCCACGGTAGCGACACTTGCCTCTCGGCGAGGAGGAAGGGGCGGGATCGGGCGGGCTCCTGCGTTGCCCCGTGTGCCTGCCCGTGGCACTCGCCGCGGCGATGGGGATCGAGAACCGCGCGGGCCTCCTTTTCTTCGGGCGGCCAGCTTGGAACGGGACCGGAGTGATGGAGAAAACCTCGTCCAGCCGCGGCAAGGCGAAGCCCACCGCGCCGGCGCTGCGTAGGTGTTCGCTCGCGTAACTCCGCGGCAAGGGGGTCTCTCGTTTCGCCGGCGCTCGGGATTGGCGAATGGTACATGGGGCTGCAAGAGCGCCCGTCGTGGGACGATCCCGGCGGATGCCTCTAGGCCCCGATCGGCAGCGCGGGGTGTCCGCCCTGAGAAGTCGGGAACGATGCGCGTTTCGCTCGGCGCGGTTGCGCCGAGCGGCGGACTCCAAAAGCGAGGGGCACACGGCCTCTGCGTTGCCGCGCGGCGAGCGCTGCCACGAGCTGCGAAGCGTCGGCTGCAGGGCGAGCGTATCTGGCGCGGGAGCTTTAATTGCGCCTCTGCTTCTCTAGCAGCCGCATCGCCAGCGTCCCCATCCTGCTGCGGTGCGGCGCCGCAAGCCGGAAGCGGCCGGCGCCGCTGCGCTCCGCCTGCCGCCGTCGCTGGGGGCGAGACCAAGGTGTAGGAACCCCGGAGCAGGCGGGTGATCGGCTTGGGTATTGCGGCGGTCGACCAGCCGGCCTCGCCATCCCCACGACGTTTCCCACCTGTTTCCGTTACATGCCCGCGCTAGGCCAGCGCCTGCATCGGAGGTCAGTCGCACGGGCCTCGAGCCGCAGCGATCGGTTGAATTCCGGTCGGAAAACGGACACATTTGTCCGGCCCTTACCGCGCCTTCTCACTGCCTACCGCGAGGCTTCGCAAACCCGCTTGTGGTGTGGCTGAGAGAGGAGCGGAGTGGTTTCAGGCCAAGACAGTCCGTGCACGAGGCGGGATGAGACGAAGGGAGGCGTTCGCTTATGGGGCTGCCCAGGACAGCGATTTTCTGCGGGGCGGTGCTGGTGGCCGCGGCCGCACGCGCGGGCGCGGCGCGCGCCGCAGCGTGCGGCGATGAGTGCTGGAAGACGGTGGCTGTCGAGGGGCGCGAGCTTCCCGCGTCCTTTCGGGTCGCGGTGCACCGCTTGGGGCTGCTGCGGGTGCGAGGGGGGCAAGCGGAGTCCATTCCGTTTCAGGTCGACGAGCGCGACGCTGCCGGCCAATTCGCCCTGCCGAGTGGGCCCTTTGCTTCTGTGGACGAGAAGCCCTTTGTGCTCGACGAAAACGATCTCCTGGTGTTCGGTGCGCGGGACCTAGGTGAAGAAGCGGAAGTGCCGGGTGCTGCGGAGATCCATGTCCGGGACCCGGTAACCGGCGCTGCGGGATACGCCTACCTCGTCGTCGACGGGTCGCTGCCGGCGGCGACACGGGACGAGGTGGGCTACGATGCAGCATCGGACACCGTGCGGGCGCGCCGCTACGTGTTGGCCTTCGGAAAGCACACCGCTTCGGCCTTTGCGTTCGTGGGGCCGGATGGCAAGCCGGGGCCGAATGTGCTCGATCGGCTGAAGGCTCGGGTGAAGGCTCGGATTCTGTGGGGGTGGCTGGAGTTTCGCCGCACCGAGGAAGACCTGAGGAGCGAGGTGCTGGCGTGGAAAGACGGGCCCGTGCGCGTGATCCGCAGAGTGCGGTTGCGCATCGGCGTGGGATTCGGATTGCCGGATCCTGAAATTGTGGCCGAGGACTTCTTCACAGCGGATGCGTTCGAGGGCCCGGTGCTCGTGCGCTTGCCCTTCGACTTGCGCTACGTCTTCGGAGACCTGACCGTGCGGATTTATCTGGACTTCCAGTCATTCGACGGATACCGGCTCTTCGCGGACGGGCGCGCGCCGGAGCGCGTCGATTGCGGCGGCGGGTCGGTACCCCTCGATGGCGTGCCCTCCGATTGGTTCGGCATGTCCGGGCCGGAAGGGACCTTCGTCCAAGCGCTGCGCGTCAGTTCCGAGCTGCAGTCCGTGCGGCGCACGCTGTACGCGGTGGCGGATCGCGAGCGGGACGATGTGCCGGAAAGCGTTCGCGGCACGTGCCCGGCTGTCGGTTACACGCTCTCGCACTGGGCGGGTGTCGGCCGCGGAACGCACCATGTGGACATGGTGATTCGCGCTTTTGATCGCTACGACCCGCACTCTATCGAGACGTTCCTCGCGAGCCTTGGCCAGCCGCTCTCTGTGCAGGTCTCGTGGCCGCTGCCGGGTCGTGCCACAGCGAAAGAGGGCGGTCGGTAGGGAACGGCGGCTGGCGGACTTGTGGCCTTGGGCCTGCCCCGGTGGGTTCGCTCGGGAAGCGGTACAAGTGTCTGTGCTCGCGGGGACGGTGACCGGTGCGGCGCGCCAGCTCTGCGCCGTAGGCTGCATCCGGGGCGATGAGCTTGGACCGTTGGGGTTGTGGCAGACGGGTTCGGTGCAGCGCCCGTGCTCGCCGGGTCGCGGGACGCAGTGGTGCCCGCAGGGAGCGCCGAGGATGGGCCTGGGCGCACAGGTCGGATGAGGTCAGATGCCGAAGAGTCTCCGAGGAACCCATCCGATCCCTATGCCGAAACAGGTCACGGCTACTACGGCAAAGACAGCGTTGCGCAGGGCGTGCAACCAGCGAATGCGGTTTACGCGCTCGAAGTAGCAAGGGATGGGAATCATCGCTGCGTAGGCGAGACCGAGCGGCATTGCCATCCAGCTCGCGAACCACCTTCCCCACAGAGCGGCTGCGGAAAGCGAGCAGCTCGCGATGAAGAGGGCGTCGATGGCGACGGCGTACCGGCGCTGCCAACTCCAGGGGCTCGGGGCGCGGGTGAGCGCCCTGGTTGTGTAGCCTCGCCAAAGGGCTAGAAGCGCCAATGCCAGCGCCCAAAGGTCAGCCATTTCCTGGGACACCGGGGCGGCGGCGCGGTTGCCGGCGGGGAGGCAAGCCCGTGGGCCCTGCCGCTGGCGCCGCCGCGCGCTCGTTCTTCCGCGCAACGGCGAGGCCGTGGACGTGCGCGCGGCTGCCGAGGGGTGACGCGGGACGCCCGTTCCTGGGACCGCTTTCCCCCGTGAACGGTGGCGCTGCGGAGAGCCACTGCAGAGCGCGCTGGGAGACGTGGATCGCTCGGCATTTGGAAGCGGCGCCTCTCGGGAGCTGCGGGCCGGTTGGCGGATGGCGGGGAAAGCTTGTGCGCTTCCCGATCGGGCCCGGCACGGGATTGCTGATCATCGCGCCTGATCACAACCCCGCGCGCTTCCGGCCCGGGCTACCTGCCCTGGTCCGGCTCGGGCGCCAGCCTGCAGCGCGAGATGCAAGCGGTCGAGGCAGCAAGGCAGTTTCGGACCTCTGTGCGGCGGGCATCTCGGCAGGCGTGCAGGCACTGCTGCGCCTTGACCGCAGCAGGGCAATTGGTGGCGTCGGCCGCGGGCGTGCACGCGGCCACGGCCTCCCGAAGCGCATTCCGGCACGGCCGCAGGCAATCCCGAAAGGCGGGGTGCCCTTTGGCAAGGCACGGGCGCAGGCGCTCGCTGCATTTGGCGACGCAGTCTGCGTGCCGCTGAGGATGGACGGCCGCAGCCATAGCCGGCGTCAAGAGAGCCAGGGACAATGCGGCGACAACTGCCCTCTGGGCTCGATGCCCGAGCTGCACGGCCAACTGCGCCATACTCATCGCCATGCTCATTGCACCATACCTGCCCATGCGGACCGCGGCAACTCTGCAGCGCTGTGGTCGCGCCACTCAGCGCCCCAGCCATGCGAGCGGGTTGGCGGGCGGATTCCCGTGCCCGACGGGAGCGGCGTGTTCAATGGCCGCCGTGATGAAGCGCTTTGCCTCGACGAGCGCGTCGAGCAGAGGCTTTCCGGTTGCCAGACCAGCGGCGATGGCTGCGGACAGCAGGCAGCCGGTGCCGTGAGCGGAATCCGGGCTCAGCCGCGGGGCGCGCAGCTCGTGGAAAACGTGACCGTCGTAAAACACGTCGATGGCCTCGCCGCCGCCCAGATGGCCGCCTTTCACCAGTACTGCTCGGGCGCCGCGCTCGACCAAGCGTTTCGCCGCTGTTCGCAAGTCGCCGGGGGTTGCTACGCACAACCCCGTCAGCGCGCTTGCTTCCTGGGTATTCGGAGTGACAAGGCTTGCGAGCGGGAAAAGCTCGCGCTGGACGGCTTCGAGGCCACTGGAGTCGAGCAACGGCGTGCCGGATTGTGCGCGGAGCACCGGGTCGACCACCAGGCGCTCCACCCCGTGCTCGCGCAGCGCGCGGGCAACCTCCACCACGATTGGCCGCGTGGCGAGCATGCCGGTCTTTACGGCGTCGGCGCCAATGTCCTCCAACACAGCGTCGATTTGCGCCCGCACGAGGGCCGGGGATAGGGGCTCGACGGATGAGACGCCGCGGGTATCCTGGACGGTGACCGCTGTGATTACCGCCGCGCCGTAGAGCCCGAACACCGTGAACGTTTTCAGATCCGCCTGGATCCCAGCTCCGCCACTACAATCCGACCCCGCAATGCTCAGCACCCGTTTCACTTTGGGTTTCACTTTGGGGGACGTAGTTTCGTCTCTATCTGCACGCCCTGTCGCCACTTTCTTCGGCAAGTTACCGACGGCCAGCTGGTAGAAGTGAAACTACGTCCCCGAAGATGAAACGCCCAGTGCGGGTGCCAGTTCTCGCCACTGCCACAGGGGCAGAGCGCGGGGGTCGGGGTCGAGGACCTGGACCGCGACGTGGTCTGCTCCAGCGTCGAAGTGCGCCTGGACGCGCGCTGCGATTGCGTCCACGTCACCCCAGGCGACGATGGCGTCCACCAACCGATTGCTTCCCCCGTTTGCCAGGTCACGGGGGCCAAAGCCCAGCCGCTCGAGATTCCGAGCGTAATTAGGTAGAGCGAGGTACGTTGCCATGTGTTGACGCGCGATCTCCCTGGCCTTGGAGGCGTCTCGTTCCAGCACGACCGCCTGTTCTGGTAAAAGCCATGATCCTTTTCCGAGTATTTCGCGCGCGTTCGCCGTGTGCTCTGGCGGCACGAAGTAAGGATGTGCACCGCGGGTGCGTTCGGCAGCGAGGCGAAGCATTTTGGGGTGGAGAGCACCGATCACGCGCACGAGCTCCCTTGCCGGCGGCGCTGCCAGGAAAGGCGCTGCATCCATGGCGTCCAGATATGCGCGCATGGCGCTGAGCGGCTTGGCATAGCGATGGCCCCGGACGCCTTCCACGAGGGGCGCATGGCTTACGCCGATTCCCAGCAGGAAACGGTCAGGGTATGCGTCGGTCAGCGTCTTGTGCGCGGCTGCCATCGCCATGGCGTCGCGCACCCAGATGTTCGCGATCCCCGTGGCCACCACGATGCGCTTGGTGGCCGCGAGCAAAATCGCTGCGTGCGCGAAAGCCTCTCGCCCCAGCGCCTCTGGGATCCAGATCGCCGCATACCCCAGTTCCTCGATTTGCGCTGCTGCCTCCTGTGCGCGCGCCGCCGGCTGCAAGTCGAGCGCGAACGTCCATATCCCCACCTTTCCCAAGCGCATGTTTCACCTCCGGGGACGGAGTTTCGTTCCTATCTGCGCCCCATACCACCGCTTTTTCGAAGAAGCGAACGAGCAGCGCCCGGCGAGGATGAAACTACGTCCCCCAAAGTGACCAAAGTGAAACGGAGGGGTTTCCACATTTCTAGGGCGCGTTGGCCGCCAGCGTAGTACCGTTCCAGGGTGCGGATTACGTGGAAGCCGGCGCTTTCGAAAAGGCGGCGTGCGGGCAGGTTATCTTCGGCAACATCCAGTCGGATTCCCACCGCTGGCGCGACGGGCGCGCTGGTGCGAGCGACGCGTTCCGCGCTTTCCAGTAGCTTTCTCCCGATGCCGCGCCGCGTCCACGGCGCCTCTAAAGCGATGGCGACTAGGTCCGCAATCCATTTCCGGAATCCGGCGCGAGAGTAATGGAGCATGGCGAGCCCCACGGCTGTCCCCGAGACCACGGCCACCAATGTATGCACGTCCGGTCGAACGAGCCACTGGGCCAGGACCTCTTCGTAGTTGCCATACGCCGCCAGAGGGCCGCGCCCGAGCGAGCGCGCCAGCTCCGCGTCACCCGGACTGCCCGAGCGGATCTCGCACTCCAGGTCGAGACAAGCGCGGAGTGTGTCCTCTGGGCGCGCGGCCATCGGTTTCCCTCAGGCGGCTGACGCAGCTCGCGCGCTGCGCTCTGCCTCCGGCCAGACGCTTTGCAGGATGTTCACCATGCGACCGATATCGCTCTGCGTGCTGCAGAGGGGCGGCGCCAGCGCCACGCATTGAAAAAGCGCGCGGGCAATCAGCCCCCGCTCGAAGGCCATTGCCACCATGCGGTGCGGGTCTTCGATGTTGGGGAACGGCTCCTTCGTTCGCTGGTCGCGCACGATCTCGATGCCGGCGAGCAACCCCATGCCGCGAATTTCGCCCACGATGGGCGAGCTGCCGAACGCATCGCGCAATCGCTCCAAGAGGTAGCTGCCTGCTCTACGCGCGTTCTCCACCAGTCCTTCGCGCTCGATGATCTCGATGTTCGCCAAGCCGGCGGCGCAACAGGTCGGATGGTTATTGTAGGTCAGCCCGAACATGACGGGCAGCCCCTCGGGCATTGCGTCGCGCAGCGTGCGGTACACCGGCTCGGAAATGATCGATGCCGAGAGAGGCAGGTATCCCGACGAAATGCCCTTGGCCAGCGAAACCAGGTCGGGGAAGAGGTTCCAATGCTCCATTCCGAACCAGCGACCCGTGCGCCCGAAGCCGGTAACGACCTCGTCGAGGATCAGGAGGACGTCGTACCGCCTGCAGATCTCCTGGATCGCCTCGTGGTAATCGGGCGGCGGCACGAGAATGCCTCCGGTGCCCATCACGGGCTCCAGAATCACGGCAGCGACCGTCTCGTGGCCCTCGCGAAGGATTGCGGCTTCGAGGTCGCGGGCACAAGCCAGCGCGCAACCCGGGTAGGTGCGCCCGAATTCGCAGCGGTAGCAGTACGGGGGTGCGAAGTACGCGTGCGATGGATCCTGCTCGATGAACGCGTGGTACGCGAGGATCGAGGTGGCACTGCCGGCGCTGCGAGTCGCCCCGTGAAACGCCCAGCGCCGGGAGAGGATCTTCACTTTGGACGGCTTTCCACGCAGCGCGTGGTAAAGGCGCGCGATCTTGAAGTTCGCCTCGTTCGCTTCGCTGCCGCCGCTGTGAAAGAGCACGCGGGTCAACTGGCGATCCCGCGGCAAAAGAGAGACCAGCTTTGCTGCCAGACGGGCCGCGGGTTCGTTGCCGAAATCCCAAAAGCTCGGATAGTAGGCGAGCTTGCGCATCTGCGCCGCGACGGCATCCGCGATTTCAGTGCGCCCGTGTCCGACCTTGATATTGAAGAGCCCCGAAAAGCCGTCCAGGACCGTGCGGCCATCGGCGAGCACGAGTTCGACGCCCCGGCCGCCAACGAAGATTTTCGAACCGCTGCGCTCTTGTTTGCGAAACTCTGTGATCGGATGGATGACGTGGGCGCGGTCGAGGCGAACGATCTCATCCAGGTCGCTGATGCCCATCGCGGTTTCCCTCCCCGGAGTACAGCCGCACGCTACCCCATTGCGCGCGCCGTTGCGAGCCGCAGCCCGAGCCGTGTCCGCAGCGGGTCAGGCGAACCGTCCCGGAGGCCATTGAAGTGTCTGCTTTCCGGCACCGTGCGGGCGGGCGCCGGAACAGGGACTCGTCGGACGGAGGTGTCTTGCGCCCTGACTGCCGTGGAACGGGGACGGAGGCAGCGGGCGGTCGTCGCGCGTACGATCAGGGGAGAGCTGTTGCGTCTCCACGTCCGAGGCCTCATAGCTAGCTCTTGTTGATTCATGGCCTCTCGTTGCACACTGGATGGACAAGGCAAACCTCGACAACCGACTTCACACGGTGCTTCGTCCGGCAGGGCGAACTCGGGCTTGGCGTCGGGGGTGGAACGAGACTGCCCAGTCGTGTTTGAGGGATCGACCTGGGGAAAACGAACACGTCGCGATCGACGACCTCGACCGGCGTGTCGGTCCAGCAAACCTAGGGAGCGCAACCCGAGACATGCGGCGGGTAGCGGCCTGGCGGCACGTCCTCGATCACAGCCAAGAGCCCGTCGATCTCCAGGCGCGGTGGAAAACCCGCCGGCGGGTCCAGCCGCATTGTCGGGAACACATGGACGGTGCCCATGTCGCACGTTGGACACGGGCGCTCGGGCCCGAACGTGGAAGCACAAATCGTAATCGTATAGGCGGCGCGCTGCGCTCCCGTGGCGGTCGGCGCCGCCGTATCGAAGGGGGCACCGGTTGGGGTAGTGGTGGGCGTTACCGATGACGTGATGTTTGGGGTATCACTCGCGGTCGCTCTCGGCGCCGCGGTGACGATCGGCGGCCGAGTTTGCGTCAGCGCAAGTTCATCGTGCTTGGTACATCCCACAAGTCCCATAACCATGACGCCCCATGCCAGCCCGATTGCCCGCCGGCAGCTGCCGGCGGACAACTGGACGTCCGTGCAGCCGCACACGCCGACACAGCGCCGCGCGGAATAGCGATAGAGGATGGGATGTTTCGATACGGCCTTTCGTACACAAGGCATCGCTGCACCAGCAACGCGCCGCGACCCACTCCGTGCCGCCCCAGCGCACCCCCGTGAGCCTGTTTCCGTCTTGCCGAGCACTGTCCATCGCAAGCCTCCTGCGTGCCGCCCCGCCCCGCTGCCGCAGGATCAGCCGCGCCCACGATGAGATCCTCGCCCATGCTGCCCAGGCGAAAGCGAAGGCCAGCGGGAGTGGGCTCCACGGGCAGACCCTCCTTGTAACCGATGAGACCAGAAGAGGTGACTGCACGCGCGATGACCGGGAAACTCGGGTGGACTGTGGCAGCGGATATCCTGGAGATCTCCCAGCGCAGCTTGCGGCGGTAGAAGAGGCGCTATAGGCACTATCGCTACGGCGGTTTTTTTCGACCGCAGGACCTACAGGCCCTCGCGCCGCCGGGCTCTACGGCGCGAACCCCCACCAGCGCGAGGAACACCGCGAGCGGGAAAAGGAAGGGAAGTGGCGTCGAGGCAGAGGCCACGTTGCAGCCCCTGTGCGCCTCCGGTGCCGTGCCTGCGCCGTCTGGGATCGCGACAGCGACGTCGACGATTCGCGGCTCGACGGAGAATACCCTCGGAGTCTGGCTCTCTGGTCGGCGCGGATCGAACTCCAGAATGACCGGCTCGGAAAACTCCGAGGCCGGGACGTACAGCGCGGAGCCGTCGGGTGCAGCGGCCAGCGGGCCTTCTGCGCAGCACGTCACAGGATAAGTGCGGACAGGTTCTCCCGAGGCACCGTCTACCGCCCGCACGGTGCTGGTGCCGGCGGCCGAGACGTACACGAGGCCATCGGCAACTGCGATCCTGTCGCCCGAGCCGGGTAGAGAAAGCACCCGAAGCAGGGTTCCGGTGCGGGGATCAAGTACCGAGATCTTTCACGCACCTGGCCTCCCGTTTGGCGTCTCCTGTTCCCTGCGGAGAACGTAGAGCTCGGTCACTCCATTGCCTCCAGGTGATCGGGAGCGCCCCGGGGCGAGATCGAAAGTTCCGGGAGGCAGGCCAATCTCCCTCTCGATCCCATCCCCCCTCCCCGCAGTCGTGCGGATCTCCACCGCCCGGGCACTCTCCGACTCGATCGCTACGTAGATCGACGAGCCGTCGGGCGCAGCCGCTAGAGGCCCTGCGACACAGCAGGGCACAGGGTGCTCCGCTACCACGGCTCCTGTGCTGAGGTCTACCGCGCGGCGTGCCTCCGGCAGGGACGTAGCCCAGCCGGCCGACGGCGCGGATGCGCTCACCACCTAGGGGGAAGGCACGAAGCTCCTCCCCCCGAACCCGAGTCGATTACCAAGTTCCGCCGATCGCCAATCGTATAGAGTTCGCGAGCACCTGCACCGTTCACGTCCAGAGCGGTCAGGGCGACGGCGGCGACCAGCAGGTCAAGGGCGAGCAGGTTTCCCAACCTCGCACCCCAAGCCCGTGCCGGTGCAGGCAAAGCCCGGAGGTTACCCGTCGCCGCGCCACGCCACAGGACGCGCTTCCATAGGCCTGCAAGGCAAAGTGTTCCCTTCGTGGCGCCGCAGCGCCCGCCCTCTCTCCGCGCACCCCCGCGCCGCGGCCCGCTTCCGTCTTGCCGAGCACTGTTCATCGCAAGCCATCTGCGTGCGGCCCCGTCGGCCCCGATGCGCTGAGAGCCGCCACCGTGTGCCGCGGGCGACTGCCAACGCTCGAAGTGGTCGCGTTTCAAGAGCACGTGCATTGACGACTGCGCGGAATTCCGCTCGGCCTCCCGGCTCCCTGCTTTCCGCCCTGGTGCTTTCTGACAGCAACCAGCGCCTTAGCCTTCACTTGAACTGAGCGCCTATTTTTGCGGGCCATTGTCCGCCACCCTCGACCTGCGCGCTGAGGTGGCCCCGACGGGTCCGTGTCGCGGGCGGCAAGCATTCGCACATTCACCGCTCGGGCGCAGCGCGGTCTTCCGCGACGGGAATTCGCGGGGGACGGTGCGGTAGCGGGACGCGGGTTGCTGGCTCTAGGGTCCGTGGCTGGGCGGGGGTGGCGAGATCGGCCTGGCAGGCATGTGTCGGTACCGCTCTCGAGGTTGGCCACATCGCCCGGGGCGAAGGCAGAAACCGAGCGCGGCGCGAGAGACACGAGCCGAATGCGACCGCGTGCGTCCCTCTGTTTTCGGCGGCTCTCAGTGGCTCTCGGGGCGCGCCGCCGCCGGGCGCGGTGCGAGCGCGCTGGCGTGTCGGGCCGCGGGGGCTCGCGCCGTTCTTGAAGAGCCTTGGCGGATGTGCCAAGTCGCTCCCTGCCGGTATGCGCATTGGAGTGCTCGGGGGCGGCAGCTGGGGCACTGCCCTGGCGAAGCTGCTGTGCGAATGCGATCACGAGGTTTCCTTGTGGGTGCACAGCGCGGACGTGTGCGCGGCCATCCTGGCGACGGGGGAGAATCGCGTGTATTTGCCGGGCTTCACGCTGCCGGCGGCGCTGCGCGTGACGAACGACATGGAGGAAGCCGTGCACGGCGCCGAAATGGTGCTGTGCGTGAGCCCCTCGCACGTGGTGCGGGAGGTGATGTCCAGCGCGGCTCGGGCGATCCCGCCAGGCGTTCCGGTGGTGAGCGCTTCGAAGGGCGTCGAGGAAGGAACGCTCAAGCGCATGTCGGAGGTCATCGCGGAGGCGCTGGGGCGGCCAGACGTGGCGCGCGTGGCGGTGCTCTCCGGCCCCAGTTTCGCGCGCGAGGTGGCGGCTGGCATGCCGACCGCAGTGACCGCCGCGGCCGTCGACCAGGCCCTCGCGGAGCTCGTGCAGAAAGTGTTCTCGGGTCCTACCTTTCGCGTCTATACGAGCACGGACCTGATCGGCGTGGAGCTGGGTGGGGCAGCGAAAAACGTCATTGCCATTGCGGCAGGGGTGAGCGACGGGCTCGGGTTCGGCAGCAGCTCCCGGGCCGCGCTCATCACGCGCGGCCTCGTGGAGATGACGCGCCTGGCCGTCGCGCTG
>JBBIUR010000048.1:18178-19618 GCA_037440145.1 Myxococcales bacterium | reverse complement strand
GCTACGAGCAGGTCGAGCGAGAGATCGAGAAGGCGCAGTGTGGCCGGGCCCGCCGGCTGCGACCATACTGGTTGTCGAGCTGGCGGCGGCGCTTCCGGGAGCTGCTCGATGGCTCGATCTAGTGCCGAGCCGTCTTTCTCCGCTTGCCTTTCCGGCCGGTCCGGTGGCCGCTCGACTTCTTCGAGACGCTTCTGGTTCGCTGTGTGCCCGTGCCCCGCCTCGTGCCCTTTCCTGTCGGCAATGCGCGCTGCAGACGGTGGTTCGGTAAGCTGGGCGGAACTCTGCGAAGCGGCGCCCCAGAGGGCGACCGAGAGGACGGCGAGGCGGGCGCACGTGGACGCCCGCGCGCGGCGATGCGTGTGCCCCATAGTGGTCTCCTGCTGCTGCGACGGGCCGATGCGAACTGTAGCGGCTCGGTTTGCGGTGTCAGGTGCGGCGCGGGGCGGGAGGAGCGCGTGGGGCGCGGGCGAGTTGCGCGGCGGCATGGACCGCGGGGCGCTCGGGCAGGGGCGTCCCTTGGGTTGTCCGGCCAACCCCCATGCGGGGTTTCGCAGCGGGCGGGAGGGCATGGCGCGCCTCGGAAGCGGTGCGGCACACCGGGCACGAGGCGGGGTGGTGCGGCGAGCTGGTTGCGGTGTCGGCCGCTGGGCACAGAGCTGCGCGGGGATGCGCGCCTGTGACGGGGGCGCGCGAGCCGATTTCCCAAAAGGCCGCTTCGTGCAAGGGCGCGAGCATTGGCTGGCCCAGCGCCGCTAGCGCGACCGCTGCAATTGCGAGCGCCGCCTTTCGGTACCTGCGCGCCATGCTGCTCGCCGACAGCGCGTGCTCTTACCAGCAGGAGCGAGAAAAAGAAAGGTGCGGGCTCGCTCCGAGGCGGTCGTGCAACGGCGCGGTTTCGCGATAGCTACCTTCGCGGCAGCGCAATGGCGGCGCAGACCGGAAGGTGATCGGACGCAACGCGCGCCCTGCGGCTCGTATGGACGCGGAACGCCGTGGCGGCAGAGCGGGGCTGGACCCAGATCCGATCCAGCGCGAAGAGAGGAAGGCGGGCCGGGTAGGAGCGCAGCGCGGGTGCAGGTCCGAACCTCCGCTCGAGGCGCCGGAGCCACCCGCGGTACGGAAGCCATTCGTTGAAGTCCCCGAGGACTACCAGCGGGCGGCCGTCGTGCCGCGCCAAGGCGCGCAGGAGCCGGCACACCTGAGCCTCGCGCTCCTGGATTCCGAGTCCGAGATGTGCGGCCACGACGCGCACCGGGCTGTGGCCGGTGTCGATCACGACATCCAGGGCGCCTCGGGGCTCGCAGCCGTGAACACTGAGGTCCAGCTTGCGGAACGAACGCACCGGGAAGCGGGTCAGGATCGCGTTTCCGTACCAGCGGCTGCCTCGCTGCAGCACAGGGCCCGGCACGGCCTTCATCCCCGTGGCCGCGGCCAGATGTT
>JBBIUR010000048.1:0-18168 GCA_037440145.1 Myxococcales bacterium | reverse complement strand
GTCGCCCGTGTGGTAACCTCCGTCCACCTCCTGCAGAGCAACCAGGGCGGCCCGTAGCTCGCGGATCACGGCGGCCACCCGGTCCGGGTCGCGCCTTCGGTCGAGCCCGACGCAGCGGTGGACATTGTAGGAAGCGAGGCGCAGTTTCTTGGGCATGCTTGCGTGCCGCTCACGGGGCCGGGCGGCGGCCTAACGAATGGCAGCCGCGGGGGTCCGTTGCAAGGGGGGAGCGGGCCCGACGCTCTCGCTTTCACAGAGCACAGAGCCAGGCGCAAAGAGGCAATCGGGGAGTTGGGCGGTCTCGGAAGTTGCGAGCCCGGCGGTGCTCGCGCAACCGCGGTCCCTGTGCCGCAGGAGTTCGGGGGAACGTGCTAGAATTGCAGTTGCACGCGTTTCGAGGATGAAGGTCGAAGCGAAGGCCCGTCCGGTGCGGTTTCGGGCCGCTTTGCGGCGGCACGGGCTGGCGCGCAGGCCGCGCGCTCTGCAACAGCTGCTGCGGGTGCAGGGGGTGCGCTTCACCGAAGGGAACCGCGTGCGCCTGTTCGACGACGGAGCCGCCGCGCTGGCGGCGATGCTGCGGGCCATCCGGGCAGCGCGGCAGCGGGTGCATCTGGAGACGTACATCCTGCGGGGCGATGAGACCGGGCGGGCTTTTCTCGAAGCGATGGAGGCGAAGGCGCGCGAGGGCGTTGCCGTCCGCTTGCTCTACGACGGTTTCGGCTCGCGGGGCCTGGACACGGCACTGCTCGGCCGGTTGCGCGCGGCCCGAGGAGACGTGGTGGTCTTCAATCCCCTGCGGCGCTTCTATCCACGCTGGCTTCCGCGGCGGCGGGATCACCGGAAGATCCTGGTGGTCGACGGGAAGGTGGCGTTTACCGGGGGGCTGAACATCGGCGACGAGTACAACGCAAGCCCTAACGCAGCCCAGGGCTGGCGGGATACGCACGTGCAGGTCGAGGGGCCGGCCGTGCGCGACCTCGAGGCGCTCTTTCTGGAGAGTTGGTTTCGGGCCGACGGGCCTGACCTGCCGTGGGACCAGTTTCTCGGGCCCGCACCCCCGCCGTGCGGGAGCGAGCGGTGCGCAGTGGTGCCGGATGGGCCTTCTTATCGTCGGCGGGTGGTGCGTGATCTCCTGCTCGTGGGCCTCCGCATGGCACAACGGGAGGCCAAGCTTACCAGCCCGTACTTCGCGCCGGACCGAAAAGTGCTGGCGGCGCTGGCGGCTACTGCATCCCGGGGCATCGCCGTGCGGTTGCTCCTGGCCGGCCGCTCGGACCATCCCGTGTTGCGCCGGGCTGCCCGTGCTCTCCTGCCGCGGCTTCTGGCTGCGGGGGTCGAAGTTTACGAGTACCGGCAGTCGATCCTGCATGCGAAGACGATGGTGTTCGATGGACGCTGGGGGGTCATCGGCACCTCGAATCTCGACCGGCAGAGCTTCGAACACAGTTACGAAGTTAACCTGCTGGTCGAAGCGGGAGAAGCAGCGCGGGAGCTCGCTGCCATGTTCGAGCGCGACCTGGCGGGCTCCTCCCGCGTGGATCTCGCCTCCTTGGCCAAACGGAGCTGGATCGAGCGCCTCGTCGACTGGCTCGCCTCCCTCATCCTTCTTTTTATCTAGTTTCACATTGGGGGACGTAGTTTCATCCGCGAAGCCAGGAAATGCCCAGGGTCGAAGCCGGGGACGGGCTGGGTCTGGGGCCAATGTGTCTGCTCGCAGGCTTCGCGGATGAAACTACGTCCCCCGGGGTTGAAACTGGGCGTTGGGTGGGGAATGAAAGGCCGCGATGGCAGGGTGGAACATTGCGTCCGTGCAGGAGGCGATTGCGGCGGCGACTTCCGAACGGGAGTGCATCGTCTTTCGCGGGCGGCGGCTGACGTGGCGGGAGTTCAACGAGCGAACGCGTCGGCTTGCGAATTTCCTGATTCGGCGCGGGCTCGGGTGCCATCGCGAGCGCACCGAACTGCAAAATTTCGAGTCGGGGCAAGATCACCTGGGCCTCTACCTGTACAACGGCAACGAGTATTTGGAGGGGATGGTGGGGGCCTTCAAGGCGCGCGTGGCGCCTTTCAACGTGAACTACCGCTACGTGGAGGACGAGCTCCTCTACCTGCTGCGCGATGCGCGCTGCCGCGCGCTTGTCTATCACGCGCGTTTCGCCCCGCGCGTTCAGAAGATACGGGCAGAGCTGCCGGGTCTGGAGGTGTTGCTGCAAGTGGAGGATGGGTCGGGGAACGCATTACTGCCCGGGGCGGTCGACTACGAGGGGGCGTTGCGCGACTCATCGCCGGAGAAACCTGCAGTGCCGTGGTCGCCGGACGACCTCTACATCCTGTACACTGGCGGGACCACGGGGATGCCGAAGGGCGTGCTGTGGCGGCAGGAGGACATATTTTTTGCGGCGCTGGGCGGGCATCCACCCGGAGGGGCGCGCTACGAATCGGTGGAGAGCGTAGTCGAAGCAGCGCGCAAGGGCGATGTGCGGGTTCTACCGGCTCCGCCTTTCATGCACGGCGCTGCGCACTGGCTGGCGTTCACGGCACTTCACCAGGGTGGCACGGTTGTCATTCAGTCGCGCCCGGAGCACCTGGATCCCGAGGACATCTGGAATACGGTGGCGCGAGAGCGGGTGGGGCTTCTCGTGATCGTCGGCGATGCATTCGGGCGCCCTTTGCTCGACGAGCTTTCCCGGAGGTCGTACGACCTCTTGCACCTGCACACTCTTCTCTCTGGAGGGGCGATTCTGACCCCCGCGCTGAAGGAAGCGTTTCTGGAGAAAATTCCCCACCTCGTCATCGTGGATGGCTTCGGGGCGTCGGAGACTGGCGGGCAGGGCACCCAGATTACGATGAAAGGCATGCAGGTCACGAGCGGCAGTTTTCAGATGGACGAGCAGACGACCGTGCTGAAAGAGGATTTCCGCGGCCGCGTTTCGCCGGGGAGCGACGAGGTCGGGTGGCTGGCGCGGACCGGGTGTGTGCCGCTCGGGTACCTGGGCGATCCGGAAAAAACCGCGCGCACCTTTCCCGTGATCGACGGCGTGCGCTATGCGGTGCTTGGTGACCACGCGCGCGTCGAAGCCGACGGCACGATCGTGGTGCTGGGTCGAGGCTCGGTGAGCATCAATTCCGGGGGGGAGAAGATTTATCCGGAGGAAGTGGAGAAGGCGTTGAAGCACCATCCGGCGGTGTACGATGCAGTGGTGGTAGGCACGCCGCACGAGCGGTTCGGAGAGCAGGTGACGGCGCTGGTGCAGTTGCGCGCGGGGCAGCGGGTTGCAGCGAAAGACCTGATCGATTGCGCAGCCGAGCACATCGCGCGGTTTAAGCTGCCAAAAGCGGTAATTTTCGTGGACGAGGTGGTGCGCAGTCCGAGCGGGAAGGCGGACTACCGGTGGGCGCGGCGCAGGGCGTGCGAGGCGTTGGGGATCCCGGAGTCCTGAGGGAGTTTGCGGGGAAGGCGGACGCCCGTAGGGCGATCGCGGCGGCGCAGGGGGATAGGCCGGGGCCGTTCGAGGGCGGGGATGAGGGCATTTGGGCGGCAGGGTGTCGGATTGCCGCGAGGGTTCTGCATCCGGAGCGCGTAGCCAAGGTAAAGGCCCTTGATAAGGGAGGACTCTTGACAGGTAGGCGAAAGTATGGCGAAAATAAAGCTTGTGCTGGCAACTACCCTACAGCGCGAGGTCCCTCTGTTTTCCGGGGAGGGGACGGGTTCGCGACCAGGGAGCTCTTACGAGTGGGGGTGTTCGGCAGCAGGGAACGGGGGCTTTTCTCGCCGGGCGGAGCGCCTGGAGAAGTCCGGCCCGCAACGCGCGGCTCCGGCAGAAAAGCTCGCGCGCGTTCTGAACAGCGACCTTCCCGGCCTCGTGCATCGGGGATGGGTTGCTGAGCCGGTGCGCTTTTTGGCTCTCCCTGCCGCGGTTGCCACCCTTCTCGGCGGGGGGATTCCGCGCGGGCGTGTGTGCGAGGTCGCCGGCCCTCGGAGCAGTGGGCGCACTTCGTTTCTCCATGCCGTGCTCGCGGCAGTGACCGCTGCCGGGGAGGTTGCTGCCTGGGTGGATCTTCCCGCAGCTTTCGATCCTCCCAGTGCGGCACGTGCCGGGGCAGACCTCTCGGCAGTGCTTTGGGTGCGCCCGCCTTCTGCCCGAGCCGCACTGCGCTGCGCCGAGTTGATCCTGGAGGCGGGCGGATTTGCCCTGGCGATTTTGGATCTCGATCCTCTTCCGGCCCCGCGCTTGTGTTCGCAGAGTTGGCCGCGACTCGCCCGCGCCGCGGAGCGTTCGGGAACGGCTTTGCTTCTCCTGGTCCCGCAGCGGGTCGCTGGCAGCTTTGCTGCCCTGAGCCTCGTTCTGGAGCAACGCAGGGTTCTCTGGCGGCGGGGCGGAGACCGGGGCAGGGAGGCGCCATCCTTGTTAGACGGGATCGAGTCGTGGGCGGTGTTGGCGCGCAGCAAGCTCGGGCCTGCGGGAAAGGCGCGCGCGCTGATTTGGGCTGTTCCCGAAGCCTTTTCCGTTGCCGCACCCCTCGAGCGGGCTCGAGCGGGCGGGTGACCCATGCGCATTGCTTGCCTCTTCGTTCCCGATTTTCCCCTCGCAGCGGTGCTGCGCGCCGAGCCCGAACTGCGCGGCCAGGCGCTCGTGGTGGCGGACGCTGCTGGCCCTCGTGCTCGCCTCGCGGCGGTCTCGGAGGCTGCGGCAAGACGCGGGATCGCCGTGGGGATGACGGTGGCGCAAGCGCGCGGGGTGGATGGAAGCCTGATCGTGCGCTGCGCGAGCAATGCCTGCCGCCAAGCGGCACAGGCTGCCCTCTGTGACGTCGCGGATTCGTTCTCTCCCAGGGTGGAAGATGCAGGGGAAGGTGTGGTCTACCTCGATGTGAGCGGGCTCTCAGCCATCTTCCCGAGCGAAGCCGCGCTGGGTGCTGCGCTGGTGCAGCGGGCGCAGCGCCTCGGCTTCGAGGCCAGCGTCGGCATTGCAGCGACGAGGACGGCTGCTTCCCTCGCGGCGCGAGAGGGCGGCGGCGTGACCTCGGTGCCTCCAGGCGAGGAGTGGCAAATCCTCGCTCCCCTTTCGGTCGACTTGCTGCAGCCGAGCCCGGAGCTGCGAGCCACCCTGCACCGCTGGGGAATCCGAACCGTGGGCGAACTCGCCCGCTTACCTGCGAGCGCCGTAGGAGCGCGGCTCGGACCCGAGGGGTTGCTCCTGGTCCACCGAGCGCGCGGGGAGGACGAGCGCCCGATACAGCCCCGGCCGGCTCGGATGCACTTCGAGGAGGCGGTGGATCTGGAGTACTGCATCGAGTCGCTCGAGCCGCTCGCGTTCGTGCTCCGCGGGCTGCTGGACCGGCTGACGGCGCGCCTGGCGATGCGCGGCTTCGCGTGCGGCGATTTGCGCCTCTCCCTTCGCTTGGCGAACCGGGCCCGAGACGAGCGCACAGTTGCGGTCGCTGCCCCGAGCAACGATGCCAGGGCATTGCTGGCACTCGTTCGCCTGCAACTGGAGAAAAGCCCACCGGCAGCACCGGTCGAAGGGGTCTGCCTCGGGGCGGTTCCCGAGCGCCTGCGAACGGTGCAGCTCGATGCATTTCGCCCTGCAGGGCCAGCGCCCGAGCGCTTGGCAGTGGCTCTGATGCGTTTGGCCGCTCTCTGCGGTGCAGACCGGGTCGGCGCCCCGGCGCTCGTCGATTCCCACCGCCTCGACGCATATCGGCTCGTGCCCTTTGGCTCGGTGCTCAGCCGGACCTTGCCCTGGATTTCCGCGCCGCGCGCGCCGCTCGCGGGGGACGGGTTTGCCGTCGCGCTGCGCGCTCTGCGCCCGCCGTGCCCCGTGGAGGTCTTTTGCGATCGCGGAGCACTCGATTACGTCCGCGGCGCGGGCCTCTCGGGCCGCGTGGTCGCGGTAGCCGGCCCGTGGCGGATCCAGGCCGAGTGGTGGAGCGAGGGCGCCACGAGCCGAGACTACTACGACGTGCAGCTCAGCGACGGGGGCGTGTACCGGATGTACTGCGAGAGGAAGACGCAACAGTGGTTCGTCGATGGCGTCTACGACTGACCTCGCGCGGGGCCGCCGCATAGAGTTGCAGGGCCTCGTGGCCGGCGCGCACCGCGGTGTCGAGCGCGAGCGGTGAGGGAGGTGCCTTCGGTGTACATCGAGCTCCAGGTTCACAGCGCGTTCAGTTTCTTGCGCGGCGCCTCGTTGCCCGAAGATTTGATCGACCGCGCTGCCGAACTGGGGTATCCCGCCCTCGCCCTCGGCGATTGGGGCGGCGTGTACGGCGCGCCGCGCTTCTACAAAGCCGCGCAAGCGGCGGGGATCCGCTCTCTTCTCGGCGCAACGCTCTCCTTAGCTCCGCTGTCTTCCGCTGGGGAAGTGCTCGCACCCGGAGGCGCTCTCTACCTCCTCGTGGCCAGTCGCACGGGGTACCGGAACCTTTGCCGCTTGCTCACGCAGGGGAAACTCCGTGCGCCCAAGGGGGAGGCGGTGGCGCAGTGGGAGGACCTGGAAGGGCACACCGAGGGACTCATCTGCCTCGCGCGCGGGCTGCTCGTTCCCGCGTGGCGCGCCGGCAGCTCGCCCGAGCCTCTCCTCTCGCGCCTCCGGCAATGGTTTCCCAATCGCCTCTACATCGAACTCCAGCGCCACCTGGATCCCGTCGAGGAACGGGACAACGAGGCCCTGCTGGCGATGGCGCGCGCTTTCGGCATCCCCGTGGTGGCCACCAACGACGTGCACTACGCGAGGCCAGACGGGCGCGCGCTGCTCGATGTGCTGGCCTGCATCCGGCACAAGACCGACCTCGATCGCGCCGGCCGCCTGCTGGAGCGCAATGCCGAACGCCACCTCAGGGCGCCGCGCGAAATGGCGGCGCTGTTCCGCGACCTGCCCGAAGCCGTGGCGCACACCGAGCGCATTGCCGAGCAGTGCGAGTTCACGCTGGCTGACCTCGGCTATCGCTTTCCGGATTTTCCCGTGCCAGAAGGGGAAACGCCCATCGGATATCTCCGGCGGCTGACCTATGCCGGGGCTCGCGAGCGCTACGGGAAGATCACCGCGCGGGTTCGCCGCCAGCTCGAGCACGAACTGAGCGTCATCGGCAAGCTCGATCTGGCAGGGTATTTTCTGATCGTCTGGGACATCGTCCGCTACTGCCGCGCGCGCGGTATCCTCGCCCAGGGTCGGGGCTCGGCCGCCAACAGCGCCGTTTGTTACTCGCTGGGCATCACGGCGGTCGATCCCATCGGAATGGACCTCCTCTTCGAGCGCTTCCTCTCCGAAGAGCGGGGCGAGTGGCCCGACATCGATATCGACCTGCCGAGCGGCGAACGCCGCGAGGAGGTGATCCAGTACGTGTACCGCCGGTACGGCGAGCGCGGCGCGGGCATGACCGCCAACGTGATCACCTACCGCGCGCGCAGCGCCGTGCGGGAGGTGGGCAAAGCGCTGGGCTTCTCGCTCGAGCAGGTCGATCGCCTCGCGAAGCTGCTGCGCCGCTTCGAGTTTCGCGACGGGGCCGACGAGCTGGCCGCGCAACTGCAGGCGGGCGGTGTGGATCCGGAGGCACCGCGCGTGCGCTTGCTCGTCGACCTCGTGGAGCGCATCCAGAACCTTCCCCGGCACCTCGGGCAGCACTCCGGCGGGATGGTGATCGCTGCGGGCCGGCTCGACGAGGTGGTTCCGCTGGAACCGGCCTCGATGCCGGGCCGCGTAGTGGTGCAGTGGGACAAGGACGATTGTGCCGATCTGGGAATCATCAAGGTGGACCTGCTCGGCTTGGGAATGATGGCAGTGCTCCAGGATGCCATTCCCCTGGTGCGCGAACACGAGGGCGTGGAGCTGGACCTCGCGCACCTCCTCCCAGACGACCCCGCCGTGTACGGGATGCTCCAGCGAGCGGATACGATCGGCGTCTTTCAGGTCGAAAGCCGCGCACAGATGGCTACGCTGCCGCGCATGCGGCCGGAGCGCTTCTATGACCTCGTGGTTGAGGTCGCCATCATCCGCCCCGGCCCCATTGTCGGGCAAATGGTGCACCCGTACCTGCGGCGCCGCGCGGGACGCGAGCCGGTGCGCTATCCGCATCCGTCGCTCGAGCCGATCTTGAAGCGCACTCTGGGCGTGCCGCTCTTCCAAGAGCAACTGCTGCGCATGGCCATGGTCGCCGCCGGGTTCTCGGGTGGCGAGGCCGAAGAGCTGCGGCGCGCCATGGGCTTCAAGCGCTCGGTGGAGCGCATGCGCGCGGTGGAGGCCAAGCTGCGCGCGGGCATGGCGCGCAACGGCATTGGAGGGCGGGCGGCGGACGAGATCGCGCGCAGCATCACCTCGTTTGCGCTCTACGGGTTCCCCGAGTCGCACGCCGCGAGCTTTGCCCTGTTGGCCTATGCCTCTGCGTACTTGAAGACACATCACCCCGCGGCCTTTTACTGCGCGTTGCTCAACAACTGGCCGATGGGGTTCTACCACCCGGCCACGCTGGTCCAGGACGCCCGGCGGCATGGGGTGCGCGTCTTGCCGATCGATGTGACGCGCTCCTGCTGGCTGTGTGCGATCGAGCGCGAGGAAGAGAGAGCGGAAGCCGGCCGGGGCGAGGAGACCAAGGGCGCGGGCTCTCTCGCCGTGCGCCTGGGCTTGCGCTACGTGGCCGGCCTGCGCGAGGAAGCGGGCCGGCGCATCGAAGAGGAACGCGCCCACAGGCCGTTTGCTTCGCTGGAAGACGTCGCCTTCCGCTGCGGCTTGCGCGCCGAGGAGCTGGCGACGCTTGCAGAAATCGGGGCCTTTGCTGCCTTTGGGCAGACGCGCCGCGAGGCGCTGTGGCAGGTGGCCGGCCTGCCGCGGGGACCGCTGTTCGAGTTCCGCTCGGGTTTGCCTCGACCCGTGCCGAGTCCGGAAACTGGGAAGCACCACGGGCTGCAGCACCCCAGATCCCCGTGCCCCTTGCCTCCCATGACGCCTCTGGAGCGCACTCTGGCGGACTACCGCGGCACAGGTTTGACCGTGGGCCCGCACGTGATGAGCTCCCTCCGCTCCGAGCTGCGCGCCCGCGGGGTGCTGCGTGCCTCGGAACTGGAATGCGTTCCCAACGGGCACTGGGTCAAGGTGGCCGGCCTGGTGATCGTCCGGCAGCGCCCGGGCACTGCCAAGGGTTTCTGCTTTCTCACCTTGGAGGACGAATCCGGCATTGCCAATGTGGTAGTTTCCCCGAGCATGTTCCAGCGCCATCGCGCCCTGCTCCACACGGCGGCGCTGCTGCAGGTCGAAGGTCCACTCCAAAAAGTCGATGACGTGCTGCACGTTCGCGCCTGCCGCTTCGGCGAACTGGCTTTGCCCTCTCTCCCCCAACCGCGCACCGCGTGGCGATAAGCTGCGCCGTTCTCCTCCCTGCTCCGCTCGCCATACATCCCCGTACCTCCGCGGGCGTTCTGCCTTCTGCGGTGCACCCGCCTGCGGGTGCTGCCTACCCTACCTCGATCCCCAACGCGCGCAGCAGTGCGACGTTCAGCCCCGCCAGCGCCGCCGTGCACGGCACGGTCAGGATCCACGCCCAGACCACCGTGCGGGCTACCCCCCAGCGCACGGCCGAGAACCGGCGCGCCGCACCCACTCCGACGATGGCCCCGGTGATCGTATGGGTTGTGCTCACCGGAATGCCGGCCACGGCTGTGCCCAAAAGGGTCAAGGCTCCCGCCGTTTCGGCACAAAAGCCGCCAATCGGTTCCAGCTTCGTGATCCGCATGCCCATAGTTTTCACAATCCGCCATCCGCCGAACATCGTGCCGAGCGCGATCGCTGCGTGGCAGGCCAGAATCACCCAGGTGGGCACATAAAATTTCTCGAGATACCCTGCCGAATAGAGCAGAACCGCAATGATGCCCATGGTTTTCTGCGCGTCGTTCGTTCCGTGGCCCAAGCTGTATGCTGCCGCGGAAAGGAGCTGCAGCCTGCGGAATATCCCATCTACCGCCGCCGGAGTGGTACCCCGGACGAGCAGCAGCATGCCGGTCATCATCGACACGCCGAGAATCAGTCCGACCGCGGGAGAAATGACGATGAAGGCGAGGATCTTCGCGACGCCCGAGAGCACTACCACTTCGGTTCCTGCGGCGGCCACTGCCGCGCCGGCGAAGCCCCCGATCAGCGCATGGGAGGAGCTCGTCGGAAGGCCGTAGAGCCACGTAATCACGTCCCACGCAATCGCTGCCAGGAGACCCGAGAAAATCACCGCCGGCGTCGCCGCCTGCGGATCGATCACGCCCCTGCCGACCGTGGCAGCCACTTGCACGCCGAAGCCGAAGGCGGCCACGAAGTTGAAAAAAGCGGCCCAGGCGACCGCTGCGCGCGGGGTGAGCACGCGCGTGGAGACGATGGTGGCTACCGAATTCGCGGCATCGTGAAAGCCATTCATGAAATCGAAGGCCAGCGCGACGAGGATGAGACCCGCCACCAGCGCCATGCTTCCTCTGCCTCTGCCCCGGGCAGCGGCTCAGGTGTACTCGAGCGCGACGCCTTCGAGCACGTTGGCGACGTCTTCGCACCGGTCGATCGCGTTTTCCAGGAAATCGTAGACGTCCTTCCACTTGATGATCGTCACGGGGTCCAAGTCCCCGCGGAACAGCCGCGCCAGTGCGCTGCGGAGCAGCGTGTCGCCTTCGTTTTCGTAGCGGTTGATCTCCATGCAGATGCGGATGAGCCCGTCGCGGTCTTTCAGGTTCCGCAGCCGCTCCATCGCCCGGTTGACGTGGAGCACCGCTTGTACGAGCACCCCAGCCAACTGCACCGCGTCGGGATCGACGACCCGCAGGTCGTACAGCCACAGGCGTTCGGCCGTCGCGTCGATCAGGTCCAGGATGTCGTCGAGTCGGGTGATCAGCCGGTGGATGTCGCCGCGATCGATGGGTGTCACGAACGTCTTGTGCAGCGTCTCGACCGCTCGATGCGTGATGCTGTCCCCTTCGTGTTCCACCTCCTTGATGCGGTGCGCTTGATCGGCGGGGCTGTTCGGCGTCGAGAGCATCGCGTGTAGCAGTCGGGCGGCCTCCAGCGTCCGCGCCGCGTGCTGCTCGAAGAAGTCGAAGAATACCTTGCCCTCGCTGGGAAAGAGACGTGCAAACATCGGCGTTCCCCCGTTCGCCCTTCCGAAAGTGCGCGTGCGCAATCAGCGACCTCAACGCACGACGAGAATCCGAGAGAGAATCTTTTCCTGGAGCCACTGTGACAGGGCCGCCAGGCTGGCCGCGTTGATCTCGTGGCCCATGTCGAATTCGCGGTACGTCAGCGCGACTCGGAGCGCGCGGAGGTGTTCCACGGATTCGTGGGCGCGCTCCACGGGAATCAGGTCGTCGCGGGAACCGTGGTGTACGAGAACCGGAAACCCATCGCGCGGGACCGGCGGCAACTGATCGAGAAGGGGGCGCGAAAACCAGGAGCTCAGAGCCACCAGACCCGCAAAACGCGCCGGCTCCGCGAGCGCCAGAGCGTACGCGATCACCCCGCCTTGGCTGAATCCCAGGATCACGAACTTCCCCGGGTGCACGGGATAGCGGTGCAGCGCGGCTTCGAGAAATTCGCGCACCGCCCCCAAACCGGCGGCAAACGCTTCCGGGTCGGGCGGCTCGCCGAGGCTGATCGGGAACCACCCGTACCCGGTGACAGGTCCGAGGGGGACCTCCACCGGACCCTGCGGGCACAGGACCAGAAACTGCCCGCCCGCGAGGTACGGCGCAAGCCCCAGGAGATCCAGACCGTTGGCACCCCAGCCGTGCAGCGCGAGAATGGCGGGGTGCGGTCCCTCGCCTGCGGGCTCGTAAACAGTGTGTAGTAGGTTCATCGTTCCGTTACCTGCTTTGCGGCAGGAGCGCCCGGTGCAAAGCGCTCCCGGCGGGCGCGTTCATAGACCGCCCCGCGACGCCGATCAACTCGGGCCGCGCGCACCGCTCTCAGGAAGGCTCCCCCGCCCGCCGGCCGAAAGCGGGGCGCCGCGGAGCGGGCGGTGGGGTCTTCTCCGGATAGGGGCACAAATCGCTCACGGCGCAGTGCGGGCAATCCGGTTTTCGGGCATGGCAGGTGCGCCGCCCGTGCGCTTGCAGCAGGTGGCAAAAGCGCACTTGCGCGCGCGCGGGCACGACGGCGGCGAGATCGGCTTCGACCTTGTCGGGATCGCTCTGCCGCGAGAGTCCGAGGCGCTGTGCCAAGCGCAGCACGTGCGTATCGACGCCGATCGCGGGCACGCCGAGCGCGTTGCCCAACAGAATATTGGCCGTCTTGCGCCCCACGCCCCGCAGCTGGAGGAGATCCTCGAGCCGGTCGGGTACGCGCCCCCCGAAGTCGCGGACGATCTGCTGGCAGCACGCTTGGATCGCGCGCGCCTTGTTCCGGTAAAACCCGGTGGGGCGAATATCCTCCTCGAGTTCCGAAAGCCGCGCCGACGCGTAGTCGGCAGCCGTGCGGTATTTCCGGAACAGATGGGCGGTCACTTCGTTGACCTTTTGATCCGTGCACTGCGCCGCCAGGATCAGGGCGACGAGCAGTTCGAGAGGGGAGGAGAAGCAGAGCTCGAGCTTCGCGTCGGGGTACGCGCGCTCCAGCCTGCGGATCAGGGCGCGCACGCGCGCCCGATTGTCCTCTGAACCCTTGCTGCGAGCCGCGCGCGGCATGGAGCGCCATCGTAGCCACCACCTGGCTCCGGCGTCAAACCGCCGCGCCGTGCAGCAAAAGAAGCCTCGGCGGGAATCTCCCGGCGCATCGGCACTTAAAGGCGTGCCTTTCCGGGATGCCCAGCGCCCCGCACAAGAGCTCTGACGGCACGCCCGCCGGGAGCCAGTGGCGGTCCCGAGAGGCGCTGCGGTAGTCGAGGGAGGGAAGGCAGCGGAGGGAAGGCTCCGGCGAATCCAGGCAGCGCAGATCCGCGGTCTGGGCTCGGCTCGCGCGAGGTACGGCGCCTCTGGGACCGGGGAGAGAAGCGGTGCCGCAGCGCGCTCGCGCGCGCCTGTGCGGGAAGCCTGGGCGCAAGCGCGTGGCGCTCGGGACGGGTATGACGCGCCACCGGCGTTGGCGCGGAAACCTTCCGCGGGCCTTTCCGTTCCGAGCTTCCGGCACGAGGCGTCCACTTGCCAGACCGGGCCGAGGGTCGCGGATGCGCGGGCGAAGTTGCGCCCGGGTGGCCGCGTCAGCCCGGGAGTGCCTGTGCCCCGTTGAACGACCGCTGACTTCCCAGTATCGTGGCACTGCGCGTTGGGCGCGCGTGACGAAAAGGAGAATGCCGTGGCGGAGATCAAGAACGTGACCGATGGCACCTTCGAGCGCGAGGTCCTCCAGTCCGACCTGCCCGTGCTCGTCGACTTCTGGGCTCCGTGGTGCGGGCCGTGTAAGGCCATCGCCCCGATCGTCGAGGAGATCGCCCGCGACTATGCCGGCCGCCTCAAGGTCGTGAAGATGAACGTCGATGACAATCCCGAGACGCCCGCCCGCTACGGCGTGCGCGGGATTCCGAACTTGGTCCTGATCAAAGGCGGCGAGGTGCAAGACCAAGTGGTCGGCGCAGCGCCCAAGGCCCACCTGGTGAAGGCGGTGGAGCAAGTCGTCTGAGCTCAGAACGTGAAGCGCCGCATTCCCACGTTCAGCACGATGCCGATCGCCGCCAACGACGTGATCAGCGAAGAGCCTCCGTAGCTGAACAAGGGCAACGTCAGCCCCACGACCGGAAGCAGGCCGCTCGCCATGGCGATGTTGACCGCGACCTGCCAGAACAAGAGCGCGGTCACGCCCGCGGCGAGAAGCAGGCCAAACGTGTCTTTGGCGCGCATCGCGGCAAACGCACACCGGCCGATCACCAAGGCGTAGAGACCGAGGAGAAGTACGGCACCCACGAAACCCCACTCCTCGGCGAACACGGAAAAGATGAAGTCCGTGTGCTGCTCGGGGAGAAAATTGAGGTGATTTTGCGTGCCGTGCAGGTACCCCTTCCCCGTGAGGCCTCCCGAACCGATCGCAATCTTCGATTGAATGATGTGATACCCGGCGCCCAGCGGGTCTGCCTGCGGGTCGACAAAGGTGAGAATCCGGCGCTGCTGGTACGGCTTGAGGTGTGTCCACGCAAGGGGGAGCAGCGGGCCGAGGACGAGGACCGCGAGGAGCACGTACCGCAACCGGAGGCCACCCAGTAACAGCACGGTGAGGACGGCGAGGCCCAAAAGCAAGACCGTGCCGAGATCTGGCTGGGTGAGGATCAGGTACGCGGGCGCTGCCCCGAGCAACGCGCAGGCGGCGGCAGAGCGGAGCGGAAGTGGACCTTTGCCGGCTTGCAGGTGGAGGAACCGGGCGAGGGCGATCAGCAGCGCGATTTTCATGGGCTCGGAGGGCTGGAGGGAAACCGGGCCGAGAGAGAGCCAGCGGCGCGAGCCGCCTGCGGTCGCGCCCACCCACGGCACGGCGCAGAGCAGCGCCAATGCACACGCGTAGATCGCATACGCGTACCGCTCCAGGTGCCGGTAGTCGAACGTCACCATCCCCGCCAGCGCCGCCAGGCCCGCGACCGCCCACAGTACCTGCCGCACGGCCACGGGGCTCAGCCACTGCCCTTCCATGTACGTGGCGCTCAGCACGGTGGTGATGCCGGTGGCGACGACGAGCAAAACCGCGGCGAACAAAAGCCAGTCAAAATGCGCCACGAGCCGGCGATCGAACATGAGCATAGCGAACCCCTTCCCTTTGCTGCCGGAGGTCGAAGTAGGCCTTGAGAACTGCCCGCGCAAGCGGTGCAGCCACAGCACCACCGCCGCCCTCGGCGTGCTCCACGACGACGGCTACGGCGATTTCCGGATCGTCCGCTGGAGCCCACGAGACAAACCACGCATGGTCGCGCAAATGGCGCGGCAAGCGGCTCGCCTTCGGGCGCCGCGCGCCAAAAGCGGCCACCTGGGCCGTTCCGGTCTTCCCAGCGACGGCGACGCCCGGCAGCCGTGCTCGCTTTCCCGTTCCCCGCTCTGTCGCCACCACGTCGCGCAATGCCTGGCGCAGCGCCACGAGCGTGCTCTTCTTGACGGGCAGCGTGCCGATCAGCTCCGGACCGAACTCCTCGATCACATTGCCCTCAGGCGCCTCGACCCTGCGAACGAGGTACGGCCGGTAGCGCTTTGCAGTTGCCACCGCAGCGATCATGTTGGCCATTTGGATCGGAGTCGCGGTCACGTACCCCTGCCCGATTGCAGCGGAGAGGGTCTCGCCCGAGTACCACGGCTGCTGCAGGTAGACCCGCTTCCATTGCGTGTCGGGCACCACTCCTGCCTTCTCGTGATCCAGCTCGATGCCAGTCGGCGCTCCCAGGCCGAACCGCCGGGCCCATTCTGCGATCGCGTCGATCCCCAGGCGCTGGCCGACCTGGTAAAAGTAACTATCGCACGATTGCACGAGGGCCTCGTGGAGGTCGACGCTTCCGTGCCCGCCCTTTTTCCAGCAGCGGAAAAACCGGTTGCCGAACTGGACGCCGCCGCCGCATCGGATGCGCGTGAAAGGGTTGATCACTCCTTACTCGAGCGCAGCCGTCGCCACGACGATCTTGAAAACGGACCCGGGCGGGTACTGCCCCTGGATCGCCCGGTTGTTCATGGGGCGCCGCGGGTCCATGACTAGGTCCTGCCACTCCGCCGGCCGGATCCCGCGGGCGAAGAGATTCGGGTTGTAGGAGGGGCGGCTCACCATCGCGAGCACCTCTCCGGTCCGCGGGTCGAGGGCAACCAGCGCGCCGTCGTTGCCCGCAAACGCCTCCTCCGCAGCCAACTGCAGGTCCAGATCGACGCTCAGGACGAGGGTATTGCCCGGGACTTCCTGCACTTCGCGCAGCACGCGGAGCTTCCTCCCGAGCGCGTCGACTTCCACTTGCTCCCCCCCGTCGCTGCCGCGCAGATACGGTTCCCAGCGCTTCTCCAGCCCCGCCTTCCCGATCAGGTCTCCCATTCGATAGTTTTCCCCCGCCTCCAATTCCTTGCGGCTCACTTCGCCGACGTAGCCCCACGTGCGCGAGCCGGGGACCGAGCGGATAGGCCCGCCGCGGGCTCACCCGCAAGCTGACGCCAGGCAGGTCGAGCTGGTGCGTCTCGATCGCCACGACCTGCTCCCAAGAGAGATCGCGCAGCACCGGAATTTCCTGGAACGGGGGCCGTTCTTGCGCCTGTTCCAGCGCGGCGCGCAGCTGGGCGCTGCTCTCTCGGAGGTACTGTGCCAGGTTTTCCACGGTCGTTTCCAAGTCCGGCGTGTCTTCCGGCACGAGCATGGCATCGAAGGACGGCCGGCTGTCGACGAGAACGCGGCCATAGCGGTCGCGCACGGTTCCCCGGGTCGCTTGCACCCGGTGCAGGCGGATTCGGTTGTTGTCCGCGAGCGCTCGCATGTGCTCGCCCTCGGTGATCTGCAGCCGCCAGAGCTGGGCAATCAACCCTCCCAGCGCTGCCGCGGCAACCAGCAAACACCGGCGGAGCCGCTTTTTGAGCGCTGGCGGGATCTCCCGCGGCGCCAGCGGCACCACGGCGCCCGCGGGGTCCCAATCGGTGCCGCGCAGGATGCGGCGGGTGGTTTCGGGCTGGCTTTTCGAGCGGGCCGGCATCGCGCGGGCTCCCGCCTCAGTCGGCTTCGGCGAGGGGACGGATGCGGGAGAGCAGGGCGAACAGCGGCGGGCTCAAGATCGCGGCCAGAGCTGCCTCCCACCATACGTAGCGGGCAATCGTGCGCCACAGCCCTTCCAGGGAGAGGAAGAGCCCGATCAGCAAAACCATCGCGAGGGTCTTGAGCAAGTACGCCGTGAAGACGAGGACGACCTTGGACAGGGTGTTGTCGACCCAAAGCTGGCGCGACGTGAGATACACGAGCAGAAAGACCAGCGACATCGCGAAGGCGTTGAGCCCCAGCACGGTGCCGGAAAACGCATCCTCTGCGTAGCCGATGGCAAAGGCGGCCAGGGCTCCCGCGGGGGAGTGGGCGTGCAAGCCCAGGTAGACGCAGACCACGAGCATCAGGTCGGGAACGAAGAGGCCCGCGGGCAGCAGCGAGAGAACCGCTGTCTGCAGCAACAGGGCCGCAAGGGCGACGAGCGCGAGGCCTGTGGCAGCGCGCATCTCACGGTTCCCGCCGGTTTCCAGATTCGACCACGAGGACCTCTTCGAGTCGGTCGAACGGCGCAGCGGGCTCCACCTGCGCCACTTGCAAGAGCGCCCGGCTCCGGCGCGAGAGGCCCGTCACGTGCCCGATGACCACTCCCTTCGGGAAAATCCCGTCGAAGCCCGAGGTCACCACCCGATCGCCGACTTGCACATCTTCTCCCGGCTTTAAGTATTTCATGACGCATCCATCGCCCACGGCTCCCTCCACAATGCCCCGGGCGCGGCTGCGCGGGACTACCGCGTCGACTCCGCGGTTGTGGCCGGTGATCAGCAGCACGCGCGCGCTGTGCCGGCTTGCCTGCTGGATCTGGCCCACGACGCCATACGGAGAGAGTACGGCCATCCCCTTCCGCACGCCGTCCGCCTCTCCCTTGTCGATCACAAAAGAGCGGAACCACGGCAGGGGATCCTTTGCGATTACCTGCGCGGCGACCGCCCGGCCGCGAAACGCGCTGCGGAACTCGAGCAGCTCGCTGAGGCGGCGGTTCGTCTGCTCGACTTCAGCGAGCCGCACGATTTCCTGTTCGAGTTCGAGGAGCCGCTTCCGCAGGGCATCGTTTTCCCGCTGCAAGCCGACCAAAGCGATGTATTGCCGCCAGACCGCCAGCCCGAGGCGAGCGGTCTCGGCCACGGCCAGTTGAAGAGGCCGCATGCCCTCGAGCAGGACGCGGCTCGCCGGATCGTCCAGCCGCTGGTACCGCGCATTCGTCGAGACCAGGGCGAGCGAGAGAACGAGCAGGGCTCCGGAGGTGGCTAGCGTTCCGTTTCTCCGGAGAAACTCCCACATGAGCCGAGGTTGCGCGAGCAGTGCCCGCTTCTCACTGGATCGTCACATCCTTCAAAAGGGAAAGCTCGTCGAGCACCTTCCCGGCCCCCATCACCACGGCCGTCAGGGGATCGTCGGCCAAAGTGATGGGGAGCCCGGTCTCCTCGCGCAGCAACACGTCCAAATTGCGCAGCAGAGCGCCTCCGCCCGCAAGCACGATGCCCTTGTCGACGATGTCGGAGGCGAGCTCGGGCGGAGTGCG
>JBBIUR010000047.1:0-19783 GCA_037440145.1 Myxococcales bacterium | reverse complement strand
CGCCGAAACCCCGAGCCACGGCCCAACGCGCCCCGCGGCGAATCAACTGCTTCTCATCCTCGACGGTCAATTTGGGGATGGCCCCTTCCGCCCCGACGCCGCACGGAATTGCGGCAAACAGGCGGTCCGCCAGTTGGCCTACCCGATCGCGGATCGCCGCATACTCCAGGTCCGTGCGGATCAGCCGCACGCCGCAGTTGATGTCGTAGCCGACGCCGCCTGGCGAGATCACCCCTGCCTCCACGTCCATGGCAGCGACGCCCCCGATGGGAAAGCCGTAGCCGAGGTGGATGTCGGGCATCGCGAGGGAGTAGCCCACGATACCCGGGAGATGGGCGACATTGACCACCTGCTGCAGGCTCTGATCGCGCGCGATGTCCCGCAGCAGCGCCTCGCTCGCGTAGAGGCGCCCGGGCACGCGCATCCCGCCTGTCCGGGGGATCTCCCACAACCAGTCGTGGATTTTTTCCACGCGGACGGCTTCAGACATCGAACGTGATCCGAGCCTCCCAGCCGGCCCCTACCCTTCCGATGCGGAGAGCGTGGTAGGTTACGGCCTTCATCTCCCGCAACAGCGTATGTCGGTCGCGCCGGAAGCGCTCGCCTTCAAGTTCCGCTTCGATTCGCTTCTCGTCAAGATGGGTGATATCGATCGCAGCCGCGAGCTTTCCCTCTGCGAAAAAGTCCGCCAGCAACCGCGCCAGCCACTCGTGCATGAGATCCTCCCGGTCCTCGCCGACCGCCTCGACGCGCCATCGCTCGCCCCGCGCAACCTGGCGCGCGTCCACGAGCAGCGCGAACAGCGCCAGCCCCGCACGGCGGTAGAGGTCGGGCAGATCCCGAGCAACTACGGCGATGGCCAAATCACCTGTGTGCTCGATCTCGCGGAAAAGCTCGTCCACGGCCCGAATCCTAGGGCAGCGCGGCCCCTTGTCAACGAGCGATCCGGCGCATCTTCTGCGCCGCAGGCTTCAAAAGTGTGCCGGTTCCTGCGCAGCGCGATTTCGGCGCTCGAGCTGAACCGTCACATGGTCGATGGAGAACCGCTCCGCGAGCAGATGCTGGATGGAATCGAGAATTCGATCCTCGCTGACCGTACCGTCCACCACGGCGTGCGCGCTCAAGGCATAGTGTCCCGTCGTCACCGTCCATACGTGCAGGTCGTGGATATCCGCCGTCCCGGGCACGCCCATCAGCGCCTTGCGGAGCTCCTCCATGTCGATGTGCGCTGGGACAGCTTCCATCAAGACGTCCGCCGCCTCGCGCACGAGGCTGATCGAGCCGGCCAGGATCAACGCCGCAATGAGAACACTGACCAGCGGATCGGCTTGTACCCAGCCGGTCACGAGGATGAGGACCGCCGCCGCGATCGCGCCTAGCGAGCCCAAAAGGTCCGAAAGAACATGCCAGTAAGCGGCGCGCACGTTCAGACTGCCGCCCCTCCGGCCCGCCAGCAAAAAGGCGCAAAAGAGGTTGACCGCCAGGCCCAGCACGGCGACGAGCAACATCCCCGCGCTGTGTACCTGGACGGGGTTGCCGTAGCGGCGGTACGCCTCGTATAGAATTCCCGCCACCGCGAACCACAGAATCACGCCGTTCAAGAACGCTGCGAGGATCTCGGCGCGGTAGTACCCGTAGGTTTTCGTATCCGTCGCGGGCCGCCCGGCGAGCCAAATCGCGAAAAGGCTCATCCCCAGCGCTCCGACATCTGTCAGCATGTGGGCCGCATCGGCGAGCAGCGCCAGGCTATTGGTGAGCAGGCCGCCCGCCACTTCAGCGAACAAGAACACCGACGTCGCAGCGAGGGCCGCCCCCAGCACTCGGCGATCACGTTGCCGCTCGTTCGCCATTGCACGTTCCGGATCCGCGCAAAACGTCACCCCGCTCTCCGAAGGGCGATGCGAGGGCCACCTCTCTGACCGGCACCTCTACCCGTTTCCGGGTGCGCAGGCGGAAAAGGGGCGGGTCCTAAGGACGCCGCTCTGTGGCGACGCGAAAGCCCGCGGGTGGCGACAAGTAGAAGAGGGGGTTGCAGGCGGTGTTGTTCTTGCGGACCTCAAAATGAAGGTTCGGCGCCGACGTCCGTCCCGTGGCTCCAACGGTCGCGATCTTCGCTCCCTTGGCCACCCGCTGCCCTTCTCGGACCAGGTTGTCGCGGTTGTGAGCGTACACCGTCGCAAATCCTTCCGCGTGCCGCAAAATGATGAGCTTACCGTACCCGCGCAGCTCGTCCGCGTACGCCACCACCCCTTCCGCGGCTGCGAAAATCGGCGTCCCTTCCTCCGCGGCGATGTCGATCCCGTCGTGAAACGCGCTTCCCCGGGGGCCGAAGGGAGAGGTAATTTGCCCGCCCGGTACCGGCCACAGAAGCGGGCGCCGATCCGCGGGGAGGCCTGGATCCGCGGCGTCGCGACCCACTGCCACTGCGCTCGGCGCAATGACATCGACCGGCAACTGGCGGCGTGCGCCTGGGATCCGCAGCCGCTGCCCGGGGTAAATTCGCGCGGGATCCGAAATGCCGTTGACCCTTGCGATCGTCTGGTACGGGATGCCGTACGCCTTGCCGATGCGATACAGGTTCTCGCCCGGTCGCACCACATGGTACATGCCCTTGCTGGCGCACCCAGCAGCCAGTGCCACCGCGACGGCCGCGACCAGCGCTCCCCCCGGCCGGGACCCGCGCCACCTGCCACCACCCACGCTCCCGGCAACCTCCCCGCCTCAGCTCATCGCCACTCCAGATCCAGCTTCGCCAGCTCGTCGAAACAGCTGTAGTTCGTCAGATCTAGGTGCAGCGGCGTGACGGAAATCATGCCCTGCGCGATTGCGGAAAAGTCCGTGCCCTCGTCCTCCACGAACCCCACCTCATCCCCTCCGATCCAGTAATACTTCTTCCCGCGCGGGTCGACCTTTTCGACGATCACGTCCCCGTACCGGCGCTTGCCCAACCGCGTGAGGCGAACGCCCTTGATCAGCTCCCTCGGCAACGCCGGAACGTTCACGTTCAGAAACGTGTCGCGCGGCAATCGCCGGCCGCGCAGCGCCCGCAGCAGCTCTGCGGCAAACGCAGCGGCAGTGCTGAAGTCGAACCGGTCTCTGCCCGCCAGCGATATCGCGATGGACGGAATGCCCAGGAGCGTTCCCTCCATCGCGGCCGAGACGGTTCCGGAATAGGTCACATCGTCTCCCAGGTTGCTCCCGTAATTGATGCCCGAAACGATGTAGTCGGGGCGCTCGGAGCGCAGAAGCCCGTTGACCGCCAGGTTGATGCAATCCGTCGGCGTCCCATCCACGCAGTACCGGCGCTCCCCCAGCCGCTCCACTCGCAGGGGTCGATGAAGCGTCAGGGCGGCGCTTTGCTCCCGGTCGGGGGCGACAACGTACACCGTCCCCAAGGGCGCCAGCGCCTCCTCCAACGCCCGCAGCCCCTCCGAGGAAATGCCGTCGTCGTTACTCAGCAGCAGGCGCACGCCCGGAAGCTACCATCGGACTTCCAGCGAGGCAAACTGGGCGCGCCGCAAGCGCGAAAGTACAGAGAAATCGGGGCGGCGGGATTTGAACCCACGACCACCTGCACCCCAAGCAGGTGCGCTACCAGGCTGCGCTACGCCCCGACGCGACCAAGCGCGCCTCTCGTATCACGGGGCCTCTGGGGCTTCAAGGCGCGCCCCGGCACTCCAGCCGCGCGGCCTCTTCCCCAACCGTGCGGCGGCAGTTGCCGCGGCGCCGAACCGTCTGGTAAGAGCCAGAGCGCAACCGAATACGCACCGCGGACGCCCGCTAGGGGAAACGCACTCATGCCGTTTACGCTGGCACACCTCAACGAAGCGATCGCGGCACACGTGCCGGAACGCGAAGCGATCGTCACCGCGCACCGCCGCCTTACTTGGCGCGAGCTGCAGCTCCGCACGCGGCGCCTCGCGAACCTCCTCCTTTCGGCCGGCCTCGGCTGCCACCGGGAGCGCGACGAACTCGCACCGTGGCAGTCGGGTCAAGATCACCTCGGCCTCTACCTGTACAACGGCTGCGAATACCTCGAGGGGATGATCGGCGCTTCAAAGGCCCGCGTCGCCTCGTTCAACGTCAACTATCGCTACGTGGAAGCGGAGCTGCTCCAGCTCTTCCGCGACGCCCGGCCCGCTGCCATGCTCTACCACGCGTGCTTCGCGCCGAGACTGCGGCAAGTCCTGCCGCACCTCGAGGGAGTTCGCCTGCTCCTCCAGGTCGCCGACGATAGCGGCGAGCCGTTGCTGCCCGGAGCGCTCGACTACGAACGCGCGCTTGCAGGATCCAGCGATGCACCCCCACCGGTCGAGCCCCGGGAGGACGACGTGTACATCGTATATACGGGAGGCACGACTGGCCTTCCAAAAGGCGTGCTCTGGCGCCAAGCGGATATCTTTTTCGCGGCGATGGGGGGGCGGATGCCAGGCTGGGGTCCCGTGAGCACCATCGACGAGATCGTCGCGCGACTGCCAATGGGCGAAATGATGAGGACCCTCGCATCGCCGCCTTTCATGCACAACGCGGGTCACTGGACGTGTTTCATCACCCTCCACAGCGGTGGCACCGTGGTCGTCCAGCAAAACCCCAGGCGGCTCGACCCGGAGGACATTTGGAGAACAGTGGAACGCGAGCGCGTATCCACGCTTTCCATCGTCGGCGATGCGTTCGCTGCGCCGCTGCTCGAGCAGTTGCGCAGGGGAAAATACGACCTCTCGAGCCTGCGCGTCGTGGGCTCCGGCGGCGCGCTGCTCTCGCCGCAGTTCAAGCGGGAGTTTCTCGAGCTCTTGCCGGGCGCCATGGTCGTCGACGGCTTCGGCGCTTCGGAAACCGGAGCTCAGGGCACAGCAGTCTCGACGCAAGGCGCGGAGGGCTCCGGGGCGTTTCGAGGAGACGAACAGACGGTGGTTCTCGACGAATCGCTGTCCCGGCCCCTTGCGCCGGGAGAAGCGCAGATCGGCTGGCTGGCGCGTACCGGCAACGTTCCCCTCGGGTACCTGAACGACGAAGGGGCGACCCGCCGCACGTATCCGGTGATCGGCAGCGTCCGCTACGCGGTGCCCGGAGATCGAGCGCGCCTCGAAGCCGACGGGACGATCCGGATCCTCGGGCGCGACTCCGGGTGCATCAACACCGGGGGCGAGAAAGTGTTCGCCGAAGAGGTAGAGATGGCGCTCAAGCGCCACCCGGCCGTCGCGGATGTGCTGGTCACAGGAACGCCCAGTGCTCGCTGGGGCGAACGGGTGACCGCAGTGGTCGCCCTGCGGCCCGGTGCTTCCGCCAGCGCGGAGGAGCTGCGCGAGAGCGCGGCGGCGGAGCTGGCGCGCTACAAGCTGCCGCGCGCAATCGTTTTCGTCGACGCCGTGGTGCGCTCTCCGAGCGGCAAGCCCGATTACCGCTGGGCCAAGCGCATTGCAACCCAGGCGCTGGAAGGGGCGCGGGACGATGCGGCGGTTCTCGCCGCCCGCTACCCCTGAAGCGGTGGGCTCCCGCTCAGCGCTTCGGGAGTTCTGCTTCGGCGACTGCCGTCGCGGTGACCTCGTCACGATGGTTGACGCATTCGAGCTCGCACCGGACCAAGCCCTTCCCATCGCGCTCGTACTTGTCGGTAACCCTGCCCCGCACCCAGGTCACGTCGCCCATGAAGTTGAACTTGAGATACCGGGCCTCGATCGACGCGAGGAATCCGTTGTCCCCAATCCAATCCGTCACGCCCTGGATCAGCCAGGAACAGCGCTCTGGCCCCAAATCGTAGGCTCCCGGGAGCCCCAGCAGCCGTTGGGTGAATGCGTTGTCCCAGTGCACGCGCTGCGGTGGCTCTGGCACTCCCTGCTCGTTCGGGATCATCAGCGCCGGGTGTTTCTCGTACAGGCGCGCCGCCACGATGTTGCCGACTAAGTAAATGCCGAAGTAGGACTCGAACGCGATCTCAGCCGTAGGCGTGAGAGGACCTTTGATCAGCGGCCCGAGCGGATCGCCCACGCGCACATCGTCCCAGTAGCGCTCCGCGGTGCGCTGGTACCGCCGGTACTCGTCCATGAACCGCTCGATGTCCCCAGGCCTCCATTTCGCGAGCTGGATATGGCCGTACTTCTTCTTTTCCCGCGCAGCCGCGCGTTCGATCCGAATCCAGGTGTCGTTCCTGGCTCCGAGATACTCGCCGTTCTGGTCGTAGTAGATGGCTTCGTACGTCTGGTAGACCGCACGCCCGCCGCCAAAAGTACTTTCTTTTTCCACCACGTCCTTCAAGTACGAATCCGCGCGAATGCGGTCCCCGAGCATCGGTGGCCGCCTCCACTCGTAGCGCGAACTCGTCTAGATGGAGTGCACCCCCGGCAGCCCCTCCGGCAAACCGCTGTGACCCACGGCGCGCAGGGTGTCCATGCTCTGCACGATGATCGGGGGCGCGATCAACGTGCCCCAGCGCGTCTTCTTCGCGTACTCCTCGTCCAAATAGAGGGGGCTCAGATCGCCGATCGCGTAGGCGAGGTGGTAAATGGCGTCGCGCGTCACCTCGGTGCGCCAAGGCCGGCGCCCCGGAAAGCCCTTGCCGATTCGCTCGCGCCGCTTGGCGATCCCTGCGTCGGTGATCTTTCCGTACTCCTCCCCCGCCATTTCTGAATTCTCCCCCAGATGCGGCACGGGCGCGTCAGCTCGGCCGCCGCAGTCCTCCCGGCTGCGGGCCGAGCAGGCGGTAAATTGCCTTTTCCAGAAACTCCCTCTGGCCTGCCAGTGCGCGGGACGAGAAGGGATCGCCGCTCCAAGCGCCCACAGCGCGCAGCGTCGCCACGTTCGCGAAGTAGGAAAACACAAGGCCAAAGAGACCCACGGCGAGGTTCGGGATTTCCCCAGACTCCCACCCTGCCTCCTCCGCAGTGTCGCGCAGCACCGCGATCCCCTGGCGGTACAGCGGCACCAGCCATCGCTGAATCAGAGCGCGCACGTTCCGCGACTGGTCGAGAAGCGCTCGCTGAATCAGCTGGGCCAAGTGGGGATGCGCGGCCATGTGCTGGACGAGGCCGTTGACCGTTGCCCGCATCCGGTCCACTTGCAGCTCGCCCGGCTGCCATGCCGCCGCCACCAGCTCGACGATCGGGCGCAGGCCGCGCTCGAGCACAGCGTCGTAAAGCGCCTGTTTACTCGGAAAGTGATTGTACAAGCTCGGCGCCGTAAGATTTATCTCGCGAGCCAAGTCCCGCACGGCCACCCCGTCCACTCCTCGCGCCGCGAACATGCGCTCCGCCGTGTCCAGAATGACCTCCCGGGTCGGAACGGGTGCCGGCGGTGCCACCTTCTGCTTTGCACCGGCCCGCCGGCGTGTCGCAACTTTCGTGACCACGAAGGCAGTACGTATCCGACGAACGCTTGTTCGTCAAGGCAATGGGAAAGACGGGAACCCCAAGAGCCGACGTTCCTCTCACTGCGGGTTTTGCAGCCACTCTTGGCGCCTACGCTCGCGCACTTACCCCATCGCCCTGCGGCGCCAGGAGCGCGCACAGCGCGGCGATTTCCCGCTTCACCTCCGCGAGCACGGCGCGGTAGGCGGCGACGGCCGTCTTCTGCCCCTTGGCCTTGGTCCCCTTGGTCCGGCGGGTGCGGGCAGGCCGCCGCCTCGACCCCGTGCGGCTGCGCAATCGCTTGCGCGCCAGGTCCGCCGTGCGGCCTTCGTGCCGCAGCAGGCGCTTGATCTCCAATACGAGTTCGACATCGCGACGCCGATACAACCGCCGAGTGGAACCCCTCCTCGCCCCCCGGAGCACGGGAAACACTTTCTCCCAACTCCGCAACACCGCCGGCGATACCCCCGCGATTTTGGCGACCTCCCCGATCTTGAAGTGGGGCTTCTCCGGAATTGCCGCACTTGCGGCCTTTGCCCGGCGGCCCATCACCCCGCGCTGTTCGGGTTCATGGCCTTCTTCAAGATCGGACTCGCCTTGAAAGTCAGAACACGGCGGCCGCTGATGACGATTTCTTCGCCCGTCTGCGGGTTCCTTCCCTTGCGCGGCTTTTTTTCACTCCCCACGAAGTTGCCAAAGCCCGAGATCTTGACCTTCGCCCCTCTTTCCAGATGGGACTTCAACAGCTCGAACACCGCGTCGACGAGGGCGCCCGCCTCGCGCTTGGAGATCGCGACCTTGCGGCAGCTCCCGAGCTTCTCGTAAACGCGCTCGGCGATATCGCTTTTCGTCATCGTCACCGGGACGCCCTCCGACCCGCAAGGAGGTTCAGCCGCGGAGCTCTACTCCTAACTCCCGCACCACAGCGCGCGCAAGTCGCTCGTGCAGCGCGTTCACCTCCTCGTCCTTGAGAGTCCGATCCGCAGCGCGATACGTGAGGGAATACGCGAGGCTCTTTTTCCCGGGCGGCAAGTTGCCGCCGCGATACTGGTCGAAGAGCCGAACGTCTTCGATCCACTCGTTCCCCCACTGGTGAACGAACTGGATGACGGTATCGGCAGCGAAGTCTTCGTCCGTCACGAGCGCCAGGTCCCGCACGACCGCTGGAAATCTGGGCAGTTCCCGAAAACGGCGCCGCGGAGGATACTGAAGCAACTTGTCGAGGTCAAGTTCGAACATCCAACAAGGCTCAGGCACATCCAGCTCCTCCAGCACCGCCGGGTGCAACCCCCCAGCGACTCCCACCAGATCCTCCCCGACCACGAGGCCCGCGCCATGCGCCGGGTGCACCCACGGTGCTGCCGCCCAGCGCACCCAGCGCACCGGGGCGCCAAACCGAGCCAGCACCAGTTCCACCGCGCCCTTTACATCCTCGAACTCCGCGCTCCGGGCTCTATTCCCAATGCCCTCGCGCGGCAGCTCGCCCTGCAGCACGCCCGCCAGTCGTTGTCCCTCGCAGCACATGCCCTCCAACCGCCAGAACGCTTTGCCGCACGAAAAGAGCGCGATGGAGCGCTCGGCTTGCCGGAGATTGTTGCCCACGCACTCCGCAAGCCCGCTCAACAAGCTCAGGCGCATCGCGCTCTGCTCCTGCGAGAGGGGGTTTCGAATCTCGATGGGCTCGCGCCCCTCGGGCCCGAGGCCGGGGAACAGCTCGTTCATGCGCGGCGACGCAAACCCGAGCGGAATTGCCTCGCACCAGCCCTGTGCCGCCAGCAACTCCCGCAGCGCGCGCGATACGCGCCGCAACTCCCCCTCGTCGCCCGCAACCAACGCACCGGCCGGTAAAGTGGGCGGAATGCGCTCGTAGCCCATCACGCGCGCGACCTCCTCGACGAGGTCGATCTCGCGCGTGAGGTCGGCCCGATAAGACGGCGCGAGTACGGTGAGAGTGCCTTTGGGACCCGGCGTAACGTTGGCGCCGAGGGCCTTCAGTATGCGCGCGGCCTCCGCACGCTCCACGGGAACACCCAGCAGCTCTCCCAGGCGTTGCACCCGCAACTGGATCGGCGCCGGCTGGTAAGGCCGCGGGTAGGCGTCCACCGCCTCGGGCAGCACCGTTCCGCCCGCGCAGTGCGCCAAAAGCCACGCTGCGCGCTCGGCTGCCCGGTCGACGCCCTCCACGTCCACGCCTCGTTCGAATCGATAGGCGGACTCGGTCGCCAGCCCCAGGCGCCTGGCGGTCCGGCGGACCGCCAGGGGCGAGAACCACGCACTTTCCAAGAGAACCCGTTTCGTCGCCTCGCTCACCGCCGACTCCGCCCCGCCAATCACCCCGGCGACCGCTACGGGTTCGCCTCCGGAACTGATCACCAGATCGTCGGGCAGCAATTCGTACTCTGCGCCGTCCAAGGCCAGGAAGGTCGTCTCCGAACCTGCGCGGCGGACCACGATTTCGGGTTGCGGCAGGCGGTCGAGGTCGAACGCGTGCAGCGGCTGGCCGCGCTCCATCATCACGTAGTTCGTGATGTCCACCACGTTGTTGATCGGCCGCACGCCCACTGCCAGGAGCCGCCGCTGCATCCAGAACGGCGCTGGAGCCACGTGCACGCCGACGACGACACGCGCCACATAGCGGTGGCACAGCTCCGGCTCGACAATGCGCACCGCCACAGCGGGCGCCGCTGCCCCGCCCCGATGCCGCAAGCCGTCGCGCCGGCGCTTTAGCGGAATGCCCGTGAGCGCCGCGAGTTCGCGCGCGATCCCGAGGACGCTCAGGCAATCCCCGCGGTTCGGCGTGACCCCGATCTCCATCACCGTATCCGCTATGCCCACAGCTTGCGCGACGGGGCGCCCGACCTCGCAGTCCGCTGGCAAAATCATGATGCCCTCGGCATCGGGCCCGAGGCCCAGCTCTGCGGCCGAGCAGAGCATGCCCTCGGAGCGCACGCCGCGGATTTCCGCTGCCTCGATCCGCCTGCCGTCGGGAAGCCGCGCGCCCGGAGTCGCCAGTGGCACTCGATCGCCTGCCTTCATATTCCGGGCGCCACACACCACGGGAACGGCCCCGCCATCCCCCGGGCGCACCTGGCAGACCACCAGGCGATCGGCCCCGGGGTGCGGATCGACCCGGACAATCTCCGCCACCACCACGCCGTCCAGCTCTCTCCCCACCTCCTCCACGGCCTCGACCTCCAAGCCGGCTGCGGTCAGCCGCTCGGCGATTTCCGCTGCGGTTAGCTCCAAGTCGATGAACTCCCGCAGCCAGTTCAGGGTGACCCGCATCGCTATCGCCCCTCCGCAGCAGCCGGCACCCGCCGCATCCCGGCGCACCCTCTGCCGCGCCCGATCCCCTCAGAACTGGCGCAAGAAGCGGAGCTCGTTCCCAAAAAACAGGCGGATGTCATTGATCTGGTACCGGAGCATCGCGATGCGCTCGAGCCCCATCCCGAACGCAAATCCCGAATACTGCTCCGGGTCGTACCCGACAAAGCGAAAGACGTTGGGATCGATGAGCCCGGCACCGAGGATTTCCATCCAGCCGGTTCCCTTGCAGATGCGGCACGACGGGGAATCGCCGCGGCACTGAAAGCATCCGATGTCGACCTCGGCGCTGGGCTCGGTGAACGGGAAGAAGGCGGGCCGGAAGCGCACCCGCGTGCCTGCTCCGAACAGGCGTTCGAGCGCAAGGGTGAGCGTTCCCTTCAGGTCGCCGAAAGTGACGTGCCGGTCGACTAAAAAGCCTTCGAGCTGGTGAAACATGGGCGAATGCGTGACGTCGCTGTCGTGCCGGTAAACCGCCCCGGGCGCGATCACGCGCAGCGGCGGTTTCCGCGCCTCCATCACCCGGATTTGCACCGGGGAGGTATGCGTCCGCAGCAGGAGGCCATCGGAAACGAAAAGCGTGTCCTGCATGTCGCGCGCTGGATGTTCGCGGGGAAAGTTCAGGGCCTCGAAATTGTGATAGTCGTCTTCGATGTCGGGGCCTTCGGCCACGCTGAAACCCATGCTGATGAACGTAGACACCAGGTCTTCCATGACCAACGTGATCGGATGCACGTGGCCCACTGCCGGCCTGCGGCCCGGAACCGTAACATCGACCCGCTCCGCAGCCAGCCGCCGCGCGATGCCCTCGCGCCGCAAGCGCTCGCGCATCGCGGCGAGCTGTTCTTCGAACGCGCGTTTCAACTCGTTCGCGAGCGCGCCGATCTCGGGGCGCTCGTCGGGAGGCACGTCGCGCAACCCCCGCAAGATTTGCGTGAGCTCCCCCTTGCGGCCCAGGTAGCGGACGCGGACGGCTTCCAGCGATGCCTCGTCCGCGCAGTTCCGCAGGGCCTCCAGAGCCTCGGAGCGCAGCCGCTCCAGCGCAGCCTTCATCGTCCCTTCGCCGCCCGCGGTCCTCAAGCCGAGCCCTTCCCACGGCTGCTAGAGGGCGCGCCGCGGCCGCTCATGCGGCGAGCTGGGCTCTGGCTCGGGCTGCAATTTCACCGAACGCCGCGGGGTCCCGCACGGCGATCTCCGCCAAAGCCTTCCGGTCAAGCGCTATTCCCCCGAGCTTCAAGCCCCGCATGAACTGGCTGTACGAAAGGCCGTGGAGGCGGGCGGCGGCATTGATGCGGACGACCCACAAGCTGCGAAAGGCCCGCTTGCGCTGCTTGCGGTCGCGGTACGCGTACACGAGCCCCTTCTCTATCGTCTCTCGCGCCTGGCGGTACTGCCTGCGGCGTCCTCCGACGAACCCCTTCGCTCGCTTGAGGATCTTCTTGCGGCGGCGCCGCGCCTTGGTCCCTCTTTTCACGCGTGGCATCTGCTTAGCTCCTCGCCCCTTTCCCGCGCGCCGCTCTCCGCGGCCATCCGGCTCCGGCAGGCAGCGAACCCTCCCCGCTTATCAGGTCGCCCGCCCATTTGCCACTGCCTCCCCGGCATCGACCCGCTGCACCCAGCCCTCAGAACCCGTACGGCAGCAACCTGCGAATCGCCTTTTTGTCGCTGCCAGTCACGGTCGTGTCGTGGCGCAACCGGCGCTTCCTCTTGCGGCGCTTCGTGCTCAGAATGTGGCGGCGGTAGGCTTTCGCCCGGACGATCTTCCCGGTCCCGGTAACTTTGAACCGCTTCCTGGCCCCTCTCGACGTTTTCAACTTTGGCATCTTCGGACCTCCGTCCCCCTCGCCGGCATGGACCGCGCTCATCCGGGCGGCTGTGCCTCCCGCCGCAGCCGCTCCAACAGTTCCTCCAAGCGCACCGCCTTTCCCGCTCCCCCGGCGCGCGTTCGAGGTGCCACCGTACCCTCGGCCTGCTCGCGGTCGCCGACCACCAGCATGTAGGGAATCTTCTCGAGCTGCGCTTCCCGGATTTTGAAACCGAGCTTTTCGTTGCGGCTGTCCAGCTCCACCCGAAACCCAGCCTCTTCCAGGCGTGCCGCCACCTCGCGCCCGTACGCCTCCTGGCGGTCGGTGAGGGTGAGCACGCGCACCTGAACCGGGGCGAGCCACAGCGGAAAGGCGCCGCCGCAGTGCTCGATGTAAATCCCCAGAAAGCGCTCGATCGTGCCCAATACAGCCCGGTGGATCATGACCGGCCGCTCCATGCGGCCGTCCGGCCCCACGTACGTGAGGCCGAACCGTTCGGGCAGCGCCCCGAAGTCGAGCTGGATGGTCGAGAGCTGCCACGGCCGCTGCAGGGCATCGAGAAAGTGAAAATCGATCTTTGGCCCGTAAAACGCGCCCTCGCCCGGGCTTACCCGATACTCGATGCCCGCTTCCCGCAGCGCTCGCGCCAGCGCCGCCTCGGCCTCCGCCCACATCTCGTCGCTCCCGATCGATTGCGCCGGCCGCGTGGAGAGATAGACGCGCTTTTCCGAAAAGCCGAACGCCGCCGACATCTCTCCGACCATGCGCAAAAGCCGCGCGATCTCGTCGCCGATTTGGCCGGGGCTGCAAAAGATGTGAGCGTCGTCCTGCGCGAAGCTCCGCACTCGCGTCAACCCGTGCAGCGTGCCGGAGCGCTCGGCCCGGTGCAGCCGCCCGAAGTCGGCATACCGAATCGGCAGCTCCCGGTACGACCTGCGGCGCGTGGCGTAAATCAAGCAGTGCGCCGGGCAATTCATCGGCTTGACGCCGTACTCGCGGTCCTCCAGGTACGAGAAGAACATGTTGTCTCTGAAATTTTCGTAATGGCCCGATCGCTTCCAGAGTTCGCTGTCGAAGATCTGGGGCGTGACCACTTCCTGGAAGCCGTACCTGCGGTTCAGCCGCCGCATGAAGGCGACGAGCTCGTTGTAGACGAACGCGCCCTTGGGGTGAAAGAACGGGCTGCCAGGAGCGATCGGGTCGAAGCTGAAGAGATCCAGCTCCTTGCCAATCCGCCGGTGATCGCGCCGCTTCGCCTCTTCCAGGAGCCCGAGATGTGCCTCCAGCTGCTCCGCGGACGGAAAAGCAGTTCCGTAAATGCGCTGCAACATCTCGTTGCGCTCATCTCCCCGCCAGTACGCACCGGCCACGCCGGTCAGCTTGAACGCTGCGATCCGGCCCGTGGACGGAACGTGGGGTCCCCGGCAGAGATCCACGAACTCCCCCTGCCGGTAGAGCGACACCGTCTCGTCGGGAATGCCGCGCAGGATTTCGGCCTTGTAGTGCTCGCCCAGGCGCTCGAAGAACTCGATCGCCTCTTGGCGCGACACCTCCTCCCGCCGGACCGGAAAGTCGGCGCGCACGATCTCCTGCATCTCCGCTTCGATCTTTTCGAGATCAGCAGGGGTGAAGGGCTCGTCCCTTTTGAAATCGTAATAAAACCCCCCTTCGATCACGGGGCCGATGGTCACCTGGGCCCGAGGAAAAAGCCTTTTGACCGCCTGGGCCATCAGATGGGCCGACGAGTGCCGCAGGATCTCCACGCCCTCCGGGGAATTGGGCGCGACGGGCTCGACGACGGCGTCCTCGGCGAGCGGCCGACTGAGGTCGACCACGCGCCCGTTTACCTTCGCCGCCAGGGCCTCTCGGGCGCGTTCTCCGTCCAGTGCCGCAAGCGCCGCTCCGACCGTCGTGCCCAACGGCACTCGGATGCGGCGCTCCCCGTATGTGATCGTGACCTCGGCCATGCGAATCGGCCGGCGCGGGGCGGGCTGCCCGGCACTGGCCTCTTTGTCCCTCCCAGCACTACCGGCAACCCGAGCCGCCCGCCCCTGCTCCGACGCCCCGCGACGGCACTGCGCAACAATCGAGTGGTAGGCACGGGCGGGATCGAACCGCCGTCCTCTTCCGCGTCAAGGAAGCGCTCTCCCACTGGGCTACGTGCCTACACCGAACTGCCGTGCGATCGGCAACGGTAGGTAGCAACATCCCCCGCACCGGTCAAGAAAGCACCGGGCGCGGCGCCGCCTCCCTCTTGGCATGTGCGACCTCCGCGCCCTGTCGCGCTGCGCCCGCCTCTGTTAGAAGCGCTGGCATGAGTCGCGAACAGCTTTTCGCAGCGTTCTTTTTCGCCGCACTGCTCTTCTTCCTGTACCAGTTCTACCGCATCCTGGCCGTTTTTCTCACGCCGCTGCTGTGGGCTGGGTTACTTGCGCTCGTCTTCCATCCCTTGCAGTCTCGGCTCAGCCGCATTCTCCGCAAGCGCAACGGTCTTGCCGCGTTTCTGCTCACCGGCCTCGTGGTGGCCCTCGTGATCGTGCCGACGATCTTGATCGCGAGCCTGCTGGTGAGCGAGTCGGTGGCCGCCTACCAGCACCTGCAGGAGCGCATCGAAAGCGGAGCTCTAGCGCGCTGGTGGAATGACATCCTGGCGGGAATCCTTCGCCCTCTCGCGGAGTACATCCCAGAGCCCGTGCGCCAAGGGGGTCTGGATTTGCCGGCGCTGGCCCTGAAGGCCTCGGATGCCGCGAGCCGCTTTTTGGTGGCGCAGGCGACCGGGGCTGTGCGCAACGCACTCGCCTTCGTTGCCAACTTTTTCCTGACCACGGTGGCGCTTTTCTTCTTCCTGCGCGACGGCGAGCGCATCGCCAGCTACGTCCGCGAGGTGATCCCGATGGAGCCACAGCACCGCGACGCGGTCCTGGGCCGTTTTTACGACACCCTGACCGCGGTGGTGCAGGGCTCGTTGGTGACGGCGGTAGCGCAGGGCACCTTCGCGGGGATCGGGTACTGGATCGTGGGCGTGGATTTCGCCGTCCTCTTCGGATGCGCCACGGCCTTCCTTTCCCTACTCCCAGCCGGAGCCGCTGTCGTGTGGCTCCCGATCACCGTGTACCTGGCGGGGAACGGACTGTGGGGGCGCGCTCTGCTGTTGCTGCTCTGGGGACTCTTCGTAGTCGGAGGTGTCGACAACCTGATCCGCCCCTGGATCATCGGGGGCCGGACGCAGATCTCCACGCTGCTGTTGTTCTTCGGGATTCTCGGCGGCCTGCAAGTCTACGGGATCCTCGGCATGTTCCTCGCCCCCGTCATCATCGCCACTCTGGTCGCGCTCGTGCGGATTTACCGCGAGCAATACGGCACTGCCCAGTTGCCGTAAGAGACCCGCCCTCACCCACCCTGCCGCAACGGCGCTCCTCGCAAGCCGATGGTCGCGTACGTCATGCCCGCAAACGGCGACTCACTGGCCGCCAGTTTCGCAAAAACCGCTTCGGCCGACGCCGCCCGCTCGCCGTCCCCCAGACGGGCGCCCAACTCCGCAACCACCTCCCAACCGGCCCGCGCGTCGGCGGGGGGCGGGAACGCGGCGTGAATCCGCTGCACCAAGCCGCTGCGGTTGGTATACGTCCCGTCCATCTCCGCGAAGGTCGCCAGTGGCAGCACGGCATCCGCCAGCGCGGCGGTGGCGTGCCCGTGGGAATCCGCGACCACGAGAGAACCGATGCGATCCCGCAACGCGTGCAGCCGCGCCGCACCGAGTACCGGTTCGAGATCTGCCCGGAAGACGAACAGCGCGCGGATTTCGCCGCGCATGGCAGCCTCGATCACGGCACCCAGCGCTCCCGCGTCGAGCCCCAAGGCGCGCAGGCCGCGCGTGTTCGGGTTCTTGTCCGCGTCGCGCAGAATCTCATCCCCCGTCGCGCCCGGCGGCGACCACGACAGCCCGGCCACCGGGCTCCCCCGCAGCGCGCCGCGGAACAAGCGCGCGACGGCGTAGATCTCCTCGTTGGTGGCCTGTGCGGACACCACCGCGGCTGCCCCTGCTTTCCCGCTCGCGCTCGCTTCCCGGAGTTTCTCGGCTACGAAGTCCAGCGCTGCCTCCCAGGAGACCGGCTGGAGGCTCCCATCGCGCCGCAGGTGGGCACGCCCCAGCCGCTGCTCGCCTTGAAAGCGCTTGTAGCTCAGCCGACCCTCGTCGCACATCCACCAGCGGTTGACCGCGGGATTCTCCCGCGGGCGAAAGCGAAAGATCTCGCCCGCCCGGTGGTGGATCTCGATGTTGCAGCCCGTGGCGCACGACGGGCAAACCGACGGCGTGTGGTCGAGGTACCACACCCGCGCGCGGAAGCGAAAATCCTTGTTCGTGAGGGCTCCGACCGGGCAAATGTCGACCACGTTGCCGGAGTACGGATTGTCGAGCCGCATCCCGGGAAACAGGTCGATTGCCGTGCGGTCTCCGCGCTCGAACAGCCCGAGCTCGCTCGTGTGGGTCACTTCGTCCAAGAAGCGGATGCAGCGCGTGCAGAGAATGCACCGCTCCTGGTCCAGCACGATCCAGCGGCCGATGTCGAGCACCTTGCGCTTGTGCACCTTTTCTTCGAGAGGCACCCGGCTCGGCTGCAGGTCGTAGTCCATGTAGTAGTCCTGCAGCTTGCACTCCCCCGCTTGGTCGCAAATGGGGCAATCGATCGGGTGATTGCGCAACAGGAACTCGAGCACTGCCTGCCGCACGGCCCGAACCCGCTCGGTAGCCGTGCGGACGACCATGCCCTCGGCGGCGCGGGTGTTACAGGCGATCTGCAGCTTGGGCATCTTTTCGATCTCGACCAGGCACATCCGGCAGTTACCCGCCACCGAAAGTCCGGGGTGGTAGCAGTAGTGCGGAATCTCGATCCCGAGCCTATCGGCCGCCTGAATCAGGTTGGCGCCTTCCTCGACCGTCACCTGCTGCCCGTCGATCTCCAGCGTCGGCATGATCGCGCTCTCCTTCGCCCGGCGTTCACGGTGGCGGAGGCGCCGCCAGCGGAGCTTCCGCGGCGGGGCGGCGGGGGCCGCCGGCGGCCCGCAGGTGCTCCTCGAACTCGGCGCGGAACTTCGTGACGAAACTGCGCACCGGCATCGCCGCGGCGTCCGCTAGCAGGCAAATCGTGTTGCCCATCATGTTGTCCGCAACGCGCAACAGGAGCTCCACGTCATCGGGATCAGCACCACCGAATTCCAAATGCTGCAGTACGCGGTGAAGCCAACCAGTGCCCTCCCGGCAGGGAGTGCACTGTCCGCAGGACTCGTGGTGGTAAAAGCGCGCGATGACTCGCAGCGCGTCGACCATGCACGTGTCCTCGTCCATGACGATGATGCCGCACGAGCCGAGCAGCGAACCGGCTTTCGCCACCGAGTCGAAGTCCATCGGGACATCGATCTCCTCGGGCCGCAGCACGGGCACCGAAGATCCGCCAGGGATGACCGCTTTCAATTTCTTGCCCCTCCAGACCCCGCCCCCGAACTGCGGGCCGTAGATGAGCTCGCGCAAAGGCGTCCCCATCGGTGCCTCGTACACGCCCGGCCGATTCACGTGGCCGCTCAGACAATAGAGCTTGGGTCCCGGGCACTTCTCCGGCCCGATGCTCTTGAACCACTCGGGGCCCCGCGCCACGATGGCAGGCACGCACGCCAGCGTCTCCACGTTGTTCACGATCGTCGGGCAGCCAAAGACACCGTACGTCGCCGGGAACGGAGGCTTCACCCGCGGATAGGCTCGCTTCCCCTCCAGAGACTCGATCAGCCCCGTCTCTTCGCCGCAAATGTACGCTCCCGCTCCCCGGTGCACGTACACGTCCAGGTCGTATCCGGTGCCGTAGATGTTGTGTCCGAAGTGCCCCGCGCGATACGCTTCGGCGATCGCCTCTTCGAGCACTCGCGCGGCCCGCGCCAGCTCGCCGCGAATGTAAACGTAGGCCGTGTGGCAGCGGATCGCGAACGATGAAATCAGAATGCCCTCGAGCAGCAAGTGCGGGTTGTGCTCGAGGATCTGGCGGTCCTTGAACGTGCCCGGCTCGCCTTCGTCCGCGTTCACGCACAGATATCGCGGCTTGGGCGAGTCTTTCGGCAGGAACCCCCACTTCACGCCCGTCGGGAACCCCGCGCCCCCGCGCCCTCGCAAGCCCGAGACTTTGACCATCTCCACCAGGGCGTCAGGCGTCGCCTGGGTCAATGCCTTCCGCGCGGCGGCGTAACCCCCGTCGGCTTCGTACACGGAGAGCCGGCAGAGGTCGGGGACCTCCTCGTGCCGCAGCAGAATCTTCTCGCCCATCCCCGCTCTACCGCGGCTCGGTCACCTCGCCAATCAGCTTTTGCTTCTGCCGCTGAATCTTGCGCTGCAGCGCCATCAGGGCGTCCAGCACTGCTTCCGGTCGGGGCGGGCACCCCGGCACATAGACATCCACGGGAATGATCCGGTCGATCCCGGGAAGGGTGGCGTAATTATCGTAAAACCCGCCTGTGGAGGCGCAGGCGCCGAACGACATCACCCACTTGGGTTCAGCCATCTGCTCGTAGACGCGCTTCAATATCGGAGCTTGCCGCACGCTCACCGTGCCGATCACCATCAATAGGTCTGCCTGCCGCGGCGTGAAACGGGGTAACAGCGCGCCGAACCGGTCAATGTCGTACGGCGACATGGACAGCGACATGTACTCCATGGCGCAGCAAGCGGTGGCGAACGGATACGGAAACAGGGAAAACTTCCGCGCCCACCCGATCGCCTTGTCGACCGTCGTGAGGATTACGCTCTCGCCTAGCAGCGCCTCCTCGCCCCTAGCGGCGGGCGGCCTTCGAAATGCCATGCAGTCCCCTTTCGCCCGGCAGCCGCCGGACCGTTCACGCAAACCGGATTTTTCCCGGCAATGCGCTACTTAACGGTTCGCACCCAGGCAGTCAACGAGTCCCCTCCGCAGGGTGCGCGCACGCGTGCCGCGCGCCCGCAAGCCGCCGTGGACCTCGGGTTCGCGCTAGAAATTGCGGCGGAAATCCGCGAGAAGAGGGCGATGCCGTCGCGACTCCCACCCGGCTGTCTCGGACTGCTGGCGTTGGTTTCCTTCCTCCTGCTCTTGCCATTGTTCTTTGCCGACGCGCTGCTCACGGCGCTGGGGAAGTTGGGGTTCGGCCCCGGCACTTCTCTGCTCGCCGCCACCGGTATCCTCCTCGGCGGCATGGTGAACATCCCGGTCAAGAAAATCCCGGTGGCGGAAGTTGTAGAAGTCCATCCCCTCCACCTGTTCGGCTTCGGCTTCCTGCTGCCCCGTTTCGTGCGCCGCC
>JBBIUR010000046.1:13020-20144 GCA_037440145.1 Myxococcales bacterium | reverse complement strand
CGGCGCCGCGGGCAGAAGTGGGTGCGCGCCGAGGGTGTTGCAAAAAGCCGGGAGTGACGGCGATGCAAACGGCCGGTATCGGAGCGTGCTGCGGTGCAGCGCTCGCGGTGCTGGTCGGCGCCGCGCAGCCTGCGCGAGCGGGGTGGGACCCGGAGGTCGAGAAAAAGCTGGTCGAAAGCCGGTACGTCTATATTTCCTCGGAACGGAAAGACGGCTCGTTCAGCAAGCCGGCGGAAATCTGGTTTCTCTTCCACCAGGGGGCGATTTGGGTCGCCTCGCCGGTCACCACGTGGCGCGTGCGGCGGATTCGGGCTGGGCGGCGGCGGGCGAGGATTCGGATCGGCGCTCTGGATGGCCCCGAGATCGAAGCAGTGGGCGAGCTTGTGAAGGACGAACGCGTCCACCAGGTGCTGTTCGAAACCTTCGCGAGAAAGTACCCAGACCACTGGCCTTCCTACGAGCCCAGTTTTCGGAAGGGTCTGCGCGACGGCTCCCGCGTGCTGGTGCGGTACGCGCCGCCATAAGTTTTCCCGACCGGGTCAGCAAGTTTTCCCGGCCGGGTCAGCCGTTGACTCGCGAGGAGGGCCACCTTGGGGCGGCGGTGCGCCGGCGGTTGCTGTGCGGGGAACCGGGGCGGGAGAAATCTTTCGGGCGGGCGCCCCAGGGCTGCGCGTCGAATTTCTCGCAAATTCGCCGTGGCTCGCACTGCTGCCCTAACCCGCCCCGTAGGGCATGGCGAACCCGGGTTCTGCCGCGGTCGCTTGCTAGTGGGCACGTCGCTTGCTGCCCGCCGTGTTGCAATGAATCCGAGTCCACGAGGCAGGGTTGGAGGCCGGAGGTGAACATGTCGCGGATTGCAGACCGAGACGTGGCTCGGCTGTTCGCTGAGTTACAGAAAGAAGACGCGGATCTGGACATCGAGGCACTGCGGGCCGCTTCTCTCGGCGGCGGGGAGCCGCGGCAGACGCACTTTACCGGCACAAAGGCTTTGATGCTGGCTGTGCTCGAGGACGGAATTCGGAGCTACCTGAGCCCGAATCGCGCCATTGCCCAGGAAGCGGAGTACTGGGTTCACTCCGAAAAACGCCGCTCCCCGTTTTCGTTCGTCGTGATCTGCGAGATGTTGGGCTTGGATGCCACCGCGGTGCGGGCGGCGCTCAAGCGGATGCGGGAACAGCGGGTATCGCCCCGCAAGGCCATTCCCCGAGCGCGCCCGAATGTTCGGGTCGCCGGGCGGGTATCGAAGCCGGAGGACTGACCCGGGGTGGGCAGTTCGACCGCCCCCGCGGCTCGTGCAGCCGAGGCGGAGCCTACAGCCACTTCCCGCGCCGCCACGGAATGGCTGGCAAACTCTCACGGCTCAGGGGTCGGACGTACCTCCCGCCAGCGCTCGTACTTGCGCCGAAAGCGCTCCCGCTCGCTCTCGGTCAGATTCTGGTAGCGCTCGAAGTTCTTCCGGATCCTCTGCTTTTCTTCTTCGGATAGGGACTGCCAGCGACGGTAGCGGCGCTCGATTTCCTGCTGGCGGCTTTTCGGCAACTGCTTGTGCTCGCGGTAGTGGCGCAGGGCTTCGAAACGCTCGAAGGGGCTAAGGTCCTGCCACTGCTGCGCCAGCAAAGGCGCTGCGTGTCGGCCGTGCGCCGACGGCGCACTTGCTAGGAGAGCGCCGAGCATGAGGACGCCGATCATCCAGCCCCTCGCGGCTTGCCGAGCACCTCGTCTTCCAGGGGGATCGCTTGAACAGTATCGAAGTTCTCCAGTTCGTCCAGGTGCTCGATGATGGGGTAGTCGCGGAAGAGCTCTGGTTCCCGCGCCACCTTTGGCGGCGGCGGCGCGATCCCCAACGGCACCAGCACCGCGCTGGGCCCGCCCAGAGGCGCGGCGGCGAGGAGAACCCCCGCCGCGGCCAAGCCAGCGGCGAGGGCTGGTTTCCATATGCGCGCCGCCCAGGTGGGGTAGGCATCGGATCTGCGCAGCTCCTGCAAGCGCTGGCGGAGCCGCAGCTCAAACTCTGGGCTGAGCTCGGGGAGCGGGGCCTGCAGAGCGGCTTTTTGCATCGCGATCGTTCTTTCGATCTCCCTGAGCTCGGCATGGCAAGCCGCGCACACGCGCACGTGCGCGTTCAGGCGAGCAGCTCGCCGCGGCTGCAGCGCCCCGTCGGCGAACGCAGTCATGTGACGCCGGGCCCGGCTGCAAAACATGGCTATTCTGTCGTCCCCAAGTAGTCGCGCAGCCCCTGCCGCATCGCGACGGTCGCCCTGTGAATCAGGCTTTTTACTGCGGAGACCGTGCAGTGCAAGGCGGCAGCGACTTCTTCGTAACTGAGTCCTTCCATCCGGGCGAGCAGAAGAGCAGCCCGCTGCTGCGGGGGCAGGCTGTGCAAGAGGTGGTGGATGCGGGCGCGCAATTCCGCCCCGATGGCGGCGGCCTCGCCGTCCGGCGCGCGGTCATTGAGAGGCCGTGGAGTACGCGTTCCGCCGGTGGGCATGTCCGCAATCGCCGCCTCCAAAGGCTGGATGTCGATGTGGCGCTCGGGCCGCCGCAGCTCGCTCAAGCAAGCGTTGGTCGCCACGCGGAAGATCCAGGTGGCCAGGCGGGCCTTCGGCCTGTAACGGTGCCGACTGCGGTAAATCTGCAAGAACACGTCTTGTGCGATTTCCTCCGCCCGTGCCTGGGAGCCGATCAGTTGCATCGCGTATCGAACTACTTGAGGCGCGTACTTGCGGTACAAGGCTCGAAATGCAGCCGAGTCCCCCGCTTGGACGGCCAGCATGAGCTGGACGTCCGGGTCGTTCACCGGTTGCACTCAACCCTCATAAACCCCGTAGGCGCGCAGAAGTTGCGCTGGCTCTGGGGAAATTTTGCCGTGCGCCCGGTTGCGTTTTCCCTCGCAAGGGCGCCGGCTGTGCGATCCACTCCGCGACCGGGGTGGCGGGCATTCGCACCTCAGGGTCCTGTCTCCCCGCGCGGGGTCTCGTTCAGAAAGATCCACACGTTTGCCGATTCGGCGTTTACCACCGCGAGGTCCACCCGGCCGTCGCTGTCGAAGTCCCCTGCTGCTACGGCCCGAGGGCGACGTCCGGCCGGAAAGCGCGAAGGATACGCGAATTTTTGCTCTCCCAATCCGAGCAGGACGGCGACCTGGTCGTCCTCCTCGTCCGTGACCACCAGGTCGGTCAAGTTGTCCCCGTTCAGGTCCTCGGCCACAAGCGGCCGCACGGTGCTGCCGAGGGCTCCGCGGACGGGAGGGCCCGGGTCGCCGCTACCGCGGCCAAAGAGAATCCAGAGCTCTTCGCGGCGGTCGTTCCCGACTACCAGATCCACCTGCCCGTCGCGGTTCATATCGCCCGCGAGCAAAAATCGGGGTTTCGGGCCGACTGGGTAGTTCGTGGCCGCAGGAAACCTTCCGGCCCCGTCCCCGTACAGGATCGATACGCTGTCGGAGAGCGTGTTTGCTACAGCCAAGTCGATCTTGCCGTCCGCGTTGAAGTCCCCGCTCGCGATGGCGCTAGGGCCCATACCGACCGCGATTAAGAGCGGCGCAGCGAAGTGGCCGCGGCCGTCGCCTTCGAGGATTGCCACGTCCGCGGTGGCGAAATCCGCAACGGCGAGGTCGGCGCGCTGGTCCCGGTTGAAGTCCCCCGTCACCACGGCGCGCGGGTGCCGGCCCACGCGCACCTCCGTCGGATCGCGGAATCGGCCTCGGCCGTCGCCTAGCCAGATGCTCACCGTGTCCGACCGCTCGTTTGCCACTGCGAGGTCGAGTTTGCCGTCCCGGTCGAAGTCCGCGGTGGCAATGGCGGAAGGGAAAGCTCCGGTCGCGAAGCTGCGCGGCGCTTGGAGGCTGCCGTCTGGCGTGCCCAGGGCCACGGTGACGGTCCCGGCCATGCGGTTGGCCACGAGCAGGTCGGGATGCCCGTCGCCGTTGACATCCCCGATAGCCACCGCTGCCGGATCTCGGCCAATGCCGAACGCGCTGGGCGGGCCGAGCTGGCGCGCGCCACCGGGGAAAACCAGGGCGGTTTGCTCCGCGCGATCGCAGACCACGAGGTCGGAGACACCGTCGCGATCCAAATCTCCCATGGCCAACCCGGCGAGGATCGAGCCTTCGCGCACGATTTCCGGAGCCGAGAGCTGCCCTTGGGCAGTGGCTCGGAGAAGCGCTGCGCCCCGGGCCCCGAGGACCGCGACGTCCGGGATCCCGTCTCCGGTCACGTCGCCCGCTGCCAGGGCGAAGGGATCTCGTACCGCCGCCGCGGTTTCTGGAGCAGCGAAGGTGCCGGGGCCCGAATAGCTCGAGACTTTGAGCAGGCCGTCGGCCTTGCTCAGGATCAAGACTTTTGGAGGGCCCGCCTTGTCCAGATTCGCGATCGCGGCGTGGGCCCAGCCGGATTCGTTCATACCCACATCGATCCTCACTGCAAATTTTCCCTCGCGGTCGCCCAAGAAGGCGACAACTCCGCGGCGGCCAGCGACGACCAAGTCCGCGACTCCGTCACCGTTCAAGTCGCCGGCCGCAATAGCCCGCGGTTGATCCCCGGCTGGAAGCGGTGGGCGTTCGGCGAAGTCTCCCCGCCCGTCGCCAAAAAAGACGCGCACGAGCCCCGCGTGCTCTTCGGGGAATGCGACATCAATGCGGCGGTCGCCGTTGAAGTCTGCGGCAGCGACCGCCTTGACGAACGCGTTAGGCGCAAAGTGCACCGGCCCCGAGAGCCCGCCCCCGGGCGTCCCGTACAGCAGGGCGACCCCTCGATCCGTTCCCGCGATTACGTCAGTCCGCCCGTCGCCGTTCGCGTCTGCCAGGGCAAGGGCACCGACGCCGTCGCCGGCACGGTACTCCTCGTAGGTGCGGAAGCGCAGCGGAGTCGCTGCCACGCAGGCGAATGCTGTTGCCAGGATCGCCGCCCCGCGCAGGAAATCGCAAAAGCTCGCGGGGCAACTGCGGAATGCGGGCATCGGCCGTTGCGCAGGTTTCCGCCGAAACGCAGGCGCCCTCAGCTCTTCTTTCTCCTGCGGCCCCGAGCTGCCGCCTGCCGCCGCTCCACTTCGGTCTTGAATTCGAGCACCGAGGTGCGGAGCGCCTGTTTTTCCAGCGCGCTGCGAATCGGCCCGGGAATCCAGAAGCCCAGGGAAACAGCTTGGCGGCAGGTCGCGCGCGTTCCCGCGCGCCCCACTGGCTCGAACACGTACGAACCCGATATGGCCTCGATGTCCCCGTCTACGGAGCGCCACTCCAGGCGGCGTGGGGGTTCGTAGCAGTATTCGAGGACGTAGCGGACGGTGCGCAGTTTCATGTCGAGAAGGAACTCCACGAGGCGGGCGAGGCCGTCGGGGTATCGCTCGACGACTACGGTTCGCTCTACGGGAGAAGACCACTTCGGATACGCGTCGAAGTCCGTGATCGTCTCGAAGCAGGCCGTCACGGGTGCCTCGATCTGTGCGGTGAACTCTTGCTCGGTCGCGCGGGTCATTCGGCGGACCGGCGCCGGGGCATGGCCCGGGCCTCAACCCCGCAGCTTGTTTCTCCAACCCGAGCGGTACAAGAGCGGCAAAAGGCGGCGGAAGAGCGCGGTCCGGCGCGGGCTGGACGGGTACCAGTTGATCTCGCTTTTCGTTGCCAGCCGGTCGACGACCACCGTGCGCTGCTGGCAGAATTTGCGGATGCCCTCGGCGCCGTGCCGCCGCCCGATGCCGCTGTGCTTCACGCCTCCCATCGGCGCTTCGGTGATTGCGAAGTTTACCAGGCAATCGTTGACGCACACCGCCCCGGCCTCGATCCGGCGCGCGAGCACTTGGCCGCGCTCTTTGTCCTTCGTCCAAATGCTGGCCGTCAGGCCATAAGGGGAGTCGTTCGCCAGCCGCAGCGCTTCCTCGGCATCGGCGACTTTCATGATCGGGATGACGGGCCCAAAGGTCTCCTCGCGCATGATGGCCATCTCGTGCGTCACGTTCGTCAGCACGGTGGGTTCGTAAAACAGCCCCGGGAGGTTCGGGTTCCGGCGGCCCCCGACCAAAACTGTGGCGCCCTTGGCCCGCGCTTCTTGGACATGTCGCTCTACTTTCTCCAGTTGCGGCGGGAAGGTCATAGGGCCGATGTCCACGTCCTGGTGGCTGAGCCCCTGACGGAGCCGCCGCACTTTTTCCACCACTTTGCTCACGAAGGCGTCGTACACTGGCGCCTCGACGTAGACCCGCTCGACCGACATGCACACTTGACCGGCGTTGAACAGCGCCCCCCAGACACAACCGTTCGCCGCGCGGTCGAGATCGGCATCGCGCAGGACGATCATTGGGTCCTTCCCGCCAAGCTCCAGCGTCACTGGGATCAACCGGCGAGCCGCGCGCTCGGCCACTTTGCGCCCCGTCTCGACGCTGCCCGTGAAGCAGATCATGTCGGCATAGTCGACCAGATAGCTGCCGGTTTCTCCGTAGCCGGGGATCACCTGGAGCAAGTGTTCCGGAAGGCCGGCTTCCGCGGCGAGCTCGGCGCCTACCATAGCCGAGCGCGGCGTGACCTCCGAAGGTTTGATCACCACGGCGTTTCCCGCCATCAGGGCGGGTAAGGCTTCGCCGATGGTGAGAATGAACGGAAAGTTCCAGGGCCCGATGATGCCCACGACGCCGAGGGGGTGGTATGTGGAGTACACGCGTTTGGTCTTGAGCAAATGGGGGGTGATCTTTTGATCGGCCAGGTATGCCGCCGCGTTCTTGGCCCAGAAGCCGATCGCGTCGCAGACGTACATCAGCTCGCCGCCGTAGATGTCTGCCCGAGGCTTGCCGGTCTCCGCCGCGATGACCTCTGCGAGTCGGTCCCTGTGGTCGACGATCGCGTCTCGGAACCGCCGCAGCAACCGCCCGCGCTCTGTGAAGGTCATTGCAGCCCAGACAGCTTGCGCTTCCCGCCCGCGCGCCACCGCTTCGCGCACGCCGGCCTCGTCGACGGCGGGAATCTCGGCGACGAGCTCCAAGGTCGCTGGGTTTCTCACCTGGATGACGTCTTGTTTTCGGGGTGGATGCAGCGCGACGGCGGCTTCGGTCATGGCGACTTCCTTTTTTTTCGGCTCGGTACGGAGCGTAGGAGAGACCCGGCGAAATGGCAAGTCTGGCGGCCCGAATCCAGGGTC
>JBBIUR010000046.1:0-13010 GCA_037440145.1 Myxococcales bacterium | reverse complement strand
GCGGCAGCGGGTCTTCCGGGGCGTGCGGCCCGCGCGCGGCGTTGAGACCGTGGGCATCGGGTGGTATGGTGCGGGCGTTCACTGCGATGGCGGGCGCGCTCGGGTGCAACGGCGGAGGGCGGGACCGCGGGGTGCGGCACTGGCTGCGGCTTTTCCACGCGCGGTTTCCGAGGCGGGCGAGTGGGAGGTGAGTCGTGAGGAGGGAAAAGAGCGGGCAGGGAGGAGAGGTGTGCGGCGAAGCGGGAATTGTCCCTCGGCGGTGGCTTGGGGGCGCGCTGCTCGCGGCGACTGTGGTGAGGTCGGTAGCTGCGATCGCCGCTGAGCCGGCGGGCGCCAGCAGCACGGCTTCGGTGGCCGCCGGGTACCGAGCCGCGGTGGTGATGGAAGCGGGTACCGGCGCGATTCTGTACGAAAAAGATCCGCATTTGCGGTGGCCCCCGGCCTCGATGGTGAAGATGATGTTGATGCTCATCGTGGCCGAGCGCGTGCGGGACGGCGCGGCAAGCTGGTCCGACCCCGTTGTCGTCTCCCGGCGGGCGAGCCAGATGGGCGGGTCCCAGGTCTACCTGAAGGAGGGAGAGACCTTCTCGCTCGGAGAGATGATGCAGGCCGTCGTGATCCACTCCGCCAACGATGCATCTGTCGCGGTTGCAGAGGCGATCGCTGGCTCGGCGGATGCGTTCGTTGATTTGATGAACGAGCGAGCGCGAGAGCTCGGATTGCAGGATACCGTGTACCACTCCGTTCACGGTTTGCCTCCGGGGCCCGGGGAGGAACCAGACCTGAGCAGCGCGCGCGACCTCGCCGTGCTCGCGCGAGAGCTCGTGCGCCATCCGCAAATGCTGCAGTGGGCCCGGACTCCCGAGGCTCCGTTTCGCGGGGGGCAGTTTCGGCTCACCAACACGAACCGGCTCGTGCGGCAAACGAACTGGATCGACGGGCTCAAGACGGGTTACCACCGCGCAGCGGGCTTCAATGTCGCGGCGACAGGAGAGCGCAACGGCCTGCGGCTGATCGCAGTGGTGCTCGGGGCGCCGCGCAAGCAGCAGTGCTTCGATGAGGCCGCCCGGTTGCTGGGCCGAGAGTTCGCGCGCTACAAGGCCGTGTACGCCGTGCGCAAGGGGGAGCTAATTGCCAGCGACGTTCCGGTGCGGAATGGGAAGCCGCGCTTCGTGCGCGTGATCGCGGGCGAAGACCTCAAACTGTTTTCGCGCCGGGAGGAGGATAAAAACTTCACGTTGGAGCTGGCTCTCCCTGGTGAGATCGAGGCGCCGCTGCCGGCCGCGGCGCGCATCGGGGAGATCATCGTCAAAGAGGGGGAGCGCGAGGTCGGCAAAGTGCCGGCGTTGGCGGCCGACGCCGTCGAGCGCCAGAAGTCGCTCTGGGAACGGCTCTTTTAAGGAGAGCGGGCCGTCTCTGCGGGGGATGAAACGCGTATCGGTTCTCGGCTCGACGGGATCGGTCGGGGTCACGGCGCTTTCCGTGATCGGGCGCTTTCCCGATCGCTTCGAAGTAGTCGGGCTTGCGGCCGGGCACAATGTCGAGCGCCTGCGCGGGCAGATCGAGCGCTTTCGCCCGCACATCGTCTCGGTGGCGGCCGTGGAGGATGCGCAGCGCCTGAGGGAAGCGGTGCCCTGGTTCGAGGGGGAAATCCTTTGGGGCCAAGACGGCCTCCTGCGGGTCGCTGCAGCACCTGCGGAATTGGTGGTTTCTGCCCTGGTCGGCGCGGTGGGCTTGCTGCCGACACTGGCAGCCTTGGAGCGGGGGTGCGACGTGGCCCTGGCCAACAAAGAAGTTCTGGTCATGGCCGGGGAGCTGGTGACACGGACAGCCCGGGAGCGCGGCGCTCGCTTGTTCCCGACCGACAGCGAGCACAATGCGGTTTTCCAAGCGCTGCAAGGGCATCGGCGCGAGGCGGTGCGGCGGATCATCTTGACTGCTTCCGGTGGGCCGTTTCGGGAGCGCACGGCTACGGAGTTACCCCTGGTTACCCGGGAGGAAGCATTGCAGCACCCGGTGTGGAAGATGGGGAACAAGATCACGATCGATTCTGCGACCCTGATGAACAAAGGGCTGGAAGTGATCGAGGCTCGCTGGTTGTTCGACCTCGCGCCGGAGCAGATCGACGTGGTCATCCACCCGCAGAGCATCGTGCACTCGATGGTGGAGTTCTGCGACGGCTCCGTACTCGCCCAGCTAGGCATTCCTGACATGGCGATTCCCATTGCCTACGTGCTTGGATACCCGGAGCGCCTCGACATGGGTCATTTGCCCAGCCTAGACCTGGCACGCACTGGGGGATTGACGTTCGAGCAACCGGATCCCGAACGCTTCCCCTGCCTCGAGCTCGCCTACCGCGCGCTGCAGGTCGGGGGCACGATGCCCGCGGTGCTGAACGGCGCGAACGAGGTTCTGGTCGAGGAGTTCCTCGCCGGAAGGCTGGGCTTCATGGATATCCCCCGCGTGCTGCGCCTGGTGATGGAGAACCATGCGGCGGAGCCAGCTCGCGATCTGGACGTGTTGCTTGCCGCCGATCGGTGGGCCCGCAGCAAGGCGTTGGCGCTGGCGGCGACGCGACCAGCGGCCGCCCGCCGGTAGGGCCGGCGCAGCGCGCGCCGCGGTTCGAACTCCAGCAGGCCTTGTGGCTCCCGGGATGGGGCGGTAGACGGGTGCGGGATGCCGTTGCTGGAGATCGCGCAGCGACTTTTCGTGGCTCTGCTCTGCGGAGCGCTCGTGGGCCTCGAACGGGAGTTCGTCCGGCAGCGCGAGAAAGGCGCCTCGTTCGCCGGTGTGCGGACCATGATGCTCATCGCACTCGTGGGTGCCCTGTCGGCACATCTCGGCGAAAGCATGGGATGGTGGATCGCAGTCGCGGCCTTTGCAGGCGTCGGGGCGCTGGTGCTCGTGTCGTACGTTGCCGAGATCGAACGCGATCCGGGGATGACCACCGAAGTGGCGGCGCTCGCGGTGTTCCTGATCGGTGCGCTGATCGCCCGCGGCTCGGTGACGCTGGGCGTGTCCACGGCCATCGTCGCGACGATGATCCTGTCGCTGAAGACGCCGCTACACGAGTTCGCGCGGCGCATCCGGCAGGAGGATCTCCACGCCACGCTGAAGTTCGCGATAGTGACGTTCGTGATCCTGCCCTTGCTTCCGGATCGCCCGTACGGTCCGTACGGCACCTTGAACCCGTACGAAATGTGGTTGATGGTCGTGCTCATTTCGGGGATCAGTTTCCTCGGCTACGTGCTTTCCGAGTTGCTCGGGGCTCGCCGCGGGACGGTGTGGGCTGCGCTGCTGGGCGGGCTGGCGTCGAGCACCGCGGTGGCGCTCGCGGCAGTGCAACGCAGTCGCGAAGACGGGCGGCTTACCCCCATTCTGGCAGCTTCGGTGCTTTTGGCTTCCGCAACGATGTTCCCCCGCCTCTTGTTCGTCGTGGGCCTGGTCGAGCCGGTCTTGCTGCCTCGGCTGCTCGCTCCGACGGCCGCCATGGTGGTCCTCGCGCTTGCGCTCTCGATCCCGTTGGTGCGAACCAGCCAGGGCCAGTCGGAGGCTCCAGAACCCGCGCTCCGGAACCCGTTCGCGCTCGGCCCGGCGATCCAGTTCGGACTGATCTTTGCCGGAGTCTCGGTCGCGACGCGGTTCGGGGCCGCCTGGTACGGAAGCGCAGGGGTTTACGCCACGGCGCTGTTCTCGGGACTCGCGGATGTCGACGCGGTCACGCTTGCGGCGGCGCGCCTGGTGCGTGCGGGCACGGAAGCGGAAGTCGCGGCGCGTGCCGTGGTGGTGGGAGTGGTGATGAACACGGTTTCCAAAGGAGGCCTGGCGTGGGCCTTGGGCAGCCGTTCCCTCGCGCGGCAGCTTTCCCTGCGGCTGTTGCTGGTCGTTGCGGGTGGGGCCGTCGCGCTTGCGCTGCTCTGAAGCCGGAAGCCGGCGTTGCGGTATTGGTGGCGAGCCGGTAGGAATACGGAGATTGCCCCGCAAGGCTGGTGCGCGCGAGGCGGGCGCGACGGCGCAATCCGCCAAGGCCGCCACAGCCCAGAGCAGGAGGACGTCTCGTGGAAAACCTGAGCGTGCTGGGGATGATCCAGCAGGGTTGGATTGCGACGTATCCGCTGCTTGCGTTCTCGGTGGTCACGCTCGCCATCGTTTTCGAACGCGCGTGGTCGCTGCGCAGGATCGTGCCGGAGACGCTTTCCCTGGCGGCAACTGTGTGTTCGGCGCTGGAAAAGGGCGACTTCCGCGCCGCCCTGGAGCAGAGCCAAGAAAAGAGCGTGACGCCAGCCGGCCGGATTTTCGCCGATGTCCTGGCGCGGCACCAGAGCGATTCCCTCGAGTACCTGGCCGACCTGACCGAGGAAAAGCGTTTCGAGGAGGTGGAAGCATTGAAGGGCCCGCTATGGGTGCTGGGCACGGTGGGCAGCAGCGCTCCGTTCATCGGCCTGTTCGGTACCGTGATCGGGATCGTCAAGGCCTTTCACAACATGGCGATCATGGGCAGCGGGGGATTCTCCGTGGTGGCAGCGGGGATCTCGGAAGCTCTGGTAGCGACCGCCTTGGGGCTCGCTGTGGCGATCGTGGCCGTGATCTTCTACAACTACTTCCAGACCCGCATCGAGCGCATCGAGGCCGCGCTGACCATCGCTTCGAGTCGCTTTCTCGACGCAATCCACCTGGGGAGGCAGATGCATGGCGCTCGGTAGTCTGCGGGGCAGAGCTCGGTCGCCCATCATCTCGGACATCAATATCACTCCCCTGACAGACATCTTCCTCGTGCTCCTCATCATTTTCATGGTCACCAGTGCTGCGATGGTGGAATCGGGGGCAAAGATCTCGCTGCCCGAGGTGGATGCGACCAGCAGCCAGCCGCGCGAGATCACCATTGCCGTGACGCCTGCAAACGAGATCTACGTGAACGGCAACCTCACGAGCTACGAAGACCTGGAGGGGGTGCTCCGGGGATTCCTCAGTGCGCGGCCGGATATTCCGGTCGTGCTGGAAGGAGATCGAGAGATCTTGTTCGGCGAAGCGGTGAAGGTACTCTCGATTGCACAAAAGGCGGGGGCAACGCAAATCGCGATTGCCGCGGAGCGCCGCCGGCCAGGAGGTTGAGCGCCGTGGGCCGCCCTTCGGCACCGCACGCGCTCGATCCGTGGGCGCCGCGAGAGCGGCGGCGCGCGATGGGGTTTTTCGCGGCCTCAGCGGCGGCACACGCGGGGCTGCTGGTTGTGCTGGCTGGAGTGACGCTGCAGATCGCCCGCAAGGTGGAGGAAATCCGCGTGCGTGTTCTCGAGGCCGAAAGCGCGCCCGAGGAATGGGAGGGCGAGCCGTCACTGGTCGATGTGGCCGGTCTGCTGAAGGTATCTCCTGCGCGCGCGCGGCAGGCGCGCCCCGCAGGCCCGCCCATTCGCAGCGTCAAAGCGCCCGACCTGCCGCGCATCGGCGGCGTCGGGCCGAAGCTCGGCGCGGGGCCCGGAGTGGAGGAAGTGCCCCCGTGGTCGCTCGGTGCCGGCGCGATCGGAGGGCTCGGGGGCAGCTTTGGAGACTACGTGGGTGGCTTGCGCAAGGTCGGACTCGACGTGGCCCTGGTGGTCGACGCGACGGAGAGCATGCAGTTCGCGATCGACGAGGTGCAGGAGAGGCTGACCGCGTTCGTGTCGGCTCTGCGGCGGATGGTTCCGACGGCGCGCGTGGGAATCGTCGTGTATCGCGACCACGGCGACGAGTACGTGGTGAAGTGGGCGGATCTGAGCTTTCGTACGGAAAAGCTCGTCGAGTTCTTGGAGAACGTCACCGCTTCGGGAGGGGGCGATTGGGAAGAGGCGGTGCTGGAGGCGCTGGAGACAGCGATGCGCGAGCTCCAGTGGCGGAAGAAGGCGAAAAAGATCATCGTCCTCGTCGGCGGTTCCCCCCCACATCCGTGGGAGGTCGAGAGGGTCTACGACTTGGTGCGCGATTTCCGGCGCCAGGGAGGGTACGTGAGCGCAATGGACGTCACGCAGCGGCTTCACGAGGAATTCGACCGCTTCATGTGGCGCTCGCTCCAGGGGAGCAGGCCTTACCAGCCGTCGCCTATGCCTGAGTATTACCGGGAAACTGCGCGGGTGTTCCGGGAAATCGCGCGCCTGGGCGGCGGAGAGCTCGTAGCACTGGACCGGGAGAAAGAGCTCATCCGAGAAGTGCTGGTCCTGACTTTTGGCAGCCGCTGGAAGGTGGAGATGGCGAACTTCCTCCGGGAGCTCATGTAAAGCGCCGTGGCGCTGCCATGGTCCTTCCCCGGTTCGCTTTCGCACCGCGCATTTTGGGCCTGCTCGCGGCCATCGGGGCGACGCTCGCCCTTGTCGCGCGGCCAGCGCGGGCCGCCAGCGAGGGCGATCTGCGGGTCCGTGCGGAGCAGATCGGTGCCGCCATCGAAACCGCGAAAGCGGGTGGTCGGTGGGATCGGAGCGCGCAGGAGCGCGCCATCGCGGAGCTCGGACCTCTTGCGGTGGCCCTGATCGAGCAGATTGACCGCGCTACGCTGGCAGGGAGCCCGGTGTCGGCCGATACGGCACTGCGGGGAGCGTACGCGGCGATCGCCGCGCCCCTGGAGGCGATTTACAAGGAGAACTCCGCCAAACTTGACGCCATGGCGAAAAAAGTCATGGACGAAGACGGGGATCTCGAGGCGCTCTACGAGACGCCGCAGTGGCAGGAGGCGCAGGTGCTTGCGTCTCGCTCGCTCTACTATTTGAACTGGCTGCACTTTTACGGGGCGCGGCTACACGACAGGGAAACCGCCCGCCGGCTACTCGAGGAAGCGGAGCGCGGGTTTTCGGAGTTTGCGGTGGGTGACCGGCGCTCGGAGCTCCTGGTGGAAAGCCTGCTCGGGCGGGCCCTGTGCCACCTGGAGCTAGGCAACACCGAGTGGGCGGTGCGCGATTTTCGCCTCGTAGTCGAGGCGAAGGAGGCTTCACCGGAGCGGCGGGCGAAGGCGATGCTGGGCTTGGTCGAGGCCTATGTGCGCGCCGGACAGGTGGGGGAAGCGCTCAGAGCCTCGGCGGAGTTCTTGAAGGCGGGAGTTCGGGGCGAAATGCGGCGCGACGAGGTTGCGTACCTGCGCTTCTTGCGTGCCAAGGCGCTACTGTCGGCGATCGAGCATCGAGGCCCGACCGCGGTCTCGGAACAGGAGGAAGTGCTGGGGCTGATCGAGGAACTGCGGAAGGCAGGCGAAGGGTGGAAGCAGAAGGCGGAGGCGTTGCTGCTGGCAAGCCTGGGCGATCTGGCGCGCTGGGCCGGGCAGGCGCGCGGCGCGTTCGCGCAGGGGACGATTGGGCGTCTTCTGGTGGAGAAAGGAGACTACCAGCGAGCGCGGCCCCTCCTGGCGGCGGCGTATGCGAGCCAGGAGCCCGACGCGAAACGGCAGCGCCCGGAGATCGCGTACCTGCTCGGCTTGACGGAGTACCAGACAGGAGATCTCGATGGCGCAGCCGAACACCTGCGCGCTGCGCTCGCCGAAGGCAGGGGGGAACAGCGAGCCGACGCGGCGTATCTGTACTTCAAGGTGGCGGAGGTGAAAGCGGCGCGCCAACCGACGCCGGAGACCTTGCGCCAATTGCGAGATGCCGCAAGCGCCTTCGCCGCGGAATACCCGGGGCACCGCTCGGCTTACGAGGCATTCCTGCGGCTGGGTGAGTTGCTGCAGGCAGATGGCCGGTTTTCGGAGGCCATCGAGATGTACGGGCGAGTGAAAGGCGACTTGCTGTTCGAGCTCAAGGCGGAGGTCGGTACTCTCCAGTGCTATTTCGAGGAGCTGGCCGCGCTGCCGGCTGGGGCTCCGCAGCGCGGACCCCTTCTCGAAAAGATTGGGGCGTCTTTCCCTGCGATCGCCGATCGCGCCGCGCGGCTCGGCGAGCAAAAAGGGGGCAGCGCAGAGGATGCCGTGGCGATCCTCGCTAAGGCAACGGCGCTGCGCGCGGTGTATCTGGACCTGACCGGCGGGAGCGCCCGGGACATCCTCGAAGTCCTGGAGGGATACGAGGCAAGGTTTCCGTCGGCGACCGAGGCCCTGCCGGCTGTGTTCCGGCTGCGGCTCGAAGCGCTGGCTCGATTGGGTCGATTCGCTGACGCACTGGGCGAGATCGCGCAACACGGCGCATGGGTGGCAGGGGCGGAGCATGCGGCGCTCGTCGAGAGTCTGGCGCGCCGCTTTCTGCGCGCCGCCGCCGAGGCGGAAAGAAACGGCGAGGATTCTGCGGCTCAGCAAGCGCGCAGGGTCGCCTTGCAGCTTTACGAAATCGGCGCGGATAAGGAGGCGGGGCCCTCGCTGAAGTCGAAGTTGACCCTGGCGCGTCTCTACCAGCAGACGGGCGAGAGGGCAAAGGCGCGGGCTCTCTACGAGGCGGTGCTCGCTGCCGACAACGGCTCCTCGGCGGCGTTGCGAGGACTGGCACAACTGGCGGAAGAGGAGTCCCAGCTCCCGCGTGCGATCGAGTTCTGGGGGCGTTATGCTGCGCAGACGCGCCCGGGGGATCTCCCGTGGTACGATGCGCAGTACGAGCTGGCGCGGGTGACGGTGGCCGCGGGAAATGCAAAAGATGCGTGCGCGCTGCTGGAGAGTTTGCGGCCGGCAATGCCCGGCTTGCGCGACGCAGATCTCCGGGCGAAGCTCGCACGCCTGTACGCGCAAGCGTGCCGGTGAGGGGGGCCAGGTTCCGGGAGATGCCGGATGCGGCGTCGGCGGCGAAGCCGCCCTCGGGAAGGCGGGTTGCATATGCGTTGGATTCGGCGCCTGTGGGCATTGGCGGGATTTGGGATCGCGCTGGGAATTCTCGTGTTGGGCGGCGCGGCGTATGTGGCGCGAAGTGGGCACAGTCCTCGCGCGTGGAAGGAAGTGGCGAGACGGCTCGCTCCGATCTTCGGCGCACAGCGCACAGAGCGGCTAGAGCTGGAGGTTCTTCTCCGGCCTGACGAAGGGCACCTGCGCGCTCGAGCTGTCGTGACGGTTCGGCCCAGCGCGCGGCGCCGCCGCTTTTATTTCGTGCTCAATCCCGGCTTGCGCGTTCGCGCAGTGCATGCCGCGCAAGGGCCCCCCGAGGCTTCCGCGTATCACCTCTGGACCGTTCTCGTCCTGGATGCTGGACGGCACGTGGATGCGGGCGAAGCCGCCGTGTTCGAGATCGAATACGAGGGGCAGCCGACATCGCTGGCGGGGGATGACGGAGGGCGAATCGCGGAAGGCGAAGTCGTTCTTCGGCCGGGGGATTTTTGGTTTCCGGCCGATTTGCAGGGGGCTTTCACGGCTGCGCTTACAGTGATCCTCCCGGCGCGCCTCACGCTGATCCACAGCGGAGAAGAGGACGAGAACGTGATGCTCGGGGCGATGCGCCGCGTGCGCTGGCATTACGCTCGGCCCGTGCACGGGTTGTCCCTGACGGTGGCATCCTGCCAGTGGCACGACCGGCACGAGGGCGGGGTCGCGTATCGCCTGTGTCTTCCTGAGCCAGCGGGGCTGGATGCCCAACGGGTCCTGGACGAGCTGGTGGCGGCCAGCGACATCCTCACGGGCCGCTACGGCCCAGCGGGTTTTCCAGCGGTGGCCGCATACGTTTCGGGGCGCTTGCGCCGCGGTTTCAACGACGGCGCCGGAACTCTTGTGCTGCCGATGCGCTCGTTCCGCCGCGGCGACTACGGATTTGCCGCGATTGCCCACGCGGTGGCCCACAACTGGTGGGGAGGCACGGTGGCCGAGCAGTGGCTCCGGCCCGGGACGGGAGGACAGTGGATCGTCGAGGGCCTGGCGGAGTTCTCGTCTTGGCTTGCCCTGGAGGAGAGGTTCGGAGAAGGGGCAGGGGCGCGGCGCCGTGCGGAGGAGTTTTTCGATCCGCGCGCGAAGGTTCCGCTGCGTGAGTTTTCTGCGATCGACAACGCGCTGGGCGATCACCGCATCCGGAGGGTGATTTCCGGCAAGGGCGCGTACGTGGCGTGGATGCTGCGGCGCGTGGTAGGCGACGACGCCTTTTTCGGCGGGCTGCGGTCGTTCCTCGAGCGGTTCCGGTACCAAAGCGCGACTGAGGAGGACCTAGAAGCAGTCTTGGCACAAGTCGCGGGGCGCGACCTCTCCGAGTTCTTTACCGCCTGGGTCCGCTCTGCGAGCGCCGCAAATCTGCGGGTCGAAGAGACCGGAGGGCGGTTGGTGCTCCGCAACGCGGGCGACAATCCGGTAGTGGGGCCGGCCGAGGCTTGGATGTTCTCTCGGGGGGAAGAGCCGGTGCGCAAGGCGCTCGTTTCCGTGGGGGAAGAGATTGTGCTTCCGGGCGACGCAACGGCGGTCATTGTCGATCCCCTGCTGCTCTGGGCGGATGTCGACCGCCACGACAATCGGTTTCCGCGGCGATCGTTTCCCCAGTGGGTTTCGGTCTCGCGCTTTGGAGCGCGAGCCGTACTCAAAGGGGAACCGTATCCGTGGTCTCCTGCGGAGCTGCGCGTGACGCCAGCAGGTGGCGGGGCGCCGCGCACGTGGGATGCACCGCCCGGCACAGCGGGGCGGTGCCAATGGGTGGACGAGCGGCATTTGCTCCTGAGCGCCGACGACGGGCGCGGCGCTGTGCCGGCAATTGTCATCTTCGATACCGACGCCGGAATGCCCTGGAAGATCGGCCGCGGCAGCGACCCGGCGGCGGGGCCCGGAGTCGTCTATGCCGCCCGGGGAGCGCGCTTGCTGCGGTGGCGCGGGCCGGAATGGCGCGAAGAAGAGATTGGGCATTTTCCCGGCCGGGAGGTCGGGTCGCCCGCGCCAGCTCCCGACGGCAGGCGGGTAGCATACTTCCTCGGCCGGGACGGCGAGATGGAGCTACATGTGCGCGACGCGGAGGATGCGACGGATCAGTTGCTGCTGAGCTGGGAGCGAGGTGCGCGCTGGCTTGCGTGGTCGCCGGATGCAGCCGTCCTCTTCGTGGGCCTCGGAGCCCGATGGGACTGGCAGGTCTGGCAGGTCCGTCTCGACGGCGCACCGCCCAGTTTGCTGGTCAGCGAGGCGGCAGTGCTCGGCAATCTCGCTGTTGCGCCGGGTGGGGCGAAGCTGGCCTTTCCAGCCGTTCCCGCTGTCGATCCGCGGGCCCACCGAGAGTTGTTCCTCTTGGACCTGAATTCGCGCCAGGCCCGCCGCCTCGACGTCGGGGAGGAAGACGTCTGGCAAGTGGAGTGGGAGGGAGACGAGCACCTGTTGGTGGTGGCCGGTCCTGCCGCAGGCGCGGTGCCGTGGTATGCACCCCGCGAGCGCCACCTCCGCAGGTTGCGACTCGCGGACGGTTCTCTCGCCGACGTGGAAAGCGCACAGGCACCGCCGTGAAAGGGGCAGGAGCGACCAGCAGCCCGTCGGCTTCGCGAGCGATCAGGCTCCTTCCCGCGTGCGGGCGATGTTGAGCCCGGGCTCCGGTGGCAGGTTCAGAATCTCGTGCGGGAATAAATCCACCATGTAGTGCACGATATCCCGCATGCCCACCACGCCCACGGGTTCGTTTTGTGCGTTCACCAGCGGGATGTGCCGGAACCCCCCTACACTCATCTTGTTCAGCGCGTACGCGATCCGCGCGTCTGGGGAGAGCGTCTCGGGATCCGGCGTCATGAGCGACTGGACCGGGGCGCGCTCGGGGTCGATCTTCATCGGGACGACCTTGCGCAGGACATCTCGCTCGGTGAAGATGCCCACGAGCTTCCCGGCAACCTCGACGAGCACGCAGCCTACTCCCTGGTCCACCATTTTGCGGACGGCTTCCGCCACCGACGTATCCGGGCCCACGACGATCGGCGGTCGGAGGTTCAGGGCTCCGATCGGCTTGGTCAAAATCGCTGTGCCAAGGCTGGCCGCGCGCTCCTCGGCGATTTGCTGTTCTTCTTCGAAGATCTCATCTTCGTACATACGTGTGTCCCTCGTTTTCTTGCGGCGGAGCGAGCCGAACGCGCCGCGCTCCGCTGCCGCACCGACAAGGGTCGGCCACAATGCTGCCCCTATCTTTGGCGCGAAGTATATCACGAGATGGCGGCTCCAACGCCAGCAGTTGCAGAAAAATACCCCTCCGCTCGTGCCGCCGCCGTGCGTTTCTCGTTGTGGGGGAACCTCCTGGGGTCGGGGCGCTGCCGTGGCTCGCTGGTTTGCCGAGCAAGCCCTGGCGGCTCCGATCGATCCCCGGACCCTCGACAGCCCCTGGCAGCCTCCGCTCGACATCGCCGCAGCGGGGCAGACTCGGAGTGGTCCCAGGCGGCTGGGCTGGGAACTCCCGCGCGGCGGGCCATTTGAGGGAAGCCGCGGGGTCCGAAAAGGGTGTCGTTTCGCTCGTAGCTGGGATCCGCGGGAATTGCTCGAAGTCGGGGGGCAGTAGGCAAGGTATCCGAACCATGATTACACGAGCGCAATCCCTCGCTGCTCGACAAATTCTCGAAGCGCGTGGAGCGTGCGAAGCAGGTGCTCGTCCAGTCTTGCCTCTGCCTCGCGGGCAATTTCGGGTGGTACGCCTCCGTAGTACGGCGCCGCGATCGCACCTGCGATGCAGGCGAGTGTATCCGCGTCCCCGCCCAGAGAAACGGCGTTGCGGATCGCGTCCTCGAAGCTTGTGGATTCGAGAAACGCTACAAAGGCCGGCGGCACGGTTCCCTGACACGTCTCGTCGAAAGTGTACCCTGCGCGAATCTCGTCTAGACCTCGCCCGAGGTCGTAGCCGAAGTGCCATCCGGAGCTTGCAGCTTGTCACACAACTCCAAAGAGAGCTTGCATCCGGCTTGCGTCCGCACTTCCCCGCCAATGCGCTCCCTCCGCTGGCAGCGAGAAAGAGGGTGCTTTGACCCTAGGCCTCGATGGGCCGCCCGTCGAGGACGGTGATCGCACCGGCTTTCCGAGCGGCCGCTGCACCCTCTCCCGTGATTGCTTCACCAGCCACGACGGCGAGGGCTCGTTTCCCCGTGAGCTTCTCGAGCAGTGCGGCCCGGCGCGCGGCGCGCGCCACATCGCCCGGCCCGACGCCCGCCGAGATCTC
>JBBIUR010000045.1:4978-21629 GCA_037440145.1 Myxococcales bacterium | reverse complement strand
AACCGCGTACAGCCCACACCGATCACCGCGACCTTGATCTTGAGATCCTCTGCCATCACCCCTGCCCTCCTCGGCTCACCCCATCTGACTCTTGATCACGCCCAGCGGGTAGACGGCCTTCATGTTCTCCTCGAGCCAGGCAGGCCCCGCATGGGGTGGCACGAACCAGTCAGTCGGGCACATGGTGAGGATCTCCACCAGCGAAAACCCCGCTCTCCTCATCTGGGCGCGAAACGCATCGCGCAGGATCTCCTTCGTCCACCGGATTGCCACCGGGCTGTGCACGGCGCCCCGCGCGACGTAAGCGACGCCATCCAGGGGCGCGACGAGCTCCCCGATCCGGATCGGGTGCCCGTGCTGTTCAGCACTGCGCCCGGCGGGCGTCGTCTTCGTCCGCTGCCCGAGCACGGTGTTCGCCGTGGCATGCCCCCCCGTCTCCCCGAACACGCCGTTGTTGAGCAGGATCGCGGTGAACTTCTCCCCGCGCGCGGCGCTGTGGACGAGCTCCTGCAAGCCCTCGCAGACCATGTCGCCGTCGCCTTGGAGGGTCCATACGAATGCCTCCGGCAAGACGCGCTTGACCCCTGTGGCAAGCGACGGCGCGCGTCCGTGAAGCGCCTGCAGCACGTCGATGTCCATGAGGCTGGGAAACGCGGTGTAGCAGCCGATCCCGCACACGCAGATCGTGCGCTCGCGCAGCTCCAACTCCTCGATCAGTTCCAGAATCAGCCGCACGGCGATCGGCTCGCCGCAACCCGGGCAGAGGGAATGCTCGGAGCTCAGCAACAAGTGCGGCCGCGCAAATACCTTCTCCAACTCCGGGCCTCGACTCTCTGCGCTCATCGGCTGCCTCCCGGCCGCGGGTAAACCTCCTCGATCCTTTCCAGCAGGTAACGGACATCCAGAGCCGGGCCCACGCCGAAACCGGATGGGTCGTGACTGATTCCCCCGATCGCGCAGACCTCGGCTCGGCCCAGAACCGCTAGCTGCACGTCTTCGATCATCTGCCCCGCATTGAGCTCGTAGACCGCTACGCGCTTCGCCCGAGCTGCAGCCTGTGCCACCGCTGCCGAGGGGAAGGGCCAAAGAGTGATGGGGCGGACATAGCCCACCTTGCGCCCCCGCGCCCGGGCGAGTCGCACGGCGTGTTTGGCGAAGCGGGCGGGAAAACCGAACGCCACGAGGACCAACTCGGCGTCCTCGACATACGCCGCCTCGACGCGGACCTCCCGATCGCAAATGGCCTGCTGTTTCTCGACCACGCGCGCCAGTGCTCCCGCGACGTCTGTGGAGAGTTTTTCTGCCGGTCCGAGGGGCGTGAGGGTGATGCCGCGCCTCCCTTTGGCCCCGGTCGTCGCCCAGCTCTTGGGCGGCAGATCGCTTTCGTCAGGGCGCCGGAATTCGACCAGCTCGGAAGTGTGCGAGAGCAGAAAATCGCCCAGGATCATGACCGGGTTGCGCCACTTGTCCGCGAGATAGAAGGCCAGCATGGCGTGGTCTGCTGCCTCCTGGACCGAAGCCGGCGACAGCACGATGAAGCGGTAGTCGCCATGGCCGCCGCCGCGCGTCGCCTGGAAGTAATCGCCTTGCCCGCGGCACATGTTCACCACGACCACCGGCACCTGCGCGTTGGCCAGTTCGGCGAAGCTCTCCTGCATCAAGCTGATTCCCTGGCCCGTGGATGCGGTCATCGCCCGCACGCCGCAGCCCGCCGCGCCCCACACCATCCCGATCGCTTCGATCTCGCTTTCGGCATTCATGCACACTCCGCCCACTTCGGGCATGCGCGCCGCCATGTATTCCAAAATCTCCGTCGACGGCGTGATCGGGTATCCCGCGTAGAAGCGGCACCCGGCGAGAATCGCCGCTTCTGCCAGCGCCTGGCTGCCCTCCATGAGAACCCGCCTTTGGAGCCCTGGTACCATCGCCACAGAGACAACTCCGCGTCACGCTGCCTTCCGGGCGCGAAACACGTCGATGCAGAAGTCGGGACAGACCTTCGCGCACAGTTCGCAGCCGGTGCAGCCCGGCTGCAGCACAGGGTACGCGTAGCCCTTCGAATTGACCTCGGCGGAGAATTCGAGCACCCGCGGCGGGCAGACGGGGATGCAGAGCCCGCAACCTTTGCAGGTCTCGATGTCGATGCGAACCGCAGCGCGCACGGCCGTCCCTCACATCTCCTCGGCGAGCCGCGCAGCGGGCAGCCGGCCTGCGAGGTGGCGGGCGGCGTAAGCAGCGCCTGCAGCCAGCGACCGGGCATTCGCCTCGGCGTGGTGCTGGCGGTGCGGCGGCAGCGACTCGCGCATGGCCGCGACCAGCGCGTCGTGGCTGACGATTCCCGTCGCTGCGGCGAACGCGCCGAGCACCACCATTCCCGCCCCCACGGGATTGCCCTCGGCCGCGGCAATCTGCGCGGCGGGAAGGGCGAGAACCTCCACGTCGTCTCTCTCTGTCGGGGTCGCGACCAGCGTCGCATCGCAGAACAGAATTCCGCCCGGCCGCAACCGCCCCAGGAGGTTGGGCAGACCCAGAGGATGCATGGCGATCAGGGCCCACGCCTCCGGCACAATCGGCGGGGCCGAAATGGGCCCCTCCCCGATGACGACCGTGGCATCGCTAGCGCCCCCGCGCATCATTCCCATGTAGATGCCGAAGAGCATCACTTCGCGCCCTTCGCCGGCTGCGGCTTGCGCGAGCACTTTCGCCATCAACTGAATTCCTTGGCCGCCGATGCCCGTCAGCAGTATTTCGCGCTCCACCTCGATTCCTCGCACTCGGCCGGTCGGTGCCGCGCGCACACACGGCCGGGCACCCGGCATCCGGCAGCTCGCCTCATTGCCCCGTTTTTTCGAATGGCCCGATACTCGCGCAGTCGCGATCCGTTGTCAAAGGCCGGCATGCAGAAACCGCGCGCGGAGCTCTGGGCCAAAAGCGCGGCGCGTGCCTCTTCGAGCGCGATGCGCTCTCTTCGCTGCGGGGTCGCGGCGCCGGCGGGCCTATTTCCATGCCCCCGGCACCACCCCGCCCGCGCCGGCCCGCTCCCTTTTGGGACAAGTCAAAAACAGCGATTGACGGCCTTTCCGCTGATGGGTTAGCCTTGCGTGCCATGCGGCCGTGGCGCGCCGATTTGTTCCTTGCGGCGGCACTGCTTGTGCCCAGCACAGCCTCCGGGACGATGGTACGGCGGCTGGCGCTCGAAGATCTGGTGCGCGCTGCGGATCGCATTGTCGTGGCAACGGTGGCGCGGGTGGAACAAGGCCGGGATGCCGCTGGTGTTCCGGCCACTTTCGTCACCCTTCGCGTCTCCCAAACTCTCAAAGGCAGGGCTTCCCAGCAGCTCGCGATCAAGCAGTTCGGGGGGACGGGTCTCGGTGCGGCAGGCGCGCGGATTCCCGGGATGCCGCGATATCGCGAAGGAGAGGAGGTCGTGCTCTTCCTGCACGGCGAGAGCCGCGCGGGCTTTACCAGTCCGGTCGGTTTGTACCAGGGCAAGTACCAGGTGGTGCGCCGAGGACCGCGTGCCTACGTGCGGGCTCCAGCGAGTCACCCGATTCTCTCCTCGCTCGCGGCTGGGCGCGGGCGAGCTGCGGCAGGGCCTGCACCTCGCACGGTGAGCGTACCGCTCGCCGACTTCCTAGCGGCGATCGCTGCGGTCGCGGCGGAAGCAGGCGCGCAATGACGCCCGGCAGCGACCGCCGCTCCAGGCGAGCCAGCGAATCCCTGCCCGGGCTCCGAGGGAATCGCCTGGCAGCCAGATGGTGTCAGCGGGCGCGCCGTTCTTCGCATATCGCCATCGCCGTCCTCGCCCTGGGCGGCACTGCCCTGCCCGCGCGCGCTGCTGGCCCGCTTCTGGTCAACGGTGCTGGCATCCCCCTCACGTGGGCCGCTCCGATCCCGTTCAACCCGGATCGAGGGACGCTCGGGGCCCTCAGCAACGCCGACGCAGTGGCTCTGGTCGCAGACAGCTTTGGCGCGTGGGCTGCCGTGCCGACCGCAGCGCTGTCCTTTGTGAATGCCGGCCCACTGCCCGTGGATGTGACTGCGTCCAACGTCTTCGATTACCTCGGAGCGTGCGACGGCTGGAACCCGGTGATCTTCGATACGGACGGGAGCATTGTCCGCACCGTCTTCGGGGCAGGTGCGGAAAACACCATCCTCGGATTCGCCGACATCGAGTGCGGTGCATTCGATCCGCCGGAAATCACGGAGGCGATCGCGGTGCTGAACGGCCGCTTTATCGACGGCGTCTCGAGCAGCGACAACCCGGAGATTCCCGTGTCGCCCGACTTCGAGGCGGTTTTTCGTCACGAATTTGGCCACTACATCAACCTCGACCACACGCAGGTGAACCGCTCCGAAGCCTTCGACGGCAATCCCGCCAACGATGCCGGCGTGCCGACGATGTTTCCGATCCTCGTCAATGGCGCCGAGCAACATTCGCTGCACCGCGACGACGAGGTCTCTGTGTCCACCCTCTATCCCGCTCCTTCGTTTTTCTCCACGGGCGAGATTCGCGGCAGCATCTTGCTCTCGGACGGCACGACTCCTTTCCAGGGCGCCAACGTGATCGCCCGCAACACTGCGAATCCTTTACTGGATGCGGTGTCGAACGTGTCCGGCGCGCTGTTCTTCCCAGGTAACCCGGGCGGCCCGCCTCCGAGCGGACTGGAGGGGGCGTACCGAATTCCCGGCCTCACCCCCGGGGCGGCGTACACGGTGGAGGTGGAGGAGATCGATCCGAGCTTCACGGACGGGTCCACCGTGGGCCCGCTCGATCCTCCCGCGCCGCTGCCAGGGCCGCCCGAGTTCTGGAACGGGGCCTCCGAGGCGGGTTCGAATCCGCCCGACGATCCCGCGGATGCAACCCCCGTTGTCGTGACCCCCGGGGTGCCCGAGACGGGCGTAGATATCGTGCTCAACAGCGCCCCGCCCCCGGCGAACGACGAATGCACCACAGCCACGGCGATTGCGAGCACGCCGTTCGCGGACGTCGTGGAAACTTCCGGGGCGACTACCGGTGCCGGGGACAGCGCCCAGACGTGCGGCCGGCCCGTGAACGGCCACAGCGTCTGGTATTCCTTCACAGCGCCGGCAGATGGCATCGTGACGGCGGACACGTTCGGCAGCGACTACGACACGGTCTTGAGCGGCTTGACGGGCGGATGTGGAGGGCTCGTCGAAGTAGCCTGCAGCGACGACACCTCAGGTCTCCAATCCCGGGTCTCGATGTCGGTTGCCGCGGGAACGGCGATTCTCTTCCAGATCGCTAGCTATGACGGCACGAGCGGGGGGACGTTGCATTTCCAAGTGCAGTTCACTGCCGTGCCCTCGCCCCCTGCGTGCCCGCCCGCGCCCACTGCTGGCTGCCTGCGGCCCGGGCGTTCGCTGCTCGTCGTCCGCGACCGCAGCGTGAGCGGTTCCGATCCCGATCTCCGCGATGCGCTGGTTTGGAAGTGGCTGCGCGGCCCCGCCATTTCATTCGCCGATCTGGGGGATCCCGCGGCCGGGCTGACGAGTTATTCCCTCTGCGTGTACGACGAAGCCGGCGGCATCCCCGCGCTCGTTGCGGCTGCCGGCGCGCAAGGGGGAGGGATCTGCCCGAACGATCGGCCGTGTTGGAAGCGGCTCGGCACGGCGAGCGCGCCGAAAGGGTACCGCTACCTCGACAGGGAACTGACACCCGACGGACTCTTGCGGGTCCAGCTCAACAAAGGGGATACCGACGGCGAGTCGAAGGTCCTCGTGATCGGCCGGGGCGCGAATCTGCCGCTGCCGGGGCCCACGGGTACCGCTTACTTTGCGCAAGATTCCGCGGTCACGGTCCAGCTCATCCGGAGCGATGGCGGGTTGTGCTGGGAAGCGCGTTACGTCTCGCCGGCACATCGGAACCGCACCGACTTGTTCCGCGACTCCTGCGGCGGCTTGCAAGACACTCCCTGTTTTTGAGCCCGGCTCGGCACCCGGCGCAAGACGCGCAGCCGATGAGCGCGCGCCTCGGCTCCTCGTATACTCTGCCATCGCGCCCCTGCCCGAAGGATTTTTCCTGCGCGCGGACGCGCACCGCATCTCGGCGCCGCTCGGGGCCCTCGCTCGACGGCTTGCGCGCTCCCATGGACGGCAGTGCGCGGGCGCGCCGCGCGCTCTACTGGCCTCGGTTCGCGATAGGAGAAAGCGCAACCGCCCATCTCGCGGTGTGGATTCGCAATTGGCTGCGCCTGGACAGGAACGAGAATTCCCGATACCTGATCGCGCGCGCCGGGAGGTGCAGCCCAATGGCTTTGTCGCGGCTTGCGCCGAATGTGCGAATTCTGCCAGGCCGTCCGCTTCCGCTCGGTGCGAGCGAGACGCGCGGCGGCCTGAACTTCGCCGTCTTTTCAAAAAACGGCACTCACGTAAGCCTCGTGCTCTTCGCCAGCGGAAAGCACGAGCCGCTCCTCGAGATCTCCCTCGACCCGTCGCGTCATCGAACCGGAGACATCTGGCATGTGGAGATCGAGGGAGTGGATCCCCAAGTCCGCTACGGCTGGCGCGTCGACCGCCAACCAGTTCGCGACGACGGCATCCACCGCTTCGATCCCGCGCGCGTCCTGCTCGACCCCTACGCCCAAGCTCTCACCGGCGGCAGCGACTGGGGCGTGGTGTATCTGCGCCCCGGGCAGCCCCGCGCGGATCGCTTCGCCCACCGTCGCTCGCTCTTCGTGCGCCACGATTTCGACTGGCAAGGAGTCCTGCCGCCGCGCATCGCCCTCGGCGACAAAGTGATCTACGAGCTCCACGTGCGCGGCTTCACGCGCCATCCTTCTGCGGGGGTCGCGCACCCCGGAACCTATCTCGGGCTGGTGGAGAAGATCCCGTACCTGAAAGAGCTCGGGGTCACGACGGTGGAGCTGTTGCCGGTCTATGAATTCGACGAGAACGAAGGGCGCCGGGTGAACCCGTTTACCGGCGAAATCCTCAAAAACTATTGGGGCTACAACCCCATCGGCTTCTTTGCCCCGAAAGCGGCCTATGCGGCCAACGGCCGCAACGGCGCGCAGGTGAACGAGTTCAAGACCCTGGTGCGCGAGCTGCACCGCGCCGGCATCGAGGTTTTCCTCGACGTCGTGTTCAACCACACCGCCGAAGGCGACGGGCTTCCCGACTCCCCGACCTTCTCCTTCCGCGGCCTCGACAACTCGGTCTACTACATCCTGGATGCCGGCACCGGCGAGTACCGCAACTACTCCGGGTGCGGGAATACGCTGAACTGCAACCACCCCGTCGTACGGGAGTTGATCCTCGATGCGCTGCGGTACTGGGTGGTGGAAATGCAGGTGGACGGCTTTCGCTTCGACCTGGCATCGGTGCTGGCGCGAGGGCAAAACGGGGAGGTCCTCGCAAACCCGCCGCTCGTCGAGCGCATTGCCCTCGACCCGGTCCTCTCCGCCGTCACGATCATTGCCGAGCCCTGGGATGCCACCGGCTTCGACCAACTGGGCCAATTCCCCTCCTGGGGCCGGTGGGCGGAGTGGAACGCGCGCTTTCGCGACGACGTGCGGCGGTTCGTCCGCGGCGACCCCGGTTTCGCCGGGAGACTCGCGACGCGCCTCGCGGGCAGCGCGGATCTCTTTGCTGCTTCTGGCCGCCAGCCAGGGCATTCGATCAACTTGGTCACCTGCCATGACGGGTTTACGCTGTTCGACCTTGTGTCGTACGACCGCAAGCACAACGAGGCCAACGGCGAGGACAATCGCGACGGCAGCGACGAGAACTTCAGTTGGAACTGCGGTTGGGAAGGCCCCACCGACGATCCCGCGGTGTGCGAGCGGCGGCGGCGCCAGGTGCGGAACTTCTTGACCATCCTCTTCGTGTCGCAGGGGACGCCGATGCTTCTCGCTGGCGACGAGGTTGGGCGCACGCAGCGGGGCAACAACAACGCCTATTGCCAGGACAACGAGATCAGTTGGTTCGACTGGCGGCTGCGAGAGCAGAACGCGGATCTCTGGCGCTTCACCAGGCTCTTGATCGCGTTTCGCCGCAGCCATCCCGTGCTGCGGCGCAGGGCGTTCCTCACCGGCCAGGGCACCGCCGAACACCGCCGGCTCGATGTCACCTGGCACGGAACGCAGCGCGGGCGGCCCGATTGGAGCCCGGCGTCGCGGGTTCTGGCAATGCACCTTGCAGGGGAGCATGCCCCAGCTCCCGACTGCGACATCTACTTCGCCGCAAATGCCTCGGAGGAAGATCTGCTCTTCGAACTCCCACCACCGCCGCCGGGGCAGCACTGGCTGCGGGTGATCGATACCGCGGCGGCTCCGCCACGCGATATCTACGCACCCGGAGAAGAGCCTGCAGTGCCCGATCCGCAGCGCCTTCTCGTGCGCGCCCGCTCCTGCGCCCTCCTCCACAGCGGGTGACGGAGACCCAGCGTCACGAATGGGTTTCATGTTGGGGGACGTAGTTTCATTTGCCTAATTTCCGGGCACGGGTCCCTTCGCCCGCCTACTCCGCGAAAATCGCCCGCACCGTGGCTGCCACGTCCTCGCGGTCCAGGATACCGTCGCGGATCGCGTCTGCTGCCGGGCAGCTCGCGATGTCGTTCATGGGGATTTTCCTTGCGAGCGCGGTCAGGTCCACGGCGTTCACAGATCCATCGCAGTTTGCATCTCCCGCTCTGCCTACGGGCGTCGGCCCCAGCGTGTCGGTCGGAGTCAGCGTGGCCCCAGTTGGGAGATGGGAGGCAGTGGGTGTGGGGGTCTGCACAGGCGTTGGTGTTCTCGAGCGAGATGGGGTTGGAGATGGAACGGGCGGAGTCGCAGTTAGCGTTGGCGATGGCGAAGTCGCCTCTCGCAGGACGGTGATGTCGAAGACCTTCGTGTGGCTTTCCCCTTCTGCGTCGGTCGCGCGAATGCGAAGAAAACTGTCTCCGAAGGCCTCCGGTGTTCCCGATAGCACCCCCGACGCATCGAGGTCGAGGCCGGGAAAGCCGCCCGCTAGCACACTCCAGGTGAGCGGCGGCGCCCCGCCGGTGGCCACGAGGGTTACAGAGTAAGGAACCCCCAGGATGCCAGTAGGGAGCGGGTCGGGGGTTACGATCGCCACCGGAGCCGGCTCCGGGTATATGGCCCGCAGGCCCTCCTCGTCGTCTGCTCGGAGCGCGGCGCACCGGCCGTCAAAATGCGCCACAAAGAACATCGTCGCGTCCCGCAATGCTGGATCGCTTTCGTTGTGATTCTCCGAGCTGTGGTCCAGGCCGATCGCGTGGCCGATCTCGTGCGTTGCAATCTCCGCGAGGTTGCACGGGTTCCACACAGCGCAGTTTTCGAAACCGTTGTTGAAGATCAGCTTTGCGCGCTTGGCGCGCGTGAACTCCACACCCCCGATCACCTTCGACTCCCGATTCGTGTCGCAGAAGCCGCCCTGGGCCAGAGTGCCCGCGCATCCGACCGGATCGGGAATTTCGCTCGCCGGGTCGTCGAAGATCACCTTGTGCGGGGGCTGGCAGCTAGCGAGCTCCAAGTCGGATGTAAGGCCACCATCCGCAAGCTCGATCGAGGCCGATTCCACCGCGCTCCAGACAGCCAAGGCCTGCCCGACAGCGGCCCGCGCCACTGCCAACCCGAGGGTCGGATCGCCGCGAGCATCGATCAGAAATTCCAGCGGCTCGCCCACATCGGGCTCGAAGAAACGGCCCGGACCGAGCAGTTGGAATGGCGCCACGCGCTCGCGCTGCAGGGCAGGATCCGCCGCTTCGGCAGGCACAGCGCCCACGCGGGCCCGAGGTACCCGGCCCCGCACTTTCTCAATTGCCCTCACGATCGCTGCTGCCCGCTGCGGGGATACCGGCCGCTTTGCGCCCTCGGGGACGAGCACAAGCGTGCCCCATCCGACCCGCCGGCCGGCCAGGGTCTCTCCGCGCGGTCCGCCTTCGCGCCGAAACTTACCGAGCGCGAGGTGGTTGGTCCGCAGCGACCCGTCGGGCCACGTCCCCAGAAACACGAGCACGTGTTCCCCCACCTCGTACAAAGGGGCGCCGAAGATGACCTCCCTCCGCTCGCCAACCTTTCCGCCGTTCTCTTTGAGAACTACGGTTCGACCTTCCACCGAGCCAAACAGCACGTCCTCTACTTCGATTTCGACCAGCGTGAAGATGTGTCCCGCTCGGCCTTCCACCGAGACCACACTCGACACCACGCCTGTGATGGCTGCCGCGGAGCTGGCGGCGAGTTCTTCCGGGGTCATAGGCACGAACACGGTTGCCCTCGCTAGTCCGGCAGACGCCAACGCCCAGGCGCAGAGGCACAACACACCCCGCACTGAGCTCGCCCATTTCGCCATCGTCCTCCCCTCGTGGGCCGCAATGCTGGCCCAAGCCGCCGCCAAACCGGCCGGGCACCCCAGGACTTCGCCCCCAGCGAGTCAAGGCAGAGCTGCACGCGCCGGCCTCCGCCGCGCAGCGACGAGCGCGTAGCTTCTGCCCCGAGCCGAGGCCAGCAAAACGCCGCCCGCTAGCCGGACGCAGACGCCGCGACGTCAAAAGCCGAGAGAAGACGCGGCGCGCCCGGCGCTTCGGTCCCCCAAACCCCTCCCCCCTCGCCTGCGCTGCTCCCCCCGGAGCGCTGCTCCGCTCCCCTTCACTGCGCGCCGAAAGCGATCATGGCGGCTGCATAGAGGTATGCGTGCTCCCAAACATGGGGAATGTCGTTTTGCGGCAAATAGTCGGGCGAGACGCCGTCGCCGTTCCAGTCGATAGGCAGCCGCCCGTACCCTTCGGCCATGTGCAGCGTGTCCGGCGTCGTGAGCTCGTAGACGAAGAAGCGAATCGCGTCCTGTACCGCAGCAAGCCTCGTCGCGTTGCCCGTCGCGCGGGCGAGATGCGCGAGTGCGAGCAACACCTCGGCTTCATACGCACCCCCGGGCTTCGTGCGCGCGAGCAACGGCGCGACCATCGTGTCCCACAGGAAATCCGCATGGCTTTCCGTGACCGGGTCCCCGGGGGCGAGGTACTCCACTGGCCAGATCAGCCACGGCAACCTTCCCCCACCCTCGTAATGCGGCGGTGGACCCGGAACGAAAAAGTGCGCCTGAATGGCCGTCTCCAGCTCCGCTGCCCGCGACTGCCAGCTCGTCACCTGCGCTGGGGCGAAGCCGCACTCGCCCGCTATCGCGCTGGCGCTCTTGAGCGCGAGCAGCATAGTTTCGGCACCCTGAATCCCCTGAGTGAGCTCGAAGTTGTCGTCCTCGCTGGCGAGACATTGCAGGCCCGTTGCCGGATCTTTGCACGCCGCCAGATTGTCTGCAGCGAGCGCAATGCTCGGGCAAACGTCGGCCAGGTACGCCGCGCGCGCGCCTGGGTCCGAAAGGAATTGCGCGTGCGCAGCCATCGTCCACGCGCCCAGACCGGCCTCGTCGATCTCGAAGGAGATCGGCCCTCCGGGAACCACTGCGTCGGGATCGGCAAAGTAGTTGATCTCGAACGTACCCGGCGGCACGCAGTTGGGATAGCTGCGCAATGCCGGATCCGCAGGACAGACAAACGGATAGACGATCGACCAGGGCTGGTATTCCTTGCGCTGCACTCGCGCATAGAACCGGTTGTGCCGGCTTACAACGTCGGGATAGCCCGCTAGGTCCAAGGCGTAATTGATAAACGCTCCGTCCCGCGGCCAGTCCTGGCCGTACGGAGGCTGCGCCGCAACGCTAGCCACGATCGCGCCCGTGGCCTTGTCGACCGCCTGGTGCATGACGGCCAGAGAGCGCTTTGCAAAGGCGACTACGCGCGGGTCGGAACTGGCCGGCAAGCGCCCCTGGGATACCAGCGCTTGCCACCAAGCCTCGGTCCCCGCCCGGTGCGCGGATGGATCTTCTGCCTGCACCTCGGAGAGCATCTCCACGGCACTCGCCCGCGTCGGCCCAACTGCCACGTACACGGTCACAGCCGCCTGCCCGCGGCGGAAGTGCAGGTGGCGAACCAGAGCGGCGTCTGCTTGTCCCGCAGCCACGGGCGAGCGCGAGGGATATCCGTCCTGGACGTCCGAGTACGCACTGTCCGCCGCATACACCCAGCTTCGCTGCTGCCGCAGCGTGGCTAGCGGGTCGCCGTTCGGAAACACTCGGTTGCACATAAAAAGGTTGCGCGCCAGTTCGGCGAAATCGGGCGGAAAGCCGAAGGCCTCGATCGCGCGGTCGGCAATTGCACTCTGGTGCGCGCACAGCGGCGAGCTGTCAAAACCCACCTGGTACTTGAAGCGCCGCGGCTTCGCCCCAATGGCAATGTACACGCCCGGCTCGTTGAGGCTGACCAGAACTTGCCGGACGAGCTCATGTGCCTGCGCACGGGTGAGGGGGCTCTGCAGTATCCAGTCGACAAGACTGTAATCCCCGCTTTGCGTGCGAAAATGGAGGATGGCCCGCGCCCGCGGGTCGTACAGGGCAACGAAGTCGTCTTGGTGATCCGTCCCAAAGCCAGCGAGCGGGAAGCCGTCGAAGCGTGTCAGGCTGGGGGAGAAGTTCGTGTAAAAGACGAACTTCACCGCACGCACCGGAGACCCGTCGGCGCGCTGCACCTGGTAGTGGTTGACCAGCACATCCCGATCCGGCAGCACAAACTGCCAGGCAGTGACGGAGAGACCTAAGTCTGGCCGCGCGAACGCCGTCACCGCAACCGGCGCCTGCTCGGTACTGTACGCTTGCGTGCGCTGCCAAGCGTCATCCCGGAGCCAGGTGAGCTGCCACGTGCGCTGCCCCGCCAACCGGTAAAGAAGCCCGGGGAACGCACCGGCCTCGGGCAAGGCGCCCAACCGAGGCAGAGTCCGCGCCTCGGGGACGTTCTCCGCGAGATAGTTCAGATGGTCGTAATAACTCGGCCCCGGCCATTTGAGGGCAGTGATCTCCCCGCAGCGAGACAGTGTCACCGTCAGCCCGCCGTTACCCAGCGCGGCGTTGACGTTCGTGGCCCCGAACTGGCTCTCGAACCCGTGCTGCTCTTCGGGAACGAAGGGCACCTCGGGGCAAGCGCCAGCGAGCTGGGGGCCCGCTACCGAAAGCAACACCGCGGCCGCGAGCGCTTTTCTTCGCACGGCGCTAGACCTACCACGGAGAAAACGCATTCGACAAGGGGGAATCGGCGCGCCCGGCCGCACGGCCGGCCGGGTCTTGCCCGGGCCGGCTGGCGGGGGTCGGCGAACAACGCGCGCGGGCTTCGGAACCAGATTCTTTCCGCGCGGCAGCGCGGCAGAGCTTCGCCCCTCCTGCCTCCTCCCCGCACCGTGGGGATCCCGTGAACGTTTGATCTCGCCCGAGATAGGCATCCGCCGCCTCCCCGCACCGCGCGGATCCCCCTTCCGCGCACCGCCGGCCAGTGCAGGTCCGCACCGCCGCGCCTTCCCTGCGTGCCTCCGCGCGGGCGGCCGTGCTGCGGGGACGCCGGTCCCGTTCGCTTCTCGCTCCTCTATACTTTCCTGACTTTCCTGCTTGCGCTGCGGCCACCGCAGCGGCGGTTGCCTTAGCGGTCCGGCGCTCGGCGTGCGCCCCCGCGCCGCGCACGCGGGACCTCGGAGTCTTGGGCCGACATAGTTCCGGCCGGCGGCTGGCTTCGGCGAATCCGTGCCTGCACTACTTCGCCCGCGCCGTTGCGGCTGCCTTGATCGCCTTCATGGCAGTGCTCGCGTCGGCGTCGTTTTGAAAACCGAAAACCGCCGAGAACTTCTTGCCGACGGTCTCCGCCATGAGGAAAGAGATGTTCACCCCCCGGTCGGCAATGGCTCGTGCCATGCGCGCGCCGAGCCCGGGCTTGTCATCTCCCTCCACAAGCAGACAGGGGATGGGCGATACCGAAAGCCCAGCGGCGCTTGCCGCCGCCGTGACCTTTTTCCCCGTGACGGGAAACACCTCGATGGCGGCGCGCGACGGATCGCCGGGGAACGCGTAGCCCATCACAACCCGCAGGTTCGCCCCGGCCTCCGCCAGCGGCGTGAGCACGTCCGCCAGTACCCCGGGATCGTTGGCGACTTCTTTGCGCCAGAGAACCACTTTCTTCACAGTCACTGCCATACGCCTCTCCTCCTGTTCGCGCGCAATTCTACACCGAGAGTGTTTCCACCGCTACGGGCGGGGTGGGCTCGATGCCGGCTGCAGCGTGCGGCTCCAGGAATAGAAACCCGCCCGCCGCGGGGCGAGCAGCTTTACGCGTCGCGGTTGGCCCGGTGCGGGCTGCGCTGCGATCAAGGCGGGCCGCCGATGGCGGACTTGGAGCTTACGGCCGAACTTATGGCCTTGCTCGGATCGCGCGGGGCCGTCGATCGCTGGGGGGAGAAAACAAGCCGCACTTTGGCTCGCAAGCGCGTGACGTTGCTCTCCTCTGGGAGCGGCGGGCCGAAGGGCGCGAGCGTCCCGCGGGTGCCGTCCCCACTCCTGGCCAAGCCCGGCGCTGAGGAACGGATGGCGCGCATCGCGATGGACGCTGGCAGGCGTCCCAGGTCCCGAAGAGACTGGGCAACGCGAACCGCCCTTGCGGGCATTGGCTTCCCCTCCGGGCCGTTGCCCGGAAGGTATCCACCCGCCTCTGAACGGGCGCTACCAGGAGGCGGCGCCCGAGCCGCTTCGTGCAAGCAGCTCTTCGCTGCCCGCGACTTGTGGAGGGTGCGCCGTGCCCTCTTCGCACCGCCCAGGGTCGCAGGCCCGGCCAACCAGGACGCGAAAGTCGAAACGGGGAATAGCAAGTGCGAGTACTGCAAAAAAGTGCCTTGACAGTTCGCTTGCCGCTGAAGTATGAGTCGGTTCTGCAAATACACGGCGCGTGGCGCCGTCAGCGAAAAGGGGGGCTATGACATGAACTGGAGAGGCGCAGCGAGTAGAGTCGCGTGTACGGCTGGTATCGTCGGTGTCGCTATGCTGATGTACGGGTCGCAGGCATTGGCAACCTCCGTTCTCGCGAATTGCTCCAAGAGCATCGACATCGAGGGAACGAAGCTGGACAAAAAGGTCTTGGGCGCGCTGAAGGTCTGCAAGATCAAATACCGAGCTGCCATCGACAATATCAACAAGGGCAAAGATCGGACGACAGAGCTGACGAAGGCGGCGGTTGGCTGTCAGACGCAGCTGGATAAGAACATCAATCTCTCGAACCCAGCCTCCGCCGCGGCAAAGGCGAAGGCAAAGCTCGATTCGCTGGTGCCGGGCGGCAAGTGCGACGACACGAGTCTGCTCGCCTTGGGGCACTTTCCGGAGGCGACCTTTGCAGACACGTGGTCGAGATGGGTCGTCTTAGCCAAGATCAAGTGGGCGATCGTCCAGCAAGTGTGGCTGGTGCGCGACTCGATCAACGCGTTCCAAGAGATGGCCGACATCGATGGCGACGGGAACAACGACGGCAACTGCTCGCTCTGCGATAAGATTACGAAACCCGCTTGCGCAACCCACGCCTGTATTCTGGATGCTGGGTCGGGGGCCGTGGTCCACACAGCCTCGGTTACCATTCCGGTCACGCTGGTAGGCGCGGTGATGGTGGAGATCTGTAGGGACCCAGCCATCATTGGTAATAACGATTTCTTCGTGATCGGTGAGATCACGAACGGCTTCCAGCCGGTGAACCTGGGGATCGGCAATGCCTGCGTAAAGGCAATTGGCGCCGAGGGGTACATCACGGCTACGGGATCGAGCCGGCCGCAGGTGAACTACACGATTTGCCAGGACCATACGGGGAACGGAACCGAGACGGACGATTGCCCAACGGCGGTTCCGGGTTGTGCTACGCAGGGGAACGAGTTGCCCGACCGATTCCATACGGGCGTTATCAACGGCGCCCCGTGCGTGAAGCTGACCACTTCGCCGTCGAATCCTGGAGACTCCATGGTTCTCAACACGACACAGATTACTGTGGTGTTCAACCTGCAGGAGGGACCGGATGGTCTGCCCTGCACTTCGGACGACGTCGCCCTGCCCGGTATCCCGAGCACGATCCCGCTGACAACGGGAAGTGGGACGGCGCGGGTGGAAGATAGGGACCAAAACCCAGGGGATGTGCTCGGCCCCTTTACCGCTTCCGGGAGCCCGTTCGGCAACGCGTCTGCCACGGAGCAGAGCAACCTATCGGGGGCGACGCTCGCGGGTGCCTTCCCGGGTATCGACGGGTTGGACCTGCCCCCGCGAGTCGACACGGTCACCGAGTTTACTTTGGTCTGCCAGTGATCGGCTGAGAGCGTTCGCGGGAAAGGGAGCGGAGAGGGGAAACCCTCTCCGCTTTCCTTTTTTCGCACTCTGGATTCTCGAGCAGCGGCGGCTGCGGTGCGCCCGGGGGGTTCCCCGGGCGAGGTGCTCGCACGCAGTGGAGGGCAAGGGGTAAAAAATGGGAAATCGCTGTCTCCAGCACTTGCACGCGATCCTCCTGGCAAGTGCGTGCCTGCTTCTTTGCGGGCCGCGGTGGATCGTCCTGGTTCGGGCGAGTGCAGAAGAGCCGCGAGCCTTCGGACCGGTGCGCTTGCTCATGACTGAGGAAGAGGTCCGGAAAATCCACCCCGAGATGAAGCCGCTCGCTCAGCCCGGCGCGCAGGCCGAGATCAACCTCAGCGCGTACACGATCGGCAATCAGAAATTCGACGGCTTGGGCCCTTGTCAGGTGCAGTTCCGCTTTGCGGCGGGCTTGCTCTACACGATTGCTTTCGACTGCGGCCGC
>JBBIUR010000045.1:0-4968 GCA_037440145.1 Myxococcales bacterium | reverse complement strand
ACGAGAAGGTGTTCGATACGCTGAAGAAGAAATTCGGCCCGCCGACGATGGAGAAGGACTACGGGACGTACTGGTACTGGGACAAGACCGCAGTTTCGCTGAACCCGAAGGCAAAGACCTTCGGTCTCGTCGATCTAGATGTGGAGCGCCGGGTCCAGGCAGCGCTGCTCAAAATCGTCTTGAGAAAACAGCGTGAGGGGACGGGGGAGGCCGCGCAAGCCACGCCGAGTCCGCCGTCTGCCTCCCAGGGCAAGTGAGTCGCGAGGCGCCGGGTCGCTGGGCGCCCCGGCAAGCGCGCGAGGCTCTGCGGAGGCGGAGGGGGCACTTCTGCGAACCGCGTTCCCGCGACGGCGGGGCAAGGGTGCTCGGTGCTGGGGCGGCAGTGGCCCTGGCCTTTTGCGTCGGGGCGAGCGGAAATCCAGCGGCCGCGGGAGGAGCGACAACGCCGCCGGCGGAGGCAACGGCCGGAGTGGCCTTCGAGCGGCAGGTGCGCGCGCTAGGCGAGAAGGTTCCGTTTGCTGTGGCGGCCGCGGATTTCAACAGCGACGGCCGCCTCGACCTCTTCGTTACCAGCGCGAAGTGCGACTGTGCGAGCTTCCTTCCGGGGCTTCCGGGAGGCCAGTTTCCGCGCGAGGAAATCTTGCACCCTGGCTTGGTGCCGCGGGGTGCGGTGGTCGCGGACCTCAATGGGGATGCGAACCCGGACGTCGCTGTGGGAAACGCGCAGTCGAACGACGTGGCAGTGTTCCTCGGAGATGGTCGCGGAAAGTTCGAGACCCGGAAGTTTCGCGCCGGCTTTGCGCCGTTCGACCTGGCCGTTGCCGACCTCGACGCCGACGGCCACCTGGACATCGCCGTGGCCAACGAGAGCAACCCACCGGCAGAGGTACAGCCTCCGGGCGAGGTCTCTGTCCTCTACGGCGACGGGAGGGGAAACTTTGCGCCCGCCCAGAGCCTGCAGGCGGGAACGTTCCCGGCGGACATCGAGGCCGGCGACCTCGACGGGGACGGCAGGGTGGACCTGGCGGTCGTGAACTGGTTCTCGCGCGATGTTTATCTGTTCTTCAATCGCGGAGGGCGGCGCTTCTCCGCGCCGGTTGCGATCGCCCATGGCGGAGCGATTGCGTACGCGATTGCGGCCGCCGATATCGACGGGGACGGCGACATCGACCTGCTGACCGGACACGTCGGCGGCGAGGTTCGGATCTTCGCCAACGACAGTCGCGGACAATTTCACTTACAGGGGGCATTGCGCGCCGAAGCTGGTTTGCGCCATGTGGCCGTAGCCGATATGGATCGCGACGGAAATCTGGACATCGTGACGGCCAACAGCCTGGCGCACACAATTACGGTATTTCGGGGCCTGGGCTCCGGAAAATTTGCGCCGCCGCAGAGTTTTTCTGCGGGCAGGACGCCGCGTTGGGTGGCCATTGCGGACTTGAACGGCGACGAGCTACCCGACATCGCCGCTGCGAACAGCACCTCCGGTGATCTCACCCTGCTCTACCAGGTGCGGCGCTCCAGCGCGGGGACGGGCAGGCCCGAAGGGCCGAGCGAGCGAGGGCGGACAGCCGCACCGCCGAAGCGATAGAGACGCAGCCGGGCGGCACGAGCCCGCGCGGCGAGTCGTGCAGCATGGAAAGGACGGCGGAACGGGAGCGGGAGGCCGGCAGGATCATGCGGCGGGCTTGGGAGGGGAAGGCGCGCACCGCGGCTGCGTTCGGGAGCCGGTGCAAGCGGAGAAACCGCCCCCGGGGAAGAGCGGGGTACCGGTCACCTCCTGCGAGCGGAGGGGGCACGGATCATCTCGCCGAGGGCAGCAGCCGAGGGGCGAAAGCGCGGCGTTTTTGGCGGCGCTCCGGGCAGCGTGGAGGAGCTTTCGAAACCGGGAGACAAGAGTCCGGGGGGGCAGGTTCAAAAGTTTTTCGCGGGCGCGCAGGTGCTGGTCCGGGAGCGCGCAGCCGGAGTTGTGGCGGACAACACTGAGGGCGGGTATCGAGAGGGCGGCACGAACGCTGGCGTGGCCAATGGAAGTGCATCCGGCGCGGGCATGGGTTGCGCTCGCCCGAGCAGCGAAGGCCGTGTCCTCGCACCGCTTCGGCCCACCGAGGTCTCTCCCTTCAGGATGCTCGCCACCGAGGCTACACGCCGGTGCGCCGTTCGTCCCTGCAGCCCTTCTGCACCCGCCGCTGTCATCGAAAGCGCCTGCCCCGCAGTTATCTCAGAGCACGCGGTCTTATTGGTGGCTTGAAGTTCGAGCACATCGGGGTTGTCGAGTACCGAGACCAGCAGGGCGGTGGTGGTGGTGGAGCCCATGTGCTCGCGATGGCGGTCCGGAGCTTGCCGACCTTGTGCTTGGCGAGCCTTCGAACGATGTCGGCGTCGACGTCCCGGAGCCGCGCCAGATCGAGATCTTCGTAAGGATAGCGGAGCTGAGCGCGGCAGGAGCTTGCGTGACGGCCTTCGGCCGAGCAGCGAGCGGCCAGTTCCGCGCCTAGCTCGTGCCAGCCTCGCAGCCGGAGGCGGGCTCGGCCGTGGACCGGGACGTTGCGGAACGTTTTCGGCATGGGAAACGCGTGCAGGATGGCAGGGGCGCGCGGGCTCGTGGAGGCGGCGGGAACAGCAGGTGAATTCGGGGAAGCCCGGATCGAGCGAGCGGTGGGGCTGACGCACCCGGCCGGGGAAATCCCGGATGAGCCGTTGGCGCAGCCCTATGCGCTCGCGCAGCGCCTCGGTGGCGCCGGTCGGGTGGCGCTGTTCGGAAAGAGAGTCGGCGCTTCTCGGACTGCGAAGGCAGCCATCGGCAGGGCGTCGGTCGAATTGGTCTTGGTGCGCTCGAGATCTCGCGCGGCGAAGTTCGCGCGTGCGCTGGGGGTCGAGCGCAGGGCAACCGAGAACCCCGGTGCGCCACAAGCGCTGCGGAGAGGCTCTGCCAGGAGTCTCTGGTGGCTTCCACGGCCAGGAGCACCACGGCCGGATGTCCGAACAGCCCCAGGAGGTTCTCGCAGCCTGCGGCGTCTCCCGGAATGGGGCCGGCCGCACGAGAACCTGCTGCGCCTGGTCGATGACCGCCCGCCTTGCTCCGCGGAGGCCATCTCCACGCCGGCAAAGCTCTTGACGCTTTTTCCCTTCTTCCTTTCGGGTCCGGCAAGGATGCTTTCCGGTAAGGCTGCCAGGGCGTCTCGGAGGCGATCGTGCTCGTGCCTGTGCATCCCAGGACTCGCCCTCGCCGGCTTCGGGATGCCGCTCGAGCCCGGGCAGCGGGCCAGGGCGCGACTCTCGGTGACCCGAAGACTTGCCCTCAGCGCGCACGACGGCCCTCGGCAACGGATCACTGTCAGCCGCTTGGCTCTACGTTCCCTCAGGCCCCGCGCAGACCACCCTCCAGTGGGTTCCGTTTACCCTCACGTGCACCATGTCAGCGAGGTGAGCGGAGGCCGTACAAGCGCGGCTTACTGGACCGGACGGCCGGAGCTGCAGCGATTGCGGACCGCGCGCGCAGAGCCGGCGCATTGCGCGGGTCTGTCTTACGGGCCCGATGGCGGCGGCTGCTTTGCAAAGCGTTGCGCGCGCGGCGAAAATTCGTGCCGATGCAAGCGAGCCCGCAAGTGTATGTCGGCTGCTGTGGCTGGGCCGGCTCGCAGAGCAGCTACTTTCGCGACTTTCGAGCCGTTGAGATTCAGCAGACCTTTTACGATCCTCCGCGGCCCGCCACGCTGGCGCGCTGGCGCGAACAGGCTCCTGAGGGATTTCGCTTCTGCGTGAAGTGCTTCCAGCTCGTGACGCACGAGCCGAGCAGTCCGACGTACCGGCGGCTGCGGCGCCCTTCTCCACCGCCGCGCACCACGGGCTCGTTCCGGCGAACACCCGAAGTGCGCCGCGCGTGGGAGGAAACTGTGGCCGCAGCTCGCGCGCTCGGCGCCGACGTGATTCTCTTGCAGACCCCTCCAAGTTTCACGCCTACGGCTCGGCACCTCGCGAACCTTCGGGCCTTTTGCGACTGGGCGCAGGAACGGACCCCTTGTGCGCTCGCCTTCGAGCCGCGCGGCCCTGCCTGGGAGCCCGTAGAAACCGATCGCGTGTGCGCGGAGCTCGGCCTGCTGCGCGCTTGCGATCCGTTCGCCACCGAGCCGCCGGATGCGCGGAAGCACCCCACGGCCTACTTCCGGCTTCACGGGATCGGCGGCTACCGGTACGTGTACGCCGACGGCGACCTCGCGGCTCTGCGCCAGATCGTTCTCCGCTACCGGACCGCCTGGGTGTTCTTCAACAACCTCGCCATGCGCGACGACGCGCGCCGCTTTCGCGATTGGCTATCGAGCGCCTCGGATCCTGACCCGAGCCGAGCGGGGCGGTAACGAAAGAGCTCGTTCAAATACTCGACTAGAAGGCGGTCGCGCAATGCCGGCGGCAAGGCGTTCAAGATTTCGTTGATTTCCGCCATGTGCTCCGGGAGCTGCGTGGTTTCCACGCCGGCCACCGCGAGCATTCGCTGGAGCGTCTCCTCGTTCAGGGAGTCGGGATCGATCGTGGCGATTGCCTCTCGAAGGCTGCCCGCCAGAGCACTCGGCTGGGCGCGTTTGGCGCGCTCGACACAGAGCCGGAGGTCCTCCAGGAAGGCGTCGGCCCAGCGCGCGCAGGCGGGGTGAATCGACAGGTGGATGTTCTGCTGGGAGTTCTGGAAGGCGAGCTGCGGCTGGATGTACCAGGCCCGCTGTCTCATCTCGTCGACGATGTGGAAGACGCTCACCGAGTCGGACGTGAAGGCGAGGAGGTTCATATCCGGCCGTCCGAGCAGCCGCAGCTCGGGAATCGACTCGATGCCCGCGGCGATCTTCCGCGTCGCCTCCAGGCAGCGGCGCGCCAGCTCGAGGTACCCCTCATCCCCGAAGAAGTGAAGCACTGCCCAGGCAGCAGCGACGGGACCGCCCGACTTCGTGCTCTGGACGGTCGGGTTGATCACCGTAT
>JBBIUR010000044.1:0-21717 GCA_037440145.1 Myxococcales bacterium | reverse complement strand
CACCTCGGGCGGCTGCGGGTCGGCGCGGCCATCGGCACGGGCGAGGATCGGTTGGAGCGGGCAGAGCGGGTGTTGGCGGCCGGCGCGGACGTGCTCGTGATCGACACGGCGCACGGGCATTCGGAGAACGTCCTGCGCACTTGTCGCGAGCTCAAGCAGGCGTTTCCCCACACCGACGTCATCGCGGGCAACGTGGCGACGGCCGACGGCGCCCGCGCCCTCATTGCTGCCGGCGCGGACGCGATCAAGGTCGGGATGGGGCCGGCCTCGATTTGCACGACGCGCGTGATTTCCGGGGTGGGGATCCCCCAGCTCACCGCCATCAGCGAGTGCAGTCGCGTGGCGAAGGAGTTCGGCGTCCCCGTCATCGCGGATGGGGGCATCAAGTACTCCGGAGACATCACGAAGGCACTGGCTGCCGGCGCCGACTCGGTCATGATCGGGAGCCTGTTCGCGGGCACGGAGGAGAGCCCAGGGGAAACGATCCTGTACCAGGGCCGCACCTACAAGCTCTATCGCGGCATGGGGTCGCTGGAGGCGATGCGCCAGCGCGAGGGGAGTCGGAATCGATATTTCCAGGACGAGGAGTTGGAGCAGATGAAGCTCGTGCCCGAGGGCATCGAGGGGCGGGTCCCGCACAAAGGGCCGCTCTCGTTCATCGTCAGCCAGCTCGTCGGGGGTCTGCGCGCGGGCATGGGCTACTGCGGGTGCCGCACGATCGCGGAGCTGCACGAGAAGGCGCGCTTCATCCGGGTGAGCGACGCTTCGCTCCAGGAGAGCCATGTGCACGATGTCTTCATTTGGAAGGAAGCGCCGAACTACCAGCGCGAGTGAGCCTTGCCGTCGCGGGCGGGGCGCACCCGGTCGATGATCGTCATTCTCGACTTCGGGAGTCAGTACACGCAGCTGATCGCGCGGCGCGTGCGCGAGGCGCGCGTGTACTGCGAAATCCATCCCTTCTCGCTGCCGGCGGAGCGCCTGGAGGAACTGCGGCCCGAGGGGATCGTTCTCTCCGGCGGTCCCGCCAGCGTGTACGAGGCGGAGGCGCCGCTGCCCGACCGCCGCATCCTCGATCTCGGCATTCCGGTGCTCGGTATCTGCTACGGGATGGGCGTGCTCGTCCTCTTCCGCGGCGGCAAGGTCGCGCGCGCCGACCGGCGCGAGTACGGGCCGGCAGACCTGGCGATCGAGGACGACAGCGACCTGTTCGCGGGGCTCGACGCAGGGCCCCTGCGGGTCTGGATGAGCCACGGTGACCGGGTGGACGCGCTGCCGGCGGGCTGGCGCGTTCTCGCGCGCAGCCCGAATGCGCCCATCGCTGCCTGTGCCGACGAGGCGCGGCGGCTATTCGGCGTGCAGTTCCATCCCGAGGTTGCCCATACGCCGCGCGGCCGGGAGATCTTGGGGAACTTCCTGTTTCGGATTTGCGGGGCACGCCCGGACTGGACCATGGAGAGCTTCGTCGAGCGGGCGACGGCGGCAATCCGCGATCGCGTAGGGACCAGCGGCGTTGTGTGCGGCCTCTCGGGGGGGATCGACTCGACCGTGACCGCAGCGCTGGTCCACCGCGCGGTAGGAGATCAGCTCACCTGCATCTTTGTGGACAATGGCCTTTTGCGGCGCGGCGAGTCGGAGGAAGTGATCCGACTGGCGCGCGCGCGCATGGGTTTTCCGCTGCGCCATGTGGACGCGAGCCGCCGATTTTTGGAGCGCCTGGCGGGGGTGGCCGATCCCGAGCAGAAGCGGCGGGTGATCGGGGCCACGTTTATCGAGGTCTTCGAGGAGCAAGCGCGGGAGCTGCCGGGCGTGCGCTATCTGGCGCAGGGCACCCTGTACCCGGACGTCATCGAATCGGTTTCCTTCCGGGGCCCTTCGGCGACGATCAAGAGCCACCACAACGTGGGAGGGCTGCCCGAGCGGATGCGGCTGGAGCTCATCGAACCGCTGCGGGAGCTGTTCAAAGACGAGGTCCGCATACTCGCGGAAAAGCTCGGGGTGCCTCCCGAGATCGCGCAGCGGCATCCGTTTCCCGGGCCCGGCTTGGCCGTCCGCGTCGTGGGCCCGGTGACGCGCGAGGCTCTGGAGATCGTGCGGGCCGCCGAGGAGATCGTCGAGGAGGAGATCCGGCGTGCGGGCTGGTACGAGCGGCTGTGGCAGGCCTTTGCGATCCTGCTGCCCGTCCGGACCGTGGGCGTGATGGGTGACGAGCGGAGTTACGAAAACGTGCTGGCGATTCGCGCGGTGACGAGCCTCGACGGCATGACGGCTGACTGGGCGCGGCTGCCGGAGGAGCTTCTGGCCCGACTCTCGTCGCGGATCATCAACGAGGTGCGCGGTGTGAACCGGGTGGTGTACGATATCTCCTCCAAACCACCGGCGACGATCGAGTGGGAGTGAGCGATGCGAGGGAACCACGAGGCGGCGAGGGTACCGCGGTGGGGCGCGGGCCGGGGGGCAGGCGGGAGGTGGCGGCCATGAGCTTCGTCCACCTGCACTTGCACACGCAGTACTCCTTGCTGGACGGCGCCAACAAGATCGAGGCGCTCATGCCGCGCATCCGCGAGCTCGGCATGCCGGCCGTAGCGATGACGGACCACGGCAACATGTTCGGTGCCATCGAGTTCTACAAGCAGGCCGTCGCACATGGGGTGCAACCCATTCTGGGGTGCGAAGTCTACGTGGCCCCCGGCAGCCGCCGCGAGCGCCGGCCGGTGCGCAGCGACGATTTCGAGAGCGGGGGGAATTTCCATCTCATCCTGCTCGCGATGAACCGCGAGGGCTACCGCAATCTCTGCCGCCTCGTCTCCCTCGGATACCTGGAAGGCTTCTATTACAAGCCGCGGGTGGACAAGGAGCTGCTGCGGGAATGCAACGCGGGCCTGATCGCGCTCTCCGGTTGCCTTGCGAGCGAGGTGAACCAAGCGCTGGCCGCGGGATCGCTGGAGCGGGCGCGCGCCGCACTGGAGGAGTACCGGGAGATCTTCGACGGGCGGTTCTATGTCGAGATTCAGGACAACCGGCTGCCGCAACAGGAAAAGGCGAACGCGGAGCTGATCGGCCTGGCGCGAGAGCTGGGACTGCCCTTGGTGGCCACCAACGACTGCCACTATCTCGATCCCGAAGACGCCGAGGCGCACGAGGTGCTGCTGTGCGTGCAGACCGGGAAAACCCTCACCGACGCGAACCGCTGGCGCTTCGATACCGACCAGCTCTACGTCAAGGGCCCGGCGGAAATGCAGCGGGCGTTTGCGCACTGCCCCGAGGCCGTGGCGAACACGCTGGAAGTGGCGCGCCGCTGCCAGCTCGAGCTCGAGTTCGGCAACTACCGCTTTCCGCGGTTCGAGACGCCGGATGGGGAAAGTCTCGAGAGCTACCTGGAGCGCCGCGCACGGGCCGGCTTGGAGGAGCGGTTCGCGCGGTTGCGCCAGCAGCCGGGATGGAGTGCGGAAAAGGAGCGCACGTACCGCGAGCGCCTGGCGCGGGAGCTCGAGATCATCAACCGCATGGGCTTTGCGGGCTATTTCCTGATCGTCGCCGACTTCACGAGTTTCGCGCGGTCGCGGGGCATCCCGGTCGGGCCTGGCCGGGGCTCGGCTGCTGGAAGCCTCGTCGCATACGCGCTGCGCATCACCGACCTCGACCCCATCCCGTACCACTTGCTCTTTGAGCGCTTTTTGAACCCCGAGCGCAAGTCGATGCCCGACATCGACATGGACTTCTGTTTCGAGCGGCGCGACGAGGTGCTCCGCTACGTGCGCGAGAAGTACGGCGAAGACCGCGTGGCCCAGATCATCACGTTCGGGAGCCTCAAGGGAAAGGCGGCGATCAAGGACGTGGGCCGCGTCCTCGGTTTTTCCTACGCCGAGACCGATCGGATTGCGAAGCTCTATCCTGCCCCGAAACAGGGGCGGGACTACGAACTGCGAAAGGCTCTGGAGATGGAGCCGCGATTGCGGGAGCTGCGCGAGCGCGGCGAGCGCGAGCGAAAGCTCTTCGATTACGCCCTGCGCCTGGAGGGGCTGCTGCGGCATGCGTCGAAGCACGCTGCCGGCATCGTCATCGCCAGCGAGCCGCTCCTCGAGGAACTCCCGCTGTTCGTGGACAAAGATGGCAACGTGCTCACCCAGTTCGAGGGCGAGCACGTGGACGCCATCGGGCTGATCAAATTCGACTTTCTCGGCTTGAAAACCCTCACGCTGTTGCACAACGCCCTCCAGCGCATCGAAGCGAATCGGGGTGTTCGCATCGACCTGAGCGAGCTTCCCCTGGACGACCGGCCGACCTACCGGCTGATGGCGCGGGGGGACACGGTGGGCGTGTTCCAAATGGAGTCCAGCGGGATGCGCAAGCTGCTCGTGCAGTTGCGCCCGAGCCGGTTCGAGGAAGTGATCGCCGCCTTGGCGCTGTTCCGCCCAGGGCCCCTGGAGCGGGGTATGGCCGAGCAGTACGTCCGCCGCAAGCACGGCAAGGAGCCGGTGCAGTATCCTCATCCCGCGCTGAAGCCCATCCTGCAGGACACCTACGGGGTCATCGTGTACCAGGAGCAAGTGATGCAGATCGCCCAGGCGCTGGCCGGCTATTCCCTGGGCGACGCGGATAATCTGCGGCGCGCCATGGGCAAGAAGGACGCGCAGAAGATGGAAGCGGAGCGCGCCCGGTTCGTGAGCGGCGCCGTGCGCCATGGCATCCCGGAGGCCCAAGCCAGCGAAATTTTCGCGCAGATCGAGTCGTTCGCGGCTTACGGCTTTAACAAATCGCACTCCGCGGCGTACGCGCTGCTCTCCTACCAGACTGCCTACCTGAAGGCCCACTTCCCGGAAGAGTTCATGGCAGCGCTCATGACGCTGGAGATGGACGACACCGACAAGACATACAAGAACATTGCGGAATGCCGGCGGCTCGGGATCCCGATCCTGCCGCCCGACGTGAACGAAAGCGATGCACACTTCACGGTGGTGGCGGCGCCCGGCGAGGATGGTCGCCGGGCGATTCGCTTTGGGCTTGCGGCCGTGCGGGGAGTGGGCGCCAAAGCGGTGGAAGCGATCATCGCCGCGCGGGCGGCTGGGCCCTTTCTCTCCCTTGCGGATTGCTGTCGCCGCGTGCAGAGCCAACTCGTCCACCGGCGCGTTTTAGAGAGCCTGATCAAGTGTGGCGCGTTCGACTTTACCGGGCAGCCGCGGCGGCGGCTGCTCGAGGGTCTCGACCGGGCGGTGCAGTACGGCGCGGCGAGTGCGCGCCCTGCGGCGGCGAACCAAATCAGCCTTTTCGGAGGAGATGCGGGAGCCGGGCCGGAGGAGCCACCCTTGCCCGACGTGCCCGAATGGCCCGACAAAGAGCGGCTGCGGGCCGAGCGCGACGCGATCGGGTTCTTCATCACCGGCCATCCGCTGGACAAGTACGCCCGCGACTTGAAGCGGTTCACCGACGCGACCACCGAGCAGCTGCGGCAGCGGCCGAACGGTGAGAAGGCCCGCGTGGGCGGAGTGATCCACAGCCTGCGCTTGAAGAACAACCGCAAGGGGGACCGCTACGCGACTTTTGTTCTCGAGGATCGGGAGGGGATCGTCGAGGTGATCGCCTGGCCGGAAGTGTACCGGCGCTGCGAAGCGCACATCCACAGCGACGATCCGGTGTGCGTGGGCGGCACCGTGGAGGTGAGCGAGGAGCGGTGCCAGCTCATCGCCGAGGAGGTGGTGCCGCTGGCGGCAGCGCGGGAGCGCGCCGTCCAGCAGGTGCATTTGGTGCTGCCGGCGCAGCGGGTGAGCGCGGAGAAGCTGCGGACGCTGAAAGCCGCGCTCCGCCGTTTTCCCGGGCCGTGCCCGGCCTTCGTCCACGTGCTCTTTCCCGATCGCGTCGAGACCGTGATCGCGCTGCCAGAGGAGTTGAAAGTGGCGCCAAACGAAGGCATGGTCGAGGCTGTGGAGCGGCTTTTCGGGAGCGGAGTGATCTCGTTCCAGTGAGTCGGGAGCACAGAGAACCGTTCGAGCTGGAACCCGCGATCGCGTGGCCTTTGGATGGGCGCCCCCGCGCGGTTCTGGTAGGCGCGGAAACCGACCAGCGCCGCGAGCGCGTAGAGGAATCGGTAGAGGAGCTGGAGCGCCTGGGCGAGACGGCGGGGGTGGAGGTCGTCGCCAAGGTGATCCAGAGCGTGCGGCAAATCAGTCCTGCGACGTATATCGGATCGGGCAAAGTCGCCGAGCTCCGCGAGTTGGCGCGCGCGCGGGGTGCCACGATGGTGATCTTCGACGAGCCGCTCTCGCCGGCACAGCAGCGGAACCTGGAGCGAGCTCTGGGGCTGCGCGTCATCGATCGGAGCCAGCTCATTCTGGACATCTTCGCGGCGCGCGCCCGCAGCCTCGCGGGCAAATTGCAGGTAGAGCTGGCCCGCCTCCAGTACCTGCTGCCCCGGCTGCCGCGCAAGTGGCAGCACCTGTCGCGGCTCGGGGGCGGCGTGGGGACACGGGGTCCCGGAGAGACACAGCTCGAAGTCGACCGGCGGCGCGTGCGAGAGCGCATCGCAGTGATCCGCCGGCGCTTGCGCGAGGTTGCGCGCACCCGAGCTCTGCACCGCGAGGGTCGGGCGCGCGTCCCCTTTCCGACCATCGCGCTGGTGGGGTACACGAACTCGGGGAAGTCGACGCTGCTGAACCGGTTGACGCATGCGCAGGCGCTGGTCGAGGACAAGTTGTTCGCGACCCTCGACCCCATGGTGCGCCGCCTCCAGTTGCCGAGCGGCACGCGCGCCCTTCTCGTGGATACGGTGGGCTTCATCCACAAGCTGCCGCATGGTTTTGTCGATGCCTTCAAGAGCACTTTGGAGGAGATGCGCAGTGCGGACTTGTTGCTCCACGTGGTGGATGCTGCAAGCCCGCAGGCGGAGGCGCAGCAGGAGGTCGTGCGGCGCGTGCTCGAGGAAATCGGGGCCGGCGGCATTCCCGCGCTGCTGGTCTGGAACAAGATCGATCTCCTCGGAGGGGAACTGCCGCGCTTCCGCGCTGGGGACGGCATCCCGATTTCGGCTCTGACCGGGCAGGGCGTGGAGGAGCTCCTGGCGGCGGTCGATCGCGCCCTGGCGAGCGGGCAGGAGCGGGTCGAACTGGAGGTGCCGGCCGCGCGCGCGGAGATGCTCGAGCGCGTCTACCGCGCGGGAAAGGTGCTGCGGCACGAGGTTGTCGATGGGATGGTGCGCGTCACGGCACTCCTGCCCGCGAAGGTGGCCGGCCAGTTGCGCAAGGAGATGCGAGAGCAGCGCCAGGCGGCTGCCGAGTAAACGGCGGCGCGCCGCGAGGCATGAACACCCGTGCTCAACGTGCCCAACACGCTCACTCTCCTGCGCATCGCTGCCGTTCCGGCTCTTCTCATCTGCGTGACGTACGGGAGATACGGATGGGCCTTGGCCCTGTTTCTCGCTGCAGGCCTCACCGATGCGGTCGACGGTGCAGTGGCGCGGCTCACCGATGCCCACACGCCCCTCGGAGCCAGCATCGATCCCCTGGCCGACAAGCTGCTTCTGGTGAGTTCGTTCGTCCTTCTGGCTTGGAAGGGCGCGGTTCCCTCCTGGCTCGCGATCTTGGTCGTCACGCGCGACGCCGTCATCCTCGGCGGATACCTCGCCATCTCCGTTCTGAGCCGCCCCATCGAGGTCCGGCCCAGTGCCCTGGGCAAGACCAACACCTTCTTTCAGCTGATCACAGTCGGCTTTGCTCTCGTCTCCCTTGCTCGCCCCGACTTGCCCCTCGACCTCGTCAACTCCCTAGCTCACTACGCCACGGGCGCCACCACCGCTGCCTCCGGCCTCCACTACATCTACCGCACCCTCGGCAGCTAGTTTCACTCTGGGGGACGTAGTTTCACTCTGGGGGACGTAGTTTCATTCCTTCATTTTTCCTTTGGGGGCTGCGCCATAGCTTGGCGCAGGCGGAACCCAGGCACGGGGGTAACTGGGGGAAGCGAGCGCGGCTCGCAGCGGACGCGCCTCTGGGCAGCAGGGGGTGGGGTTTTCGGCTCGGGGTGAGAGAGTCTTGTCGCTATGGAGTGGGGCTCAACGCGAATCTTGCCGCCGGGTTCGGCCGTCGGCTGCCGGAGACCCCGTGATGCGCAGCTGCGCAGAGCGAGGAGATGACTGCGAAGCGGGGAAGGTGCGATGGAAGCAGCGCCTTTAGGGCCGTATTCTCATCGCGAAGCCGTGGCGGCCCTTAAAAACCGTGGGAATGGGTGCCGGCTCTGGGAGATTGACGGCGAGGCGGCGTTGGAATTGGTGCCCGAAGGGGCGGCCGGGCCACGAGCGGTCTTGGTGCCGGTCGGGCCGCTGGGTTGAGCTTGCGCCTGGGAAGCGCCCGGGCAAGCACGGCGCCGGATCGTGGGGTTGCGGTGCACCGCGGTACTGGGCTGGATGCGGCGCGGCCAGCCGAAACTAGGATGGGGGAAGTTTTGCAGCGCGGTGCTTTTCGGGCGCGCTGCCTGTAACCCGCGCACCCCGGAATTGGGATGGGCTGCTCACGGGGGACAGTCAGGAGGTCTTTAAGAGCTCGGCTTTGCTTCTCGCCCGCGGACCGTGCGGCAATGGCGCGGGCATGAACTGCTCGGGCCGCAGGCCCACCCGCGCAAGCAGGCGGGCGCCGGCCCGGACGTCGCGTACGACCGTCGGCGGGGAAACATCGAATGCGGCGGCGATGGCGCGCTGTGGCAGGCCGGCATGGCGCACTGCGAGGTAGCTGGCCACCGCACGGGCAGCGAGCGAAACAGTGCGCCTCCCGGCCGTCCCGGGCCCCAGTTCTTCGTCGCGCCGACGGAGCGCCTCTAGTATCCGGCGGAAAAGCTGGCGCGCAAAGGTCCCGTCCGCGGCCGTCGCAGGTCGATCGCGCTCCAGCGCCTGGCGCAACTGCTCTGCAAATTCTCGTGACCCCAGTACTCGCTCGCTATTCGCCCATGCTTCCCGGCCTCGGCGCAGGCGAGGAGTAACCTGCCAGTCTTCGGGCCCGGGTGTCACACCAACCTGCGGAAACTCTGGCTCTGGCTCGGGGAGCTGGGCGGCTAGGAAGTCGCGATACGCTCGCCGGGCTTCGGTCGCGGTCGCACCGAATTGCGCCAATACAAAGCCCACTTCCTGCCAGCCGTCGTCGATCCGCCCCACGAGCCGCGCGTGGCCGCTCCACGGGTAACAGTCCAGTTCCTCCAGGTTGCGGACAAGCTCCGCCCGGATGGGATTCAAATGGACATAGCGAAGCACTTCCAAAAAGTATCGCTCCTCGTCGACGAGCTCAGACCGGAACCGGTTCTGGACAAGGTGTCCCACGCGGCCATAGCGCCGGTTGAACCCGGTCGCATAACCAGTCAACAGCCGACGCATGAAACCCGAGAGGCCCTCTTCGCCGCGGCGGAGCACGAGATGGACGTGGTTCGGCATCAGAGACCACGCGTAAATGCGCGTTCCAGTTGCCCCGGAAAGTGCCGCCGCTTCTCGATGCCGCGCACCATGACGTGGTGCAGGGCTTCCGGCGCGTCCAACCTTGGACCTCGCGGCATGCTCGCTCGCTACTCGATCCGGGCGGTCCTTGTCAAGACTGCGTACGCATGCAAGGAACAATCTAGAACCCGGAAATGAAACTACGTCCCCCAAAGTGAAACTGCGAGATTTGGCGTTTGTTTGGATTGCGGTGTTTGCGGGCGTGAGCGCCCAGCCCGTGCTGGAGCGAGCGCGGGAGCTGAGCCGCACGGAGCGGAAGTGGAGCGACCGCACGCAGCGGATGACGTTGCGCATCGTCGACCGGCGCGGCGGGACGCGTGAGCGGAAGATCGAGGTCTACTACAAAAAGCTCGAGAGAGACCGCAGCAAGTCGCTGTTGTTTTTCACCTGGCCGCCGGAGGTGAAGGGCACCGGCTTTCTGCAGTGGATCGACCCGCACAGCGAGAACCGCCAGTGGCTCTACCTCCCCGAGCTCAAGCGGGTACGCCGCATCGCCGGGGCAAGCCGCCGCGAGAGCTTTATGGGTACGGACTTCAGCTTCGAAGACTTGGCGATCATGACCGAAATCCTGGACTGGACCGAGCGCGACGCGAAGAGCTCCGTGATCGGCGAGGAGACATGTGCCGAGGCGCAGTGCTGGGTGCTGGCGTTCGAGCCGCAAGAGAAGCAGCTTGCCTATGCGCGCATCCGGCTCTGGCTCGACCACAATTATGTCATGCGCCGGTTCGAGTTCGACAACGCCGCGGGGGAACCCGTGAAGCGACTCGAAGCAACCGATATCCGCCCAGTCGGCCGGGTTCCCACGGCATTCCACCTTGTGATGTGGAACTTGCGCACCGGCAGCTACACCGAGGTGCAGTTCGACGAGGTCCAGTATGACACGGGCCTCGACGAATCGCTCTTCACCGAACATCGCCTCGAAAAAGGCGTGTGAGAAGTTCCCGGGGCCTCCGCTGCCCCGGCCCAGCTTCCCACCAGCCGCAAGCACCATGACCTGCCGTGGTTCTCGCTGCCCGCCGGGCTGCGGTTCGCCCGTACCGCGAGCCTCGTCCCCGGCCCGTCCCAGCTCGCTCGGCCTCGCTGAAGGCGGTTCGCGCCTTCCTGACCGCTACCGCTCGCGTTGCGCTGTGCCGGCGCGGCCGGGAGCGCCATATTGACTTCCCCGCGCCGCGCGCGTACACAGGTTTGGTCCTTTAAGTCTGGCCCAGCGAGGCCAGAAAGGCGGAAATGGCAAGTTCTCATACATCCGGTTGCTGAGCCCCCTCGCGGCGAGGGGGCTTTTTTTTGGCCCATGAACAGGCGGGAACGCGTGGTGATGGACGCGCGTGCGGTCGAGCGAGCACTGGCGCGCATTGCGCACGAGATCGTCGAGCGCAATCGCGAGGCAGAAGCGCTCGCTCTGATCGGCATCCGCTCGCGGGGCGTCTACCTCGCCGAGCGCTTGGCCCGATCGATTGCTTCCATCGAGGGACAGGCCCCCCCGACTGGGATCATCGACATCACGCTCTACCGGGACGATCTCAGCCGCAGCGCGCAGCAGCCGCTGGTGCGGGGAACCGACATCTGCTTTCCCGTCGACGACCGGCGCATCGTCCTCGTCGACGATGTGCTCTACACGGGCCGAACCGTGCGCGCTGCCCTCGACGCGCTCGTCGATTTCGGGCGGCCGCGGTGCGTGCAGCTCGCCGTGCTGGTCGACCGCGGGCACCGAGAGCTCCCCATCCGGCCCGACTATGTGGGAAAGAACCTGCCCACGGCGCAGAGCGAGGCGGTGGAGGTGCGCTTGCGCGAGTGCGACGGGGCGGACGAGGTCGTGATCGTGCAGCGCGAGGAGGCGTAACCCATGGAACTGCGCAGCCGCCACTTGCTGGGACTGGAGGGAATGACTGCTGAGGAAATCCTCTTCCTCCTCGATACGGCCGCCTCCTTCAAGGAAATCTCCGAACGCGACATCAAGAAGGTGCCCACCCTGCGCGGCAAAACCGTGGTGAGCCTCTTCTACGAGCCCAGCACGCGCACCCGCGCCTCGTTTGAGATTGCGGCTAAGCGCATGAGCGCGGACTTCGTGAGCATCGCGGCGGCTACCAGCAGCGCGGTGAAGGGCGAGACGCTGCTCGACACCGGGCGCAACCTGGCGGCGATGCGGCCCGATGCGCTGATCCTGCGGCATAGCGCCGCAGGCGCCCCGCACTTTCTGGCCGCACGCTTGCCCTGCCCGGTCATCAACGCAGGGGACGGCTGCCACGAACACCCCACACAGGCGCTCCTCGATCTGCTCACCATCCGCGAGCGAAAGGGCCGCATCGAGGACCTGACGGTCGCCATCGTGGGCGATATCCTGCACAGCCGGGTCGCACGGTCGAACCTCCACGGCCTCCGCACCCTGGGCGCCCGCGTGCGCTTGGTCGGCCCCCCCACACTCGTGCCGCCCGAGTTCGAGCAGTGGGCGGAGGTCTATTTCGACCTCGAACGCGGCATCCGCGACGCCGACGTGATCCTGGTGCTGCGCTTGCAGCGGGAGCGGCAGGACGGCAATTTCTTCCCCTCGCTCGACGAGTACGCTGCGTACTTCTGCCTCACGCGCCAGGCTCTGGCCCGGGCGCGGCAGGATGCAATCGTCTTGCATCCGGGACCCATCAACCGCGGAGTGGAAATCGCAAGCGACGTGGCGGACAGCCCCGCTGCGGTGATCATGGACCAAGTCACCAACGGCGTCGCCGTGCGCATGGCCGTGCTCTATCTCCTGGTGAACCGGCCGCGAGAGGTCGCGATCGCCCCGGCGGCGCAGGTGCAGGCGGCCGTGGGCGCGCGGCGGCGCGTGGGCTGAGGCGCAGGGGCAATGGCAACGCAGCCGAGGTTGCTCCTCGCCGGTGGCCGTGTGGTAGACCCCGCCAGCGGAATCGATGCGCCGCGCGACGTGCTGATCGAAGGCGGCCGCATTGCGGCAGTCGCGGCCCCGGGAGCGCTCGGGGAGCGAGCGCGCGGGGCGCAGGCCATCGCGGCCTGCGGTTGCCTCGTCCTGCCGGGATTGATCGACATGCACGCGCACCTGCGCGAGCCGGGATACGAGTACCGGGAGACCATCGCCACCGGTGCGGCGGCCGCCGTGGCAGGGGGGTTCACTGCGGTGGCGTGCATGGCGAACACGAACCCGGTCAACGACAGCGCGGCAGTGACCGAATACATTCTCGAGCGTGCTCGCGCCGCGGGCCGGGCGCAGGTCTTTCCAATCGGCGCAGTCTCACTGGGATTGGAGGGAAAACAGCTCGCGGAAATCGGCGAGATGCGGCAGGCGGGAATCGTGGCCATCTCGGACGACGGGCGGCCGGTGACGGACGCGGCACTCATGCGGCGGGCACTGGAGTATGCGCGCATGTTCGACCTTCCCGTGGTCGCTCACGAGGAGGAGCCCGGGTTGGCTGCAAACGGGGTCATGCACGAGGGGGCGCTCTCGGTCCGCCTCGGCCTCAGGGGGATTCCGTCGGCGGCGGAGGAGTGCATGGTCGCGCGCGACATCGCGCTGGTGAAGCTCACGCGCGGCCGATTGCACATCGCCCACGTGAGCACTGCCGCCGCGGTGGAAATGATCCGCGACGCAAAAGACCGCGGCCTGCCAGTGACGGCGGAGGTCACCCCGCACCACCTGATGCTCACCGAAGAGGCGGTGGCGGGATATAACACGAGTGCAAAGGTGCGGCCGCCCTTGCGCTCGGAACGAGACCGGGAAGCGCTCCGCCAGGGCTTGAAAGACGGGACGATCGACGCCATCGCCACGGATCATGCCCCGCACCATCCAGATGAAAAGGAGATCGAGTTCGAGCAAGCCCGCGACGGAGCGATCGGCTTGGAGACGGCTTTGCCGCTGGCGCTGCGGCTGTGCGAGACCGCGGACCTTTCGCTAATGCAGGTGGTGCGGGCACTGACCTGTGCTCCAGCGCGAATCCTGGGCCTCGACCGCGGCACGCTGGCCGAGGGGGCCGTCGCCGACGTGTGCGTCGTCGATCCGGACCGCACCTGGCAGTACCGCGCCGCGGAAGGCGCTTCGAAGTCGCGCAACTCGCCCTTCGATGGCTGGGAGATGAAAGGCCGGGTGCTGTACACGATCGTGGCTGGACGCGTGGTCTGGAGCGCGGACGGAGCCCGGGCAGTGCAAGAACTATGAGCGGGTCTGCCGTACACCGCCCGCGAGGCAGGCCGGAGGCTCGCGCATCTCATGCCGCCGGGCACTGGGAGGCAACGTGAAAGCCGTTTTGGCACTGGCAGACGGGACGGTGTTCGAAGGCACCGCCTTCGCGCCCGGGGAAGCGGTGGGCGAAATCGTCTTCAACACCGCCATGACCGGGTACCAGGAGATCCTCACGGACCCCTCGTACTTCGGCCAGTTGGTGGTCATGACGTATCCCGAAATTGGCAACGTGGGGGTGAATCCCGAAGACGTAGAGTCCACGCGCCCTTTCGTCCAGGGATTCATCGTGAAAGAATATTGGCAGCGGCCCAGTAACTGGCGCGCGCGGGGCTCGCTCGCCGATTACCTCCGCGCTCATGGCATCCCGGGCATGGAAGGCATCGATACGCGAGCGCTGGTCCGCCATATCCGCGAGCGCGGCGCGCAGCAGGCGGTGCTGTCCACGATCGACCTGGACCCGAAAAGCTTGGTGCGCAAGGCGCAGGAGGCTCCTGGACTCGTCGGCCGCGACCTCGTGCGCGAGGTGACGTGCCGCGAAGCGTATGACTGGAACGAGGGCCCTTGGAACCCCGAGAGCGGGTATCGGCGGCACGATCCCCGAGCGAGCCGCTTCTTCGTGGTCGCATACGACTTCGGCATCAAGCGCAATATCCTGTGCAACCTGGTCGCCGCGGGCTGCCGCGTGCGCGTGGTCCCGGCCTGGACGCCTGCAGCCACCACCCTCGCCATGAACCCCGACGGAATCTTTCTCTCCAACGGCCCGGGGGACCCAGACGCGGTTCCCTACGCCAGGGAAATCGTCCGGCAGCTGATCGGTGCGAAGCCCATCTTCGGCATTTGCCTGGGCCACCAGATCCTCGGACTGGCGCTGGGCGGCGGAACGTACAAGCTTAAGTTCGGCCACCACGGAGCGAACCACCCCGTCAAGGACCTGACCACCGGAAAGGTGGAGGTCACGGCGCAGAACCACGGCTTCGCCGTCGACGTGGATTCTCTGCCGGGCATCGCGCGGCTCACGCACGTGAACCTGAACGACCACACGGTCGAAGGGATCGAGCACGCGCAGCTCCCGATTTTCTCGGTCCAGTACCACCCGGAGGCGTCGCCGGGGCCGCACGACGCGGCGTACCTCTTCCGCCGCTTTGCAGCCTTGATGGAGGCGCACCGGTGAGCGGATCGGGTTCCACGACTCCAGAGAGCCGGAATGCCGAAGCGCACTGACCTGCGAAGCATCCTGCTCATCGGATCCGGGCCCATCGTCATCGGCCAGGCGTGCGAGTTCGACTACTCCGGCACGCAGGCGTGCAAAGCGCTCAAGGAGGAGGGGTTCCGCGTCATCCTGGTCAACTCGAATCCGGCGACGATCATGACCGATCCGGCGTTTGCGGATCGCACCTACATCGAGCCGATCACGCTCGAGGTGCTCGAGGCGATCATCGCGGCCGAACGGCCCGATGCCCTCTTGCCCACCGTCGGTGGCCAGATCGGACTCAACATGGCGATCGAGCTCGCCGAACAGGGGGTTCTCCACCGGTACGGCGTGGAGTTGATCGGCGCAGGCGTCGAGGCGATCCGCAAGGCCGAAGATCGCCACCTCTTCAAGGAGGCCATGCAGGGCATCGGGCTCACGGTGCCGCGCAGCGGCATCGCGCGCTCTGCGGCGGAGGCCGAAGCGCTGCGCGAGGCGATCGGCCTCCCGCTGATCATCCGGCCGTCCCGAACCCTGGGCGGCACTGGCGGCAGTCTGGCGACCTCGGCGGCCGAGTTTTGCCGCCTGGTCGAGTGGGGCCTCTCGAGCTCGCCGATTCACGAGGTGCTGGTCGAGGAGTCCATCGCCGGCTGGAAGGAGTTTGAGCTGGAGGTGATGCGGGACCGCAACGACAACGTGGTCATCGTGTGCTCCATCGAGAACTTCGACCCGATGGGGGTCCACACCGGCGACTCGATCACGATCGCCCCCGCACAGACGCTCACGGATAAGGAGTACCAGCAGATGCGCGACGCAGCGATCGCGATCATCCGCGAGATCGGCGTCGACACTGGCGGCTCGAACATCCAGTTCGCCGTCCACCCCGGCGACGGCCGCATGGCGGTAATCGAGATGAATCCCCGCGTCTCGCGCAGTTCGGCTCTCGCGAGCAAGGCCACGGGCTTTCCCATTGCCAAGATCGCTGCCAAACTCGCGATTGGCTACACGCTCGACGAAATTCCCAACGACATCACCCGCGAGACCCCTGCGTGCTTCGAGCCCACGATCGACTACGTCGTCACGAAGATCCCCCGGTTCACGTTCGAGAAGTTTCCGCGCGCCCGCGACGAGCTCGGCACGCAGATGAAGTCGGTGGGCGAGGTGATGGCCATCGGGCGGACGTTCAAGGAGTCGCTGCAGAAGGCCATCCGCTCGCTGGAGATCGACTCGTACGGGTTCGACGAAAAGGGCCGGGGACCGCGGCTGGAGGGCGAGGCTCTCGCCGAGCGCATTCGGGTGCCGAACGCGAAGCGGCTCTGGTACCTGGCGGAGGCCTACCGCCAAGGGTGGGATACGCCGCGCCTGTACGAGCTCTCCCGCATCGACCCGTGGTTTCTGGAAAACATCCGCGAGATCGTCGAGTTCGAAGAGTCGCTGCGCGGGCGCGGGCCGCTGCCCGCAGGGGCCTTGCGCCGGGCGAAGGCCATGGGCTTTTCCGACGTGCGGCTGGCGCAGTTGCGCGGGCTGCGCGAGGAGGATATTCGCCAGGCGCGCGTGGCCGCGGGCATCGAGCCCGTCTACAAGGTCGTCGACACGTGCGCTGCGGAGTTCCCAGCCTACACGCCCTACCTGTATTCGACCTACGAAGGCGAGGACGAGTCGGGGGTCACGCCCCGTCCCAAGGTGATGATCCTCGGCGGGGGGCCGAACCGCATCGGCCAGGGGATCGAGTTCGACTACTGCTGCGTCCACGCAGCCTTCGCTCTCAAGGAGGAGGGCTTCGAGACGATCATGGTGAACTGCAACCCCGAGACGGTCAGCACCGACTACGACACCTCCGACAAGCTGTACTTCGAGCCGCTCACTCGCGAGGACGTGCTCAGCATCGTCGCTCGCGAACGCCCGCAGGGCGTCATCGTGCAGTTCGGGGGGCAAACGCCTCTGAAGCTCGCGGTCCCGCTGGAGGCCGCTGGGGTGCGGATCCTGGGCACCTCTCCCGACTCGATTGACCGCGCGGAGGACCGGGAGCGCTTTGCCGCGCTTCTGCGCAAGCTCGGCTTGCGGCAGCCGCCGAACGGGATGGCGCGGTCGTTCGAGGAAGCGCTGCGCGTGGCGGCCGCGTTGGGGTATCCGGTGCTCGTCCGCCCCTCGTACGTCCTCGGAGGCCGGGCGATGGAGATCGTCTACGACGAGGAGAGCCTGCGCTCCTACATGCACCGCAACGTGGATGCTTCGGCGGAACGGCCAGTGCTCGTGGACAAGTTCCTGGAGGATGCGATCGAGCTGGACGTCGACGCGGTGGCCGACGGCGAGCGGACCGTCATCGGCGGCATCATGGAGCACATCGAGCGCGCCGGTGTGCACTCGGGGGACAGTGCGTACTCGCTGCCGCCGAAGTCGATCCCGCGCGCGGTTCAGGACGAGGTGCGGCGCCAGGTCCGGATGCTGGCGCAAGAGCTCCGAGTGGTGGGGCTGATGAATGTCCAGTTCGCCGTGCAGGGCGGCGAGGTGTACGTTCTGGAAGTGAACCCGCGCGCCTCGCGCACTGTGCCGTTCGTGAGCAAAGCCACCGGTGTGCCGCTGGCGAAAATCGCCGCCCGGGTCATGGTGGGGCGCAAACTCGACGAGCTGGGCTTTACGGAAGAAGTCCTCACGCCGCACGTCTCCGTGAAGGAGGCCGTGTTCCCGTTCAACAAGTTCCCCGAGGTGGACACGCTTCTCGGGCCGGAGATGCAGTCGACGGGAGAAGTGATGGGGATCGACGCTTCGTTTGGAGTAGCCTTCGCCAAGGCGGAGATCGGCGCCGGAACGCTCCTGCCGCCGGGAGGGGTGGCGTTCATCAGCGTGCAGGACGCGGACAAACCGGCCGCAGCGCGCGTGGCGCGGCGGCTCGCGGGCGCGGGCTTTCGCCTGATGGCCACGCGCGGCACGGCTGCGTACCTGCGCGCCCGGGGACTCGAAGTCGAAGCGGTCAATAAGGTGGCCGAGGGAAGCCCGCATATCGTGGACGCGATTCTGGCAGGCCGGGTCGCGATGGTGATCAACACGCCGGTCGGATACGGCCCGCAGCTCGACTCGTTCTCCATCCGCCGCAGCGCCCTCGAGTGCCGCGTCCCTTACTTCACCACCATTGCGGCCGCGGAGGCAGCAGCCGAGGCCATCGTGAACCTGAACCGCCAGGGATTGCGGGTGAAAGCGCTGCAAGATTACTATCGCGAAATCGGAGTGCCGAAAGGGGCGTAGGTTTGGCACCGACGGCAGGCGCCACCGCTGGCCGGGAGTGGCACGCGGAGATCGAGGCCTTTCTGGCTGCTGTGGCGGCACCGCTGGATTTTCTCGCCGCAGCCGGCGCGCGGGTTGCGAACCGCGCCCGCCTTCCCGCCGAGGCCCTGGCGGAGCGGGCTCGGCGGCTGAGCGCTAGAGTGCCCGCACCGCTGCGCGACGGGCTCGAGGAGTTGCAGCGCGAGCTTCGCGCACTGGAGGCCGCGAGCGGTAGCCGCCGAGCGGCTCATGCGGCGCGCTGCCGCACGATCCTGGAGGGCATCCGGCAGCAACTGGCTGCAGGCCCCCCCCGCTACCGGCGCACCGCGGGCGGTGTGGAGGCCATGCTGCAGGCCCTGGATCAGCCGCTGCAGTTTCTCAAAGGCGTGGGGCCCCGCCGGGCAGAGATGTTCCGGAAGTTCGGCCTCCGCCGCGTCGAGGACCTGCTCTACCACTTGCCGTTCCGGTACGAGGACCGGCGGCGGATCACGCCCATCCGCGACCTGCGCGTCGGCGCAGAAGCCACTTCCGTGGGCACGCTGATTCACCTGGCCGAGCGCTACGCCGGGCGCAGCCGCCGCCACATCCTCGAGGGGGCCGTGCGAGACGCCACCGGGATCTTGCCGCTTACCTGGTACCACCAGATCGCTTACTTCCGCAGCCGCTATGCGGTGGGCAGCGAGTACGTCGTGCACGGTAAGGTGGAGGCGAGCCCGACCGGGGGGCGGCGAATGGTCCATCCCGACATGGAGCCCGCGGTGGGCGAGGTGCGGGGCATCGTGCCCGTGTACGAGAAGCCCGGGGGCTTGAGCGTTCCCGCGATGCGAAAGCTCGCCCAGCAGGCAGTGGAGCTGTGGGCGGACCGCGTGCCGAGCGTTTTGCCGGAGGCGATCGTGCAGCGCGAGGGGCTCATGGACTTGTCCCAGGCCCTGCGCGCTGTGCACTTGCCTGATACCGAGGCCGACGTGGCGGCGCTGAATGCCTTCACCTCGGCGGCCCATCGCTCGCTGGTATTCGACGAGTTGTTCTTCTTGCAGTTGGGCATGCTGCTGCGGCGGCGCGCGAATGCTGCCGAGCCGGGGTTGGCACTGCCGCGGCGTGGGAGCTTGACCGACCGGTTGCGAGAACTCTTGCCGTTTCGCCTGACCGGCGCGCAGGAGCGCGTGCTGCGCGAGGTGTTTGCTGACATGGCGGAGCCGCGGCCGATGCACCGGTTGATCCAGGGAGACGTCGGCAGCGGCAAGACCATCGTGGCGCTGTTCGCGGCGCTGGTCGCCGTCGAGAACGACTACCAGGCGGCCATCATGGCGCCGACGGAGCTGTTGGCGGAACAGCACTTTCGCAGCATGGAACCATACGCAGACCGGCTCGGAGTGCGCATCGAGCTCCTGACGAGCGAAGTTTCCAAGGCCAGGAGGGGCGAGATCTACGACGGGCTTGCCAGCGGCGGCGTGCAGCTCGTGTTGGGCACGCATGCGCTCGTGCAGGAAAGCGTTCGCTTTCGCGCGCTCGGCCTGGGCGTGATCGACGAGCAGCACCGCTTCGGCGTCCTGCAGCGCGCGGCGCTGCGCTCGTTCGGCGCCCCCGATATCTTGCTGATGACGGCGACGCCGATCCCGCGCACTCTGGCGCTCACGCTTTACGCCGATCTCGACGTTTCCTTTCTCGACGAACTGCCCCCCGGCCGAGCACCGGTGCGAACAGTGATCTACCCGGAAAATCGCCGGGCAGAGGTCTACGAGCTGGTCCGGCGGGAACTCGACCGCGGCCGGCAGGGATACGTCGTCTATCCCCTGGTCGAGGGGTCGGAAGACCCGACGCTGCGCGATGCCACGACGATGGCCCGCGAGCTAGCGCGCACGGTTTTTCCCGGGTACCGGGTGGGCCTCATCCACGGGCGGATGAAAGCGGACGAGAAGGATGCGGTGATGCGCCGGTTCCAGGCCGGAGACCTCCAGCTCCTCGTCAGCACCACCGTGGTCGAAGTGGGCATTGACGTTCCGAATGCGACGGTGATGGTGGTCGAGCACGCGGAGCGCTTCGGGCTGGCGCAGTTGCATCAGTTGCGCGGGCGCGTCGGACGCGGGAGCGAGCCCGCCACCTGCGTCCTGGTGGCTTCGTACGCACAGGGGGACAACGCGCGCGAGCGGCTGGAGGCGATGGCCCGCAGCACGGACGGGTTCGAGATTGCCGAGATCGACCTGCGGATGCGGGGCCCGGGGGATTTTCTCGGCACTCGCCAGGCAGGCATGCCGGATTTCCGCGTCTCCAACCTCATCCGTGACAGCCGCATTCTCGAGGCAGCGCGCCGGGCGGCGCGCGAGTGGCTCGAGCGCGATCCAGACCTCTCCTCTCCCGAGTCCCAGCCCCTGCGCGCGGTCCTCGCCCACCGTTGGTCCGGGCGGCTCGAACTCGCCCACACGGGTTGAGCGGGCCCGCCTCGCACCTCGCAGCGGCCTTCACCACGGGGGCGCAAAGAACGGAGACGGTTTCGCCACAGAGGCACACAGAACCCGGAGAGGAAAAATACGGATTGCCTCTCGAGAATTTTCTCTGCGCTCCCTGTGTTTCTGTGGCGCAAGGGGGTGACTAGAGCGCTTAGCTGCGAGCCGCGGATTGCTTGGGCGATGACCGGGAAACTGCTCCGCGAGGGACTGATCCTTACCGGCCGCTTGTCCAACGAGCCGATGCGGGTGGACAGCGTGCGCGCCCTGCCCGCGTCCGCAGGACAGGCAGGGAACGGCCCTGAGATCTCCGTTGCTGGACTCGCGGGCATGCAGTCCGAGCGCTTCCGCAAGGTTGCGCTCACGTCTCGGGACCTCGAAACCATTGCGATCCTGGACGCGCAGTACACGCACGGCTGCCTCCCCCGCCCTGGGGCTACCAGCGTACTCGGATTTCTTCTTCGTCTCGCTCGAGCGGGCGCTGGCGGGCCATTCGCTCTTGAGCGATCCCTTCGCCCCGCACCATCCGCTCCCGTCCAAAACGCGCGAAGCGGTGCGGAACGAGTGCTGTCTTGGGCCAGTAGCTTCAAGCCAGTGGCCTGCGCCTCTCTACTTGCACGGGAAAGATGGGAAGAGCATCACTCACGGGCAAGATGCCCGTCCCACAAGGGGCATTGGAAGAAGATGCGCGCCTGACTGCCCTGTTTCTCCGGACGCTGCAGGGCACAGAAAGCGGCAAGGGCGCCGCGCCGCCTGCCTGTGCGAGCGAGCCCCACGCAGACAGGGGCGCGGCGCAAGGCAGGCCAGAGCGCGTTCGAGCCGATAGCCTACGCGAAGCTCTGGCGGTTGAAGAAGTCGGCGGCCGCGCTCTTCGCGCGCATGAAGCGGCCATAGGAGGAGGAGACCGCATGGCAAGGCGAAACAGGAAGGCTTCCAAGGAAATCCGCCGGCTGGTGGATTTGGATGGTGGATTTGATTGTCGAGCGCTTCCATCCGGAGAAGGTCATTCTGTTCGGATCCCATGCGCGGGGAGAGGCCGCACCCAATAGCGGCGTGGACCTCCTCGTGGTGATGCCAGTGCAAGGGTCGAAGCGCGAAAAAGCCGTGGAAATCGGCGTTGCACTCCACGAGATCCGCGTGCCCGAAGATATCATCGTGATCACACCCGAGG
>JBBIUR010000043.1:0-21820 GCA_037440145.1 Myxococcales bacterium | reverse complement strand
CCGGCGGGCAAGTTTACTGGCCGATTTATTTGCCACGGGAAGACCGCAGGGACCAGAGAAAAACGTGACGTTGTGCAGCCCGCCCAAGCGGCTGCTGGGCGTTGCGGCTCTCGCGCGCCCGAGGAGCTGCGCTGACGGGGAGTGGCGTCTGTGGTATCGGACGGGCAGAAAGGGCACCGGCCGGCGATCTCGCCAGCCGGCGCGATGGTGGAACGCATGCAAGCACTCCCGGCCCGGAGCCTACCACTGCGCCGCTCGCTGCTTTTCGTGCCCGGGGCAGAGCCGCGCAAGCTCGAAAAGGCGCGGGAAGCGGCGGCGGACACGCTGCTCCTGGACCTCGAGGACTCGGTCGCTCCCGAACACAAGCGCGAGGCGCGCCAGCAGGTCGTCGCGGCCCTGCGCGCGGGGCTTTATGCGGGTCGAGAAGTCGCTGTGCGCGTGAACGCCCCGGGCACTCCGTATTTCGAGGACGACCTCCAAGCGGCCGTGCTCGCCGGCGCGCACGCGATCCTGCTGCCCAAGTGCGAAACCGCGGACGGCGTTGCGGCGGTTGTCGATGCCATCGCGGCCCTGGAGCGCGAGCGACCCGGGGGCGCGTGGGCGCGGGTGCGCGTGCTCGCTTTGATCGAAAACCCTGCGGGAATCGCAAACGCCGTGGCTATTGCGCGATCCAGCCCGCGCGTGGAGGCGCTTTGTTTCGGCCATGCAGATTTCGCTCTGCTGATGGGGTTGGCGGAAGCGGATGCGGGTACCGGGGTCGTCTACCACGCTCGCTGCGCGCTCGCGATCGCGGCGAAGGCGTGCGGCCTTGCGCCGATTGACTGCGTTCACCTCGCGGTGCGCGACGAAGCAGCGTTCCGGCGCGATGTCGAGATCGGCTTGCAACTGGGCTACGAGGGCAAGCTCTGCATTCATCCGCGGCAGGCGGAGATCGCCAACGAGGTCTACACGCCGCAGCCGGAAGCCATCGCCTATGCGCAGAGGGTGGTCGAGGCGTGGCAGCGCGCCGAAGCCGAGGGACGGGGCGTGTTCACTCTGGATGGAAAGATGATCGATGCGCCGCTGGTCGCCGTGCACCAGCGCGTTCTCGAGCGAGCGCGGCGCGCAGGGAAGCTCTGAGATACCGCCCTGCGGCTCGGCGGTGCATTGAAATCGCTCCGGGAAACCGATATGGCGGGGCCGTCGCGATTCTTCGCGCGGCATCCCACCGAAAGCGAGAGGGCGAGCCGAAATGCGCTTCTACGAGTTCGAGGCAAAGCGGCTATTGCAGAAACACGGCATTCCGGTTCCTCAGGGCGGGTGGGCGCAGACGCCCGCTGAGGCCGAGCGGCTGGCAGCGGAGCTCGGGGGGCCGGTGGTGGTCAAAGCGCAGGTGCTCTCCCACGAGCTGCGCCGCTCGGGCGCGAAGCTGGTGGAGACCCCAGCGCAAGCCCGGCAAGAGGCGGAGCGGCTCCTGCAGCTCGACGACGGCCGGCGGCCGCCCCGCGGCGTGCTCGTGGAGAAGAAGATCCAGGCGACAGCCGAGTACAGCATTGCCGCCACGTACGATGGAGCGCGCAAGCGCCCGGTGCTGCTGGCGGCTGCCGCGCGCGGCAATCTGGACGAGATGGCGGCGGAGCATCCAGAGCGCGTCGTGCGGCGCCATTACTCGGCGCTCTTGCCCTTCTCCGATTACATTGCGAAGGAACTCGTCGCAGCGCTCGGGCTGGCGGGAAGCGACCTGACGCGAATGACGCCGGTTGTCTCGCGCCTGGCGCAGATGCTCCTTCAATACGATCTCACGGAGGCGGACATTCCGTGCCTGGCTCGCCTCGCCGACGGCAGCTTCGTGGCAGTGGATTGCTTCTTCGACATGGAGGCCGAGGGCCGGGCGCGGCAGAGGGCCATCCTCGAGGAACTCGGCATCGCGCCCGCCGAGACGCGCGGCCCGCGCGAGGCGACACCGTTCGAGATCGAGGCCGCCAAGATCGACGCGGAGGATCCGCGCGGAGTGGCGGGCCCGGTGGTGGAATTCGACGGCAACATCGGCCTGGTGATCGGCGCTGGGGGTGGCTCGCTCACTCTCACCGATGCGGTTCGCAAGCACGGGGGTCGCCCCGCGAACTACTCGGCGATCGGCGGGAACCCCAGTGTCCGCAAGGCCCAGCGGCTGACGAAGCTGATCCTCTCCAAGCCGGGGGTGAGGAAGATCGCTGTGATGTCAAACGTGGTTTCCAACACGAGGGCGGACCTGGTCGCGCGGGGCGTGATCAAAGGCGTGGTGGAGATGGGCCTCGATCCGAAGGAGACGATTGCGATCTTTCGGGTACCGGGAGCGTGGGAGGCAGACGCGTTCAAAATACTGAAGAAATACGGCGTGGAGTACTGCGACCGCTCCGTTTCGATGAGCGAGGCTGTGCGGCGGGCGGTCGAGAAGATCGGGCGTTGAGGGGAAGGGTCCATGGGCATTCTGGTGCACAAGGACTTCGCGTTCATCGTTCAAGGAATCACGGGCCGGGAGGCCGTGAACCTGACGCGCGAGTGCCTGGAGTACGGCTCGAAGATCGTCGGCGGCGTGACTCCCGGAAAAGGCGGGCGCGACGTGTACGGCGTGCCCGTGTACAACACCGTGCGCGAGATCACGGCGAAGCAGAGGGTGGACGGGACGGTGATCACCGTGCCCCACGCGTTCGCCCCCGATGCGGCATTCGAGGCGATCGATGCGGGGATCAAACTCCTCGTCATTATCACCGAGGGGATTCCCCGCAAGGACGCTTGCAGGATCATCGAGTACGCCGACCTGCACGGCGCGCGGGTGATCGGGCCGAATTGCCTGGGAGTGATCGTTCCGGACGTATGCCGCTTCGGCAGTTTGGGAGGGCCCGCGGTAGACTGCCGAAAGGCGTTCCAGCCGGGCGTGGTGGGCGTGATGTCGCGTTCGGGCGGCATGACCACGGAAATCTGCAATGCCCTTTCCGCAGCAGGCCTGGGGGAGAGCACTGCGGTCTCCGTGGGCGGCGATCCGGTGATCGGATCGACGTACGTGGACTTGATGCCGCTGTTCGAGGCGGATCCGGAGACCAAGGCGGTAGTGGTGTACTCCGAGCCGGGTGGAACGGCGGAAGCCGAGCTCGCCGAGTGGGTCAAGGTGCACAAGCCCCGGCTTCCCATCGTAGCCTTCGTCGCGGGCCGCTTCATGGACGAGATGCCGGGGATGAGTTTCGGGCACGCAGGAACGGTGGTCGAGAAGAAGATGGATTCGCCCGCCGACAAAATTCGGCGCATGCGGGAGGCGGGGATCACGGTGGCGGAGGAGATCGGCGACATCCCGCGGTTGGTGCGCGAGCGCCTGGAGGGCGCGGCGGCAAGGGGCTAGTCATGGGCATGTTCATTCGCGTCGAGGTCGACCGGGAGGCCGTGCGCAAGACGGCCGGGCTCGCCAGGAAGCTCGTCGAAGTGTGCCCAGTGAACATCTTCAAGCTGGGAGCGGACGACAGCAGTGTGGAAGTCGTCGAGGACAATGTCGACGAGTGTACGCTTTGCGATCTCTGCTTGCAGGCGTCGCCGGCTGCGGTGCGGGTGATCAAGCTCTACGAAGAGTGAGCCTCCAGCGCGGGTCCATCGCCCCAGGGGGCCGGCTGGCGGTGCCTCGCGGCACTGCCTGGGATCGAGGGCGGCCGCCGTTGCTTCTGGTGGTTGGAGCGGCGCTCTGCGTGGAAGGGCGATATCGCCAATTGCCGAGTCGCGTGCTGGCAAAGTAAACTGCAGCGTCGTCGTTCGGAGGGCACGGATGGGGAAGCCAGGGACAACTGCCGGCGCTGGGTGCCGCAAGCCGGAGCTGCGGACTGTGGCTGGACTGAGGACGCGAAGGTGCGCGCGGGTGGCGAGGATCGCGATGCCGTCGCACCGCCAGCGTTACCGGTGGCGTCCGGCGCTGCGTTTCGCCGGGTGCGCTTGCCTCGGCCGTGCCGCGGAGGCGCTGGGCGCGGCGCGCGATGGGATGGTGCGGGTGGGGGCGGCACGGGCGCCGTGCGTGCCACCCGCGCTTGGCGAGTGCTTCGGAAACCGTGAGCCGATTTCCATGCTTTTGAGAGAACCGCCCCGGCCCGGCCCCGCAGACTCCTCGCGCGGGGAGTGAACGGGGGCGCGCGGGACCGGCTCGGAGCTGTGTGAGAGCATCCGGAAGAAGGTCGCGGGACAGCGGACCGGGGGGCCTGCCCGCGCAGGAAAGGAGGAGGTGGCGATGACGTTCGCTTTCTCAGGAGCGCCGCGCACCGCTGTGCAAGCGTGGTTCGCGGAGGGCCTGGAACGCGTGATGCGGCAGCGGGGCCTGCAGCGGATCGCGCCCGACCAATCGCCGCGGCTGGTCTTGCACTTCGTTGACCGCGATACCCCCCGGCCGTTCCGCCGCAAGGCGAAGGCGGTTTTCGTGGCGTCGATCGCCGAGGGGCCAGCGCCCCAGGGCGAAGTGCTCCCGGCGCTCTATCCCCTGCTCGTGCGGACGCTCGGCAACATGGCCGTGTATCTCGTGCCCGAGGATGGCGGGCGCGCTTGCGCCTTCGTCGTGACCCTCGAGCAGGGCTATTTCCTGATCGACGACCCGGATGGGGATCGGTTTTTCGCGCGGGTTTTCGAGCGGTTGTATCCGCTGGCCTCCGCTCGGCTGGTGATCAATAACGAGTTTCACGCGGACCTGGAACCCGAGCTGTGGGAGGGGGATTCGCTCACGGCGCAACTGGCCGAAGCGGGGCGGTGCCTCGACGAGCTCCACTTGCTTCCGGCTGCATTCCCCATCGAGGAAATCCTTTCGCCGCGTGACCTGGCGCACGTAAAGCGGCTGTTTGGCATCGGGGGCCTGTCTTACGGCAACCTGAGCGCGCGCAAGGACCGCACGCGTTTCTGGATGACCGCGAGCGGCGTGAACAAGGGGAACCTACGCACGGTCGGGCGCGACCTGCTGCTCGTCAAGGGCTACGATCCGGGGCGCAATGCGATCCTGCTGAGCGTGCCCCCGCACGTCGAGCCCCGGCGCGTGTCGGTCGATGCCATCGAACATTGGATGATCTACACTGCACACCCCGGTGTCGGTGCGATCATCCATGTCCACGCCTGGATGGAAGGCGTGCGCGCTACCCAAGTCCAGTACCCGTGCGGGACATACGAGCTCGCGCGCGCGGTCGCGGAGCTGGTGGCGGAGAGCCCCGATCCTGCGCGCGCCGTTGTCGGCTTGCGGAATCACGGGCTCACGATCACAGGGCCCGACATTCCCGACATCCTAGAGCGCATCCGCGGCCGGCTGCAGACGCGCGTGCCCATGTCGTGACGCTGCAGTCCGGTCTGCCCTTGCGGGCGCTCAGGGCGGGAGTGCCCGAGGGGTCGCGCAGCGCTAGCGGGAGGCGGTGTGCCCGCGGCCGGTGGATTTTCTGCTGCGAGCGGGTTGGTCCGCTCTGACCACCGCGTCGCGGACATTGCGCTTTCTCGGCCGCGCGCGAACGGGTCGATCCGCGCGCGGGGCCCGTACGGCCTCGCGGGCGCGAGATCGGGGCGCGAACCGGCCGGCTGCGCATTGTCGCTCGAGCCAGCGCTGGCCGCAATGGCACGCGGTCGCCTGGGGTTGTGCGCGGGGAGGATATTGTAGGAATGCCGGCTTGCGAGGGCGGGGCGCACGTGCGGGCCGAGAAAGGCCGGCACACCTCCACCCGGCCGATGGCGACCTCACCCGCATCCGGCAATTCGGCCCGCAGCCCCCCGCGCGGATTGCGAAGCCCGCGCGCGGCACCTCTGCCAGCGCGGCCCGTTTTTCAGCGCGCGCGGAAGGCGCCGGTTTCGATCGCCCGAACTTCGATGCCCTCCAGCCGCCGCGGCAACTGGCCCACTGCCTCCGGTAGGAACTGCTCCAGGTAGACCTCGATCACGGGACGCCCGTTGCCGCCCAGGCTGAGGCCTGTGCCCACGACACCCGGCAAGCCGAACAGCCGCTCTTCGTGCCGCGCTTTTACTTCGCTGGCTACTTCCAAGCCGCGGGGAAGGTTCTTTCTTCCCTTCCCAGGCGGGCCCCCGCCGGCTCCGGCGGGACATCCCGCGGGATCCGGGAAAGAAGTCGCTCCGGCCATCGCTACGCACAAGCTGCTGAGAACCGCGTCGATCGGGTTCGCGAGCGTGCTCGTTTCGCTGCCCGCAAATAACAGCCCCACGGGGCGGGGTTCTTGCCCGCCGGAAACCGCCTCCACGATGAGCGCGCCCGAATCGCCGCCGGCGCTGAACGCTCCCGGAGCGATTCGGATCTGATTTACGAAACGGGCTATTTGTGTCCCGAGCCCGCATTGCTTGTCGTAGGCGATGTCTGCGGTGACGTCCAGGGCCGCTATTTCTCCGAAGGTCTGCCCTGTCGTTCGCCCGCTCTTGGTCACGGCCAAGCCGATCTGCGCCGGCGCTGTGGCCGGGTTGACCGTGCCAATGTCGAGGATCGTTCCGCTCGGGTCCACCGCGCCCGGCACGATGGCCGCGACCGCCGCATCGACCGTATTGGCAGCGCCTTTCTTGAATGTAATGGGCACGAATCGGGTGAGATCGGCGACTCGGTCTCCGACATCCTGGGCGCACGTGACCTCTTGATCGATCAGCGCGGGCTGCAAAATGTCTTCGCCGGGTTCTCCCTTGTTCGTTCGGGCGAGGACGTGATTGTTGCTCAGTATGTACAGCACTCCGCTGGCGTCTTCCACGGGCGCGCCAAGAGTGCCGCCACAGCAGTAAAGGCGACTCACGTCTTGAATGCTGCCGCCCGACACCCCCAGAGGTACCGGCCGCGGATAAGTCAGGCGATGTTCGGGGCCGCCGTCGGCGAGGACGTTCCCGGCTGTCACCACTGCCGCAGAGACAGAGGCGATTACAAGGACTCCTGCAGCGAGTCTCACTCTCATGGCGTTCCCCTCCTTTTTTCAATCGGTACAGCGCGCCGAGTCCTGCCCCACGCCCCTTCTGGATACACGTCTCCGAGCTGGACCGCAAAGTCAACCCGCGCGCGCCCCGGGCTACTGCCACGCGAGTGCTGCCTTGCACCCCGCCCGGCTTGTTCGCAATTGGCCGAAAGCCTTGGGCGCAGCTCTGCGGCTCTTCTTCGGCGGTCCGTTGCGCTGGCTGCCAACCCGGCCCAAACCACGTGCCGTCCGGCTAGGCTCGTCCCGGGCGCTCGAACTCGGGCCGCTACCTCCGGGGGCGCAGTCTCCGGGGCGCACCGCGACCCGAACTCCCTCGCGTCGCTCGAGCCCGCGGAGTGCGACGGAGGCGAGATTCCGAAATCACGTGCCCGCAACGCACACGCCGAGATTGGCCACTTGCTGCGTGGACTCGACTGCCCCGTCCGAATCGGGTGCAGCGGCCTCGCGAGTCCGTCTCACAAGCCATCGCATTTGGTAGCGTTTTTTGGGCTCGGATTGTGAAACTACGTCCCCCAAAGTGAAACGTTTGGAAGGGGGTGGCGTTCGTGGGTATGGATGGGGTGTGGAACCGGCCGATGAAGACCTGATGGGGGACCTGGCGGGCGGGGACCCCGGGGCGTTCGAAAAAATCTATGCGCGCTACAAGACTGCGGTGTTGAACTACTTCGTGCGGACGACGGGCGCTCCGGAGATTGCCGAGGAGCTTTTTCAGGAACTTTTCCTGCGGGTCTACCGGGGGGCGCGGAAGTACGAGCCGCGCAAGCCCTTTCGTGTCTGGCTGTTTACGCTGGCCCGCAACCTTCTGCGCGATCGCTGGCGGCGCCTGGGCCGCGCGCCTGAGTGGGAGGACTGCGACCGCGAGCTGGCCGACCCAGGGCCGGATCCGGAAGCGCTGGCGGGCGCTCGGGAGGAAGTCGATCGATTGCGGCGCGCCGTGCTGCAACTTCCCCCGGGGCTGCGCGAAGCGCTGGTGCTGCGCCGCTACCACGGGCTGTCTTTTGCCGAGATCGGGGAAATTCTATCCTGCAGCGAGGGCGCTGCGCGGGTGCGTGTTTTCCGAGCCCTGGAGCGGCTGCGGGTGATTCTGGCTGCGACCGCAGGCGCGCAATCGCAGGAGCGAGGATGAGCTCGATTTCGTGCGAGGCGCTGCCGGAATGGCTCCCGTCGCTGCTGGGGGGAGAGCTGGATTCCGCCCGCGCCGAGGCGCTGCGCGCGCACGTGGAGCAGTGCCGTTCCTGCGCGGAGACGGTGCGCGCCCACACTGCGCTCTGGCGCGGGTTGGAGAGTTGGCCCGCCCTGCCGGTAGCCGCGCGGCTCGATCAGTCCGTGCGCGCGGCCACACTGGAGAAGGTGTCGCCGTGGGCGCAGCCGCTGGTGCAGGTGGCCCTCGCTCTTGGCTTCGGAGCAGCCGCGTGCGCAGCCGGTGTGTGGGCCCTGCGAGATGCGGCTCCCCTCCACGTGTTCCAGCCCACCGCGTTGGTCTTGTGGGGCGCGCTGTGGGCCGCCATTTCGGCGTTCGCGTTTCTCTTGTTCCTCCGGGGCGATTCCTTCGAGTCCGGCCAAGAGCTGGGGTTGCGCCTGGTTGGGCTGGGCGGGCTATTGAGCCTGGGACTTTCGCTGGGCCTTACGAGAACCTGCACCGTGCCCGAACTAGCGCGCTATTGCGAGATGCAGCCATGGGCTCGCGCCCTTTTCGGAAGCGCGGCCGCGGAGACGACGTATTTCGTGGTCGGGGCCCTGTACGCGCTCGTGCCGCTCTTTTTCATCTCGTTCCTGCTCGGCGATCCGTTCCGGCGTCGACCGCTCTTAGCGGGGGCGCTGATGGGCGCGGTGTTCCTCGCGCTCAGTGTGCCCGGGATCGCGCTGCAGTGCGGCGCGTTCTCGCTGGGCGTAGCGCTCAGCTGGATCGCCGGGGCTGCGGCTGGCTCGCTGGTCGGCGGCCCGGCGGGTGCGGTGCTGCGCCGCCGTGTCCTGGGCACCAGCTCCGCCTGACAGGTAGCGCCGCGCCGTTTGGGCTCTCTTCTCGGGAGCGGCCGGCTCAGTCGAGCCGTTCGATGACAGTCGCGTTGGCCATGCCGCCACCCTCGCACATGGTCTGCAGTCCCCAGCGGCCCCCCGTTCGCTCGAGGACGTTGAGCAAGGTCGCCATCAGGCGGGCGCCGCTACAGCCGAGGGGGTGGCCCAGCGCGATGGCCCCGCCGTGGATGTTGACCTTTTCCATGTCGGGATCGATCTCTCGCGCCCAGGCGAGAACGACCGGAGCAAAGGCCTCGTTGATCTCGATCGCGTCCATGTCCCGAATCGAGAGGCGGGCGCGCTCGAGCACCTTGCGCGTGGCGGGGATGGGTGCGGTGAGCATGATCACGGGATCGCAGCCGCCGAGTGCAAAGGCGTGAAAGCGGGCGCGCGGCCGCAGGCCCATGTCGCGCGCTTTTTGCTTCTCCATGATGAGCAGTGCCGCGGCGCCGTCGGTGATCTGGCTCGAATTGCCCGCGGTGATGACCCCGTCTTCCTTGAACGCCGGCTTGAGCGCCAACAGTTTCTCCAGCGTCGTGTTCGGCCGGATGCCCTCGTCGGTCCGAATCGTTTCCGCCGTCCCGTCCGGATGCTTGACCTCCACGGGGACGATCTCGTTGTCGAACCAACCATTGCGCGTCGCTCTTGCCGCTTTCTGGTGCGATCCGAGCGAGAACTCGTCGAGCTCGCGCCGGCTGAGCTTCCATTTTTGCGCGATGATTTCCGCCGAGATCCCTTGGGGCACCAAGCCGCCGACTCCGTAGAGGTTCAGCTTTTGGTACCGCTCGATCATGCGCGGCCCAGAAGGCGCGCCGCCCACTGCGATGTTGGTTCCCATGGGGACGCGACCCATCGATTCCACGCCTGCCGCGATGACGATGTCGTACACACCCGCCATGACACCCTGCGCCGCGAAGTGGATCGCCTGCTGGCTCGATCCGCATTGTCGATCCACCGTCGTGCCGCAAACGCTTTCGGGAAAACCGGCTGCCAGGGCGGCGTTGCGCCCCACGTTGATCGCTTGTTCGCCGACCTGAGTGACGCAACCCATGATCACGTCGTCCACGTCGGCCGGGTCGAGGTGGTTGCGGTTCACAAGCGCCTGGAGCACGTGGGCTGCAAGGTCGACGGGGTGCCACCCGTGCAGGCATCCCGTTTCTCTGCCTCGTCCCAGGGGCGTTCGGACCGCATCGACGATGACCGCTTCGCGCATCGGCGGGCCTCCTTTGGCGGCGCGACCTGCGTGCCGGGAATTGCGTCTCACGTTTACCGGCAGGGCTCCCGCGGCGCAAGGCAGGCGAGGCGGAGGGCGGCGCTCGGCGAAGGGGGGGCCGGCCCGGAGGAAAGGCAGCGGGGCGCGGGTGTGGCTAGGTCGCGCGCGGTTCGCTGCGCCCGAGAAGTCTCTCCACTGTCTCGGCGACCGCGCCGATCGTAAACGGGCGTCGCAACACTGCGGCCCACTTCCGGCCGCGAACCGCCGGCTCATTGAGCTCCACGGATCCGCCGAGAATCACGATCGGGACGCCTGCTGTGCCCAGGTCGGCGAGAGCGTGCCCCTCGATCCGCTGCCCTCGCAGCTCCAGGACGATGACTTCGGGGGAGGGGCTTTTGCGCCTCCGCAGCGCGGCGAGCGCACTGCGGATGTCCGCGTACCCGACCGCTTCGCAGCCCCTCTCGATGAGCTCGGCGCGCAGCAGCGCGCGCGCCCAGTGTTCGGAATCCACGATCCAGACGATCGGCGGTACCGATGGTGCGCGCGGCATCGGGAGTCGCTCCGGGTCTCGGAAAGCGCTGGCCGAACCGGCAAACGCCGGAAGTGCCGGTTTCGCGCGGGCCGATGCGGGTCGCTCCAGGCCGGCCACGCTCAGCGACCGATGAAGCGCGGGGCCCGGCGCTCCGCGAAGGCCAGCATGCCTTCGCGCATGTCCTCGCTTTGCGCCACCAGTGCTTGTGCCAGCGCCTCCTCTTCCAGGCAGGTTTCGAAGGAGGATTCGAGCGATCGGTTCAGAAGCCGCTTCGACAGCCCGATCGCCAAGGTCGGCCCCGCGGCCAGGCGCTCCGCCCATTCGCGGGTCGCTTGCGCCAGCGAGCCGAGCGGAACCACGCGGTTCACGAGACCGATGCGGTGGGCTTCGTCCGCGCTCAGGTCGTCGCCGAAAAAGACCAGTTCCTTGGCCTTCTGCAGGCCGATCAGGCGGGGCAAGAGGAACGCGCCACCCGCGTCGAGGGCGAGGCCACGGCGGACGAAGACTTCGATAAAGCGAGCTTCCGCGGCGGCGATCACCAGATCGCAGGCAAACGCGAGATGCGCTCCCAACCCGGCGGCCACGCCGTTCACCGCGGCTACCGTGGGTTTTTCCAAATCCCACAGGCCGCGGATGAGCCGCTGCGAACTCTGGCGCATGGCCTCGCGGACCGCTCCAGGGCCCGTGGGCCTGCCGCTTCCGGCACCGGAGAGGTCGGCTCCCGCGCAAAAGCCCTTGCCCTCGGCGGCGAGCACGACGGCGCGGACCGCGGCATCGCCCCGCGCGTCGGAAAGGGCAGCGAGCAACTCTTCGCGCATGGTGGCGTTGACCGCGTTGCGCGCCTCGGGGCGGTTGAGCCGGATCCAGCCCACCCCATTTTCCACGCCATACCGGATCGTTTCGTAGCGCGCCATCGTTTCCCCCGTGCGGGCATCCTCGGCGCGTGTCAGCCGGCCCGCGGTAAACCCAGGACTCGCTGCGCGATGATGTTGCGCTGGATCTCGGAGGTCCCCGCGTAAATCGTAGCCGCCCGCGACCAGAGAAGCTCATGCGCCCACCAGCCGTTCTCGATCGCGTGCGGCGAACCTTCCACCAACAATCCGTGCAGCCCGAGAATTTCGATCGCCGCCTCTTTGAGGCGCTGGTCCATCTCGCTCCAAAAGAGCTTGAGGATCGACCCCTCCGGGCCCGGCTGGCCCGTGCGCTCGATTTGCGTGATGTTCCGGTATGAGGTGAGGCGGAGGATCTCTGCCTCGATGGCAAACTGCGCGAGTTTCTGCCGCACGCAGGGGTCTGCAAGGGCGGGCTTACCATTGCGCTCGACCCGGCGCGCGAGCTCTGCGAGCAAGCGGCCTTCGAACTGGAGCCGCACGTGCGACGCCCCGCCGACGCGTTCGTGCGCCAGCGTCGTGAGCACCACCCGCCAGCCCTCGTTCACTCCGCCGACGACGTGGGAGCGCGGGACGCGCACTGCGTCGAAGAATACTTCGTTGAACCAGGCCTCGCCGGTCATCTCCCGGAGTGGCCGGATGGTGATGCCCGGGCTCTTCATGTCGACGAGCAGAAACGTCAGCCCCTTGTGCTTTGGCGCCTCGGGGTCGGTGCGCGCAACGAGGATACACCACTGCGCGTATTGCGCGAAGCTCGTCCAGATCTTCTGGCCGGTGACGACGAACTCGTCCCGCCGCAGTTCCGCGCGCGTCTTCAAGCTGGCGAGGTCCGAGCCCGCGTTCGGCTCGGAGAACCCCTGGCACCAGAGCTCCTCGCCGCTTAGGATCCTGGGCAGGAAACGCTCCTTCTGCCACGCGGTGCCGCAGGCGATCAACGTGGGTGCCACGAGCGCCAGGCCGACGGAAAGGCACGTCAGATCCGGCGCGCGGGCTTTTTGGTACTCCTCAGCGAAGATCATCTGCTCCGCCAGGCTCGCCCCGCGGCCGCCGTACTCCCGCGGCCAGGAAAGGCCGGCCCATCCGCCTTCGAAGAGCTTCCGCTGCCAGCTTTTGGCGAACTCCACTTTCTCTGCCGTGGTCTTGGGCGCCGGAAATTCCGGGCGGTTCCAACCCGGCGGCAGGTTCTCCCGCAACCACTGCGCGACCTCGCGGCGAAACCGTTCCTCTGCTTCGCTCGGCCGAAAATCCATCGCGTCGACCCCGTTGGGCGGCACGGGCACGCTGCAGTCCTGCCCGTTCACTTCCCGAACCGCTGCAAAGCCCCGACGTCGAACAAGCCCGGGTCCAAGCGGAGGTGCCGGTCGTTGGGCACTTCCTTGCCCGCCGGCGTGTCGCCGGAGACCGTTGCGCGGTTGAGCTTGACGTTCTCGGCGCACTGGTACCCGTGGCTCGAGGCCCAGATCCACTCGGCGTTGCCATCGGGATGCTGCAGCTTCTTGTTCAGGAAGCCAAGTACCTGGTACGTGTTCACCAGCTCCCCTTTCCAGTCGAATTTGCGGTTCCACGCCCCCTGGTACGTCTCCTTGTCGATATAGAGCTGGATCTTACCGTAGAGGTAGTAGGGGTCTTTGGGCACTCCCTCGACGATCCACACCTTGCGCTTGGCGAGGGCCGAGATTATGGGGGCCCAGCTCGCTCCTTTCCAGTTCGGATCCTGGAAGCCGATGCGGGGGCGATCCGGCCAGATGCTGCGAAACGCTCCCCCCGGCAATGGCTTCTCGTAAGAGATGCCCTTGAGGCTTTCGGGATCGACGAGCCGGAGAGTCTCCCCCTCGCCCACCAGCTTCCAGCGGAAATCCTCGGGCTTGCCGTCGAAGAAAGGACCGTCGTCCTGGCTCATGTCCGAGCCGAGGAACCCGTCCGAGCGGTTTGCCGGACTGACGGCGCGGACGCGCCGCAGCACGGGCACGTACACCCAATTGGAATCTCTCTTGTCGGAGTCGCGGTAGCGCCAGGTGAGGGAAGCCGTCCCCTGGAGGTCTGCCGGCGAGGTGGCCGTGGCGAGCAACTGCTGGGAGAGGTTGTTCGGGTTCGGGATGCGGTGCCGCTCCGGCTGGCCGTCGTAATACAGGAAATAAACGTCTTCCATGGCGACTCGGTCCAGCTTGTTCGGGCTCAACCAATACAGCCCGACGACATTGCGGCTGTTGCCGAGGTAGTAGTAGTTGTAGACGTAGTTCCAGAGGGCCTTGACTCCGGCATTCGGGTCCTGCGGGTCGATTTTCGGGAAGGGGTGTCCGAAGACATAGGGTGGCTGCTTGCCCGTCGCGCGGTCCACGATCGTGCCGGCCTCGTTGACGGTCAGGCGCTCCCCGTTTTCCTTCGTGGCTTCCAGAAATGCCGGTTCCCAGGGATAGATGCCCTCGGGCCAGTCGACGATGGGATTGCGGTATTCCCCTTTCTCGTAGTGCTTCAAGATTTCGGGGGGCAGCAGGTCCTTGGCAAGCTCCCAATTTTCCGGCCCGAGCACGTCGCCCGGCTTCAGCTCCGCCCGCTCTGCCTTTCCCGCTGCCTCTTCTCGTTGCTTGCGCAGCATTTCCGCATCCGGGGTCGGCGCTTGTGCGTACGCGGTCCCGGCTCGCGCCCACTGGATCCGAGCGCAAACGCCGAGAACGCACACCAATGCCGCGAGGCGCGCCAGCCTCCTTATGAGCAAAGCCATCGCACCCTCCTCGATGTCGCTTTTTTATATGGGTTGAACCCGCTTGTTAACCCGCCTGGGCGCGTACTGGTTCCACCTCGGGGGCCAGGCGAGCCGCGGCAAACCGCGGGCGCAACAGCGAGACCGCGGCTGGGATGAACACCAGGGCCCCTCCGAGCTGGAAGAGCAGGATGATGACGAGCAGCAGCGCCATTTGCGCCTGGAACTTCATCGGGAAAAAGATCCAGAAGATCACGCTAGCAACCAGGGTCGTGCCGGTGAAAATCACGGCTTTGCCCGTGGTCGAAATGGCACGGCTGATGGCTTCGTCGAAATCGCCCAGTTGCTCGTATTCTTCCACGATACGGCTCAAGACGTAGTAACCGTAGTCGATGCCGATCCCGATGCCCACTGCTGCGATGGGCAGGGAGTTGATGTTGAAGTCGATGTTCGCCAGATACATCGTCGCCTCGGTCATCGGCTGCGCGATGATCGAGGGTGCCATCACGATCAGCGCTCCAGCCAGCGAGCGGTACGTGAGGAAGCTGAGGACAAAAACGGTGACGAGGATGAGCGTGAGGTTCACCGCATACGACCACTCGACTTCCTCGTTCACCGCTGCGAGGATGCCGAGCAGGCCGCCGGCGAGCAGGTAGCGGACCGTCGACTGATCCCCCGAGTGCCGCGCGATGTATGCCTTCGCGCGCTCGATCGCGGAGTGAATCACCTCGTTGTTGTAGTCCTTGTAAAAGATCGTGATCGTCGCGTTCGTCAGGCTCGGATCGAAAAAGCGGTCCATCTCTCCCCGGCTGGTGCCGGAGGTGAGGAAGAAGAAGAGCTGGCTGATGTGGTCGTTCCGCAGGGGCAGCGTCTCCCACTTGGGATCGCCCTCGTGAAAGGTGCGGAAGATTTTCTTCAGCAGCGTGGTGGCGGTGAGGGACCCGCCCGCGCCCTCACCCGCCTCCATGTAGCGCTGGAAGAGGTCGAGCTGATTCAGAGTGGCGGCGTCCTTAATGGCTTCGGGTTTTTTCCCCTCGGCGATGATGACGAGCTGGCTGGCACCGACGAACTTCTCGTTGACCTTGCGGAACGCGACGTTGTGCGGGTGGTCGGGGTAAAAGAGCGCGGCCCCCATCGTCGTATCGCCCACCTTGAGTTGGTGCCCGTAATAGAGCCCGCCGCCCAGGATCGCGAAGAACCCGGCCGCAACGATCCAGCGCAGCCCGCCGCGGCTGATGCGGATCAGGCCCGCCGCGACACCGCGGTAGAGCCAGTCCGTTCCGCCCAGCCCTTGGGTCTCCCGGGGTGGCCGCACGTAGGAGAGGATGATGGGATGCAGGGTGATCACGCTCAGGAAAATGCTGATAATCCAGAAGCTGGCCACGTAGGCGAGCTTCTGCATCAGCGGAATGCTGGCCACGGCGATGGTGAGGATCGCGAGGCCATCGGAGAGGATGGACACCATCGCCGGGCTATAGATCTCCACGTAGGACTTTCGGATCGCCGCGTCCTTGTCGCGCAGCCGGAAGTACTCTTCGTGGTACCGCTCCATGGACTGCACGGAGTGGCTCAAGGCTCGGGCGGTCACCAGCACGAAGACGACGAGAACCAGCGGGTCGAGGGAAAAGCCGCACAGGCCGGCGAAACCAAGCCCCCAGATCGCGCTCAGGAGGCCGGAGAGAGTGGGGATGACCATGCCCTGGATGGTCCGAAAGTACAGCCAGAGCAGGACGACGATTGCGCCCCCTGTTCCGAGCAGCACCCAAACCATCTTCGGCAGCGCCTCGACGACGTAGGCGTAGAGGATTGGAGGTCCGGTCACGTAGATGTTCGTGTTTTCGTCTTGCTCGCGGGCGATGATCTCCCGGATCTTCTTCCACATGCCGAGGAGGTCGAAATACTCCTCCCAAAAACCGGCGACGATCATCGTCGCCTTGTCGTCGGGCGAGACGAAAAAGCCGCGCACGCCCTCGGTCGCGTAGACCTTCTGGCGCAAGAACTCCAAGTCCTCCTTGTCCTGCGGAATGCGCGGGTAAATCAGGGGCACGACTTTGATCCCCGATCCCGAGGTGAGCGTCGTCTTGAGCTTCGGGTGGGTGATCGACATCACCTGTTCGCCGTTCACCCCCGGGATGTTGTGCAGGAGATCGAGCGTGATCCGATCGACCTTTTGCACGGTGGAGGGATCGGTAAAGATGTCGCCGTTTTTCACCTCCACCACGATGACGAGCATGTTCGCCGTGCCGAACATGTTCCGGTACTTCTGGTAGAGCTGGATGTACGGGTGTCGCGGCGGGTAGAGATCGAAGAAATTCGGATAGATTGCCAGGTGGACCGCCATGTACCAGACGAAGAAGATCGTGCCGGCGGCGATGACGATGCAGGCGCCGAGCTTCCGGCGCAACAGGAAGTCGAGATAGCCCTCGATAAATCTTCGCGGCAAAAGCATTTTCACAGACCCGGATAGGAAAAGTCTCCCTGAAGGATGGGGATTGCGAGTCCACTGGAACCGACGACCAGGCCGTTCTTCCCCTCAATCAGCGAGAGCGACCGCAACCAGTACAAGCGCCAAGTCGCCGGCACCTCCTGGCGGTTCCAGGTTCTCCCGCCGTCCGTGCTAACCAGGATCATCCCCATATCTCCGACTGCGACGCCAAAGTTCCCCACGATGTCGATTGCGTACAAACTGGGATTTTTCAGCGCTTCCAGGAATCCCATCTGCTCCAAAGAGCCGATGTTGGGATCGCCGCGCCGCACCTCCCAGTGATTCCCGCCGTCGGTCGTCTGCAGCATTAGACCGTCGAGGCCGACCGCCCATCCATTTTGGGCGTCGACGAACTTGATCCCGAAAAGCGTCTTTTCCGTGCCGGTCTCCTGGCGCGACCAGGTGGCCCCGCCGTCCGTGGTCGCGAAGATCGCCCCCGCTTCACCTGCAATCCAGCCGCGTTCGCGGTCCGCGAAAGTAATATCGTTGAGAATCACGTCCTCGGAAAGAGACCGATCCGTCCAGTGACTCCCGCCGTCCGCCGTGTGAAAAATCGCTCCCCAATCCCCGATCACCCAGGCTTCGTTCTGGGAGCGGGCCAGCACTTTGAAAAAGTGCCGGTCTGTATTCGGAGGCTGGAGATGCCACGAGGCGCCGCCGTCTGCCGTGTGCAAGATCGTTCCCGCCCGCCCCACAGCCCATCCCACCTGCGCGCTCGCCATGTCGATGCCGAACAATTGCTGGTCGGTGGGCGTCGGTTGCCGCTGCCAGGTGCGGCCGCAGTCGGAGCTGTGAAAGATCGAGCCGAACGCACCCCCGGCCCACGCTTCCATCGTCGGCAGCACCTTGGCGTCGTACAGGTGCTCGCGCACCGTCACTCCGTGCGTGGAACCCAGCGCGGCCGCAAGCGTGGCTGCGACTGCGAGGCACAAAAACCCCGCCACCCTAGTGAGTCGCATCGCTCGGTTCATGTGAGAATCCGTGAGACGTGCGCAAACTCGCGGTCTCTTAAGTCAAGCGCTTGATTCGTGTCAAGAGCCTTCTCACCGCCAGTCGTCGCGTGTACGGAGGCGCGTCGCGCTTGGCCGCACGGGTCTTGACCGTTCCGGGCGGCTTCGTGTAGGCGCGCAGGTAACCCGGAAATGCAGGAACAGACCCCACGGGAAGGCGCGGCGCGGCTCGCGCCGGATCCTGTTGCTCTCGCGCATCGCGATCGGTCGCAGTGGCCCAACATTTCCGTCTTCGAACTCTTCACGCGCACGGCGAGGCGCCTGGGGGAGCGCGCCGTGCTGCTGGAGGCGAACGGCCGGGTCACCTTTGCGGAGCTGCGGCACACGGCGGAATGCCTGGCAGGCTCTCTGCAGCGCCTCGGGGTTCGCGCTGGCGACGTCGTTGCCTCCCAATTGCCTACCTGGAGCGAAGCCGCCGCGGTCTTTCTGGCCGCAGCGCGCCTGGGGGCGATTGTCCACCCGCTCTTGCCTGCCTCTCGCGAGCGAGAGCTGCGAGCGGCGTGGAAAGAGACGCGAGCGCGCGTGCTGTTCGTTCCTGCGGTGTTCCGGGGTTGGGACTACGCGGATTGGCTGGGCAAACTCCGCGGCGACCTTCCGGGCCTGGAACACGTGATCGCCTGTCGAGGTCGCGCACCCGGATGGATGCGCACGTGGGACGCGCTGCTGCGGGAGAGCCCCGGAATTGCCTCCGCGACGCCGGTGGACCCGGATTCTTTGCTCTTGCTGGTGTATACCTCGGGCTCGACAGCAGCTCCGAAGGGCGTGCTGCACACGCACAATACGCTGGCGGCCGAGGTGCTTTCGCTGCGGCGCGCGCACGGAATCGGAGCACGAGATCGATGCCTGGTGCCTTCGCCGGTCGCGCACGTCTCTGGCCTGGTGCATGGGATTCTCGTGCCGGCGATTCTGGGGACCACTGCGGCACTTATGGAACGCTGGGACCCGCACGAAGCGCTGCATTGGCTCGAGCGGGAGAACATGACGTACATGGCAGGCGTGCCGACGTTGCTGCAGGACCTCGTGGACGTAACCCGGAACCGCGCTCCGTGCAGCCTCGCCCTGAGACTCTTCTCCTGCGGTGGCGCGCCGGTCTCGGAGGAGCTGATTGCCGCAGCTCGGAGACAGATGCCCTCGTGCGTGGCCAAGCGGGTCTACGGCTCGACAGAGTTCCCGACGATCGCCACCACGGACGCCGCGGATGCCGCCGCGCGCGGGGGCAAGTGCGAAGGGCGCGCGATCCCGCCGAATCAGATGCGCATCGTCGACCATCACGGGCGAGTGTGTGCGCCGGGCACGGAAGGAGAGGTGGAGGCGCGTGGACCGGAGTGTTTTGTCGGGTACACCGACTCGGAGGCGACCGCGGAGAGCTTCACCCCGGACGGCTGGTTCCGCACGGGTGACCTGGGGGTTCTGGACCGGGAGGGCTACCTGCAAGTTACGGGGCGGCGCAAGGAGGTGATCCTGCGCAAAGGCGAGAAGGTGAGCGCGCGCGAGGTGGAAGAGGTGCTCGCGGGGTGTCCTGGTGTGGCGGAAGTGGCCGTGCTCGGCGTGCCTGACCCTCGGAGCGGCGAGCGGGTGTGCGCGGTCGTGCGCCTCCTTCCCGGCACGGCACTCACGCTTGCGGAGGTGTGTGGCTTTCTGACCGCGCGCGGGGTGGCGAGGTGGAAGCACCCGGAGCAGCTCGCGATCGTGCAAGCGATGCCCCGCACGGAAAGCGGGAAGGTGCACAGGGCCGCGCTGCGCGAGCTGCTGCGGGGGGCGTGAAGCCGACGGTGCACCGCCGCGGGGAATGGGAACGGTAGAGGCGATCGTCGGGATTCCAGGCGCCAGGGGCGCGCGGGAGGGGGTGGCGACCCCCGCGCGCCTAGGCTCAGAGGTCCAAGGCTGTTGCGATCACGACGAGGGCTTGGGCTTCGAGTGCGCCGCTGGTGGCGGGCTGCCCACCGTGATCTTGTCGCGCAGGCTCGAGAGGGTTTTCTCCCCGATCCCGCGCACGGCCACGAGGTCGTCGACTGTCTTGAAGGGGCCGTTTTGCTCGCGGTAGGCGACGATGGCCTTGGCGATCACCTCGCCGATCCCGCGCAGCGTCATCAGCTCCTCGACAGACGCCGTGTTGATGTTGATTTTTCCTGCTTCCTGTGCAGCGGCGAGGTGCGCCCCGCCCAGAAAGAGGAAGAGCAAAGCCAGGGCGAAGACATCGCGTCGAATTCGTGCCATTCCGTAGCCTCCTTCCTTGGTTTCGTTTCGTTCCCCACCCCTGGAACGGGCGCCCCTCTTAGCACAAAACGCCGGGCGAAGGATAGAGGCCGCGCCAAAAAATGTTCCGAGGGCCCCGCCGCCTCGCAGTTGCCCGATTGCGCTCCCGCCTTGCCTTTCAGATCACCCCTTCGCGTTCGAGCTCTTCGATCTCTTCCGGCGACATGCCGAGCAATCCCGCGTAGACCTCCGCGTTGTGCTCGCCCAAGCGGGGCGCGCCGCGCCGGATGGATCCCGGGGTTGCGGACAGCCGCGGGTACACGCCCTGCATCCGCACGGGGCCGATAGTGGGGTCCTCCACGAGCGCGATGTCCTCCCGCGCGGCGTAGTGCGGGTCGGAGAAGATCTCATCGATGGCGTAGGCCCGCCCTACCGGCACGCCTACAGGCACGAGCAGGGCCTCGATTTCCTCCGCGGTGTGCGCCGCGATCCATTCGCCGACGATCTGGTTGATGGTCTCGCTGTTTGCGGCACGCCGCGCGAGGTCCGAGAAGCGCGGATCGCGCAAGAGGTCTTCGCGGCCCATGGCGCGCGCCAGGCGGGGGAAGAGATCGTCGCCTGCGGCGACGACGAAGATCCATTTTCCATCCCTCGTCTGCCATGTATCGAGTGGGGCTGCGTTCGCGAGCCGGTTGCCCTCGCGCTGGCGGACCTCTCCCAACCGGTCGTAGGCAGCCGCGGTGTACTCCAAGATGCGGAACACCGATTCGTAGAGCGCGAGGTCGACCCACTGCCCTTCGCCGCCGCGCGCGTCGCGGTGGTAGAGGGCGATCATCACGGCCAGCGCGTTGAACACGCCGGTCAAGTAGTCCGACACGACGACGCCGGGCCGAACGGGCGGCCGGTCAGGATAGCCCGTCAGGTAGAGCAAGCCGCCGAAACCGATGCCGTTGCGATCGAGACCGGGCCGATCGCGGTACGGCCCCGTCTGCCCGTACACGGTGGCGCGGGTGAGGATGAGGCGAGGATTGATCTTCCGCAGCTCCTCGTATCCCAAGCCCCAACGCTCCAGGGTGCCGGGGCGGAAGTTTTCCACCACCACGTCGGCGATGCGCACGAGGCGCTTGAGCACTTGCTGGCCGCGCGGCTTGCGCAAATCGAGCGTGATCGATTTCTTGTTCCGCGCCTCCACTGCCCAAAAGAGGGAATATTCGCCGACGAACGGTCCGATCTGGCGCAAAAAGTCGCCGCGGCCGGGCAGCTCGATCTTGATCACCTCGGCCCCGAAATCCGCGAGCAAGGTGGCCGCGAAGGGCGCCGCGATGCGCGTGCCCAGGTCGAGGACGCGGATGCCCGCAAGTGGTCCCGCAGCCGCCGGCTCCGACTGCCCAACGCGTTTGCGATCCGCCGCGCGCATGTGTCTGTCCCTTTCCCGCGAGGCCGTGCGCTCAGCCGCGCGGGAGGCCGAGGACCCGGCGCGCGATGATGTTGCGCTGGATCTCGGAGGTACCGGCGAAGATGGTCCCGGCTCGGTAGTACAGGTACGAGCGCGCCCAGCGCCCGCGGGCGGGGGCGCGGGGGTCGCCGCGCACCAGCGGCGCGTACGCGTGCAAGATCGCCATGGCTGTGTCGTGCAATCGCTGGCTGGCTTCGCTCCAGAAGAGCTTGGCAATGGAACTTTCGGGGCCAAGCGCACCGTTGCGGGCGATTCGGCTCAGCGCCCGCCAGTTGTGCAGTTGGATCAGCTGCACCTCGATGGCTGCCTGCGCGATTTGCTGCCGCAGCCAGGGGACTTCGCGCACCTTCCCCAACTCCCGCTCGCGCTCGACCAGCGTCACCGGGAAGCCTTGCGCCGCCACG
>JBBIUR010000042.1:0-21868 GCA_037440145.1 Myxococcales bacterium | reverse complement strand
GCCGCGAGATCGAAGACCGCGACGCGCGCGACCGCGGCCGCTCCCACTCGCCGTTGCGACCCGGAGCGGATGCCGTTATGATCGATACGACTTCCCTGCGAGTCGACCAAGTGATCGCGCGAGTTGTCGCGCTGGTCCGGCGCGCCTGCAGCCCTTGAAAGTGGCACTGCGCGGCGTTATGGGAAGCTCGATCAAGAATCCGGGGGGTACGCTGTGTAATGGATGAGCATCGAGAGAACTCAGGGACGGGTGCCGAGGACGATTTCAAGCAGTTGTTCGAGCAGAGCATCCGCTCCATCAAACCCGGCGAAGTCGTGCGCGGCCGGGTGGTTGCGGTCGGCCGCGACGCGGTGACGGTGGACATCGGATACAAGTCCGAGGGTCAAATTCCGATCTCCGAGTTCCTCGATCGCAACGGTGCACTCACGGTGCGCGAAGGGGACGACGTCGACGTGTACTTTGACGGGACCGACAGCGAGAACGGCAGCGTCCTGCTGTCTCGGGCCAAGGCCGAGCAGTTCAAGATCTGGGGCTACATCGAGGAGGCGTACCAGCGGGACGGCGCGGTGGAGGGCACGATCGTCGGCAAGGTCAAGGGGGGTCTCAAGGTCGATGTCGGCGTGCCTGCTTTTCTCCCCGGTTCGCACGCCGACCTGCGACCGGTCCGGAACCTCGACCGCTTCATCGGCCAGCGCGCCCGGTTTGCCATCCTCAAGTTCAACCGGGCGCGCGGCAACGTCGTCGTGTCTCGGCGAGCGGTCATGGAGCGCGAGCGCGAGGCTCTCAAGGAAGAGACGTTGAAGGTGCTCGAGGAGGGCGTGATCCTGGAAGGCACGGTGAAGAACATCACCGACTACGGTGCGTTCGTCGACCTCGGGGGAATCGACGGGCTGCTGCACGTGACGGACATGTCGTGGGGTCGCGTGAACAAGCCGTCGGATCTGCTGAAGCCGGGGGACAAGGTGCGCGTCGTGGTTCTGAAGTACGACCCCGAACGCGGCCGGGTCTCGCTTGGCATGAAGCAGATCATGCCCGACCCTTGGGCCACGGTGCGCGAGCGCTATCCGGTCGGATCCCGCGTGCACGGGCGGGTCGTGAGCATCACGGACTACGGGGCTTTCGTGGAGCTGGAGAAAGGGGTGGAAGGGTTAGTGCACGTTTCGGAGATGTCGTGGACCAAGCGGGTCACGCATCCTTCGAAAGTGGTCGAGGTGGGTCAGGAGGTGGATGTGGTGGTGCTCGACGTCGACCCGCAGAACCGCCGCATCTCGCTCGGCTTGAAACAGGCGGAGCCGAATCCGTGGGAGCGCGTGCGGACCAACCACCCGGTCGGAAGCCGAATCGTCGGGAAGGTGAAGAACGTCACGGATTTCGGGATTTTCGTGGAAGTGGCTGAGGGGATCGACGGGCTGGTGCACGTTTCGGACCTGCACTGGACGAAAAAAATCAAGCACCCCTCGGAGTTCTACAAAAAAGGGGACGTCGTCCAGGCCGTGGTGCTGGCGATCGACGTGCAGAACGAGCGCATCTCACTAGGAATCAAGCAGCTCACCCCCGATCCGTGGTCGTCGATGGCCGAGCGCTATCCGGTGGGCAGCAAGGTGCGGGGCAAGGTCACTTCGGTGGCAGACTTCGGGGTCTTCGTGGAGATCGAAGAGGGGATCGAGGGTCTGATCCACGTCTCGCAGTTGAGCGCGGAGCGGGTGGAAAAGCCGCAGTCCCTGTACCAGCCGGGGCAGGAGGTCGAGGCCGAGGTGATCAGCATCGATGCGCGCGAGCGCAAGATCGGCCTCAGCATCAAGGCGTTGCGCCGCACCGAGGAAAAGCAGGAGATGGAATCCTATCTTCGCCGCGAGCGAGAGGGGGCGCGCTTTTCCTTCGAAGACATCATGGGGCGAGAGCTCCGCCTGGACCGCAATCGCCAGCCGGGAAAGTCGAAGTCGGAGGAACCCGAAGAATCAGGTGATTGAGTTTGCGAGCCGGGGGAAGGGCCGAGGGATGACCAGACGCGAGCTGATCGATGAGGTTGCCCGTCTCTACCCGCATCTTTCGCGGCGCGATGCCGAGGTGATCGTGAAGGCCGTGTTCCAGAGCATGGCGGAAGCCCTTGCGCACGGCGAACGGATCGAGATCCGGGGCTTCGGCAGTTTTGTCGCGAAGGAGCGCAAGGCACGCGACGGGCGCAATCCGAAAACGGGTCAGGTCGTGGCCGTTGCGGCTCGGAGGATCCCGTTTTTCAAAGTCGGCAAGGAGCTCAGGCGGCGCGTGGACGGGAAGGCAGCGGCTCCGGCTGCTTCGCGGGTGGCGGGTGGCGAGGAGGGGGGGCCGGGAGTGGCCGTGCGGTGAGGCGGTGCAGCGGCGGTCCTGCCGGGCGCGCAGCGCGTGTTGCGGCGCCGGCGGCGCGGGCTGCGCGTTGTCCGACGGAGCGCGTGAGCCGGCGCGAGTTTCGCCCGAACCCGAAACCCGATTGAGGTGCGACCATGCGGGTGCTCTGGGCGCCGTGGCGAATGGCCTACATCGGCGCGCAAAAGCCGGAGGGTTGTATCTTCTGCCCCCCGCCGCAGGCCGACCGGCGGCAGGCGCTGATCCTGCGGGAAACCGAGCGCGCGCTCGTGATGCTGAATCGCTATCCCTATGCGAGCGGGCACTTGCTCGTCGCGCCTCGCCGGCACGTCGCGAGACCTGACGGGCTGGAGCCCGAAGAGTTCTTGGGCTTGATGCGCGGATTGCACGAAGCGATCCGCGCCGCTGCCGAGGCTTTCCGGCCCGATGGCTTGAATGTGGGCATGAACCTGGGGCGCGCGGCCGGTGCTGGAATCGACGATCACCTGCACTGGCATATCGTTCCCCGGTGGAACGGCGATACGAACTTCATGCCGCTGCTGGCCGAGGTGCGGGTGCTTCCCGAGCACCTGGAGGCCACGTACGAACGCCTGCTGCCTTATTTCTCGCGGGCTTAGGGCGCTGCACAGGTCGCTGGCCGGCTAGGGTGCTGCGGCGGCGGGAGGCGGCTCGATGCCCGGCCGAAGCTGTTGGCGCCTCGCGTTTTTCGGCGGCCCGCTAGAATCCCGGCCGCCTCGATGGCATGGTTACAACGGCCGCGGAGCTGTGCCGGTGGAAGGCCGCCGGGACGCAAGCGGAAGTCGAGAGGAGAACGGAGCTCTTATGGAGATCGCCCAGACGCTGGGGGAATTGAAGCGCTCCGGCTATCGGGTGCGCCCCGTGCGCGAAGAGATGCGCCGCAACTTGCTGACGCGCCTCGCGTCGAGCGAGCCGATCTTGCCGGGGATCATCGGTTACGAGCGAACCGTGATTCCCGAAGTCGAGAACGCCTTGCTGGCTGGGCATCACATGGTTTTCCTCGGCGAGCGCGGGCAGGGGAAATCGCGCATCATTCGCGGGCTGGTCGGCCTGCTAGACGAGTTCGTCCCCATCGTGAAAGGCTGCGAGATCAACGACAACCCCTTTCGCCCGATTTGCTATCGCTGCCGCCGCCTGCTCGCCGAGCAGGGTGACGATCTGGAGATCGAGTGGATCGGGCGCGAGCAGCGGTACGCCGAGAAGCTGGCGACACCGGACACCTCGATTGCGGACTTGATCGGCGAGATCGATCCGGTCAAGGTTGCCGAAGGCCGCTACCTCGCGAACGAGGAAACGATCCACTACGGCTTGATCCCGCGGACGAACCGCGGGATTTTCGCCATCAACGAGTTGCCCGATCTCACGGAAAAGGTTCAAGTTGGCCTCTTCAACCTGATGGAAGAGCGGGATGTCCAGATCAAGGGCTATAAGATCCGACTCCCTCTTGACGTGGTCATCGTCGCGAGCGCGAACCCCGAGGACTACACGAGCCGCGGGCGGATCATTACGCCGTTGAAGGACCGCTTCGATGTCCAGATCCGCACGCACTACCCGAAGGATATCCGAGACGAGATCGCCATCATGGAGCAGGAGGTCGCTCGGTTCGACCGCGACGGCAGGACGATCGGGGTGCCCCAGTTCATGCGCGAGATCGTGGCGCAGCTGACGATGGAAGCCCGCGAGTGTCCCGAGATCAACCAAAGTTCCGGGGTGAGCGTCCGGATGACGATCAACAACCTGGAGAGCTTGCTGAGCAATGCCGAGAAGCGGTGCGTGCGGCTCGGCGAAAAAGAGATCGTTCCGCGGCCCACTGACCTGCATGCGGCCGTGGCGTCGACGATCGGAAAGATCGAGCTCGAGTACACTGGAGAGGACACGAAGGCGGAGCTGCTCGTAGAGCGGTTGCTCAACCGCGCAGTCCTGAAGGTGTTCGACAAGTACTTCCGCGTCGAGTCCCTGGCGCCGATTGTCCGCTATTTCGAAAACGGCTGGGGCGTCGAGGTTTCCGACCAGATGCCCGCGGAGGACTACCTCGAAGGCCTGGGCGCAATCCCCGGCCTGCGCGAGGCCATCCGCGTCCTCGGCGACGCCGAGAGCCCCGGGTTTATCGCTGCCGCTACGGAATTTGTGCTGGAGGGTCTTCATTTGCATCAGAAGCTGAACCGCGAGCAGGAGGGCGGCCGCTACGCATATCGGGCGTAGCGAGCCGGCACCGCGGGTCGGGCCTCGGGAGGCGAGATGATTGTCGTCCGGTATACTGCGTGGGACGGTACCCAGCGCGTCCGCCTCGACGCCGAGCGCGTCATCGAGAAGCTGAGCGAATACCTCGGCCACACCGACGACGTGCAGCAGGCCCTGGAGTGGATGCTGCGGCAAGGCCTGGAGTGGGAAGATGCGCGCATCGCCGGGCTCGATGAGCTGCTGCACCGGATCCGAGAGGAAATCCGGAAGTACTACCGCCGGTATCATCTGGACACGGCGCTGGACGAGATCCGCGAGCGATTGGACGAGATCGTGGACTTGGAGCGCGAGGCTTTGCGGGAGCGCGAGCTGCCCGACGCCTCGCAGCGCAGGGAGTTTCTCGAACGGCTTCCGCATCGGCTGTCGGAGGCGATCGAGAAGCTCCGGCATTACGAGTTCGTCGACGAATTGGCGGCGCAGGAGTTCGAAGAGCTGTTGGAGGAATTGGACGACATCCGCAACCTGGAAGAGTTTCAGCGCCGGTACGGCGATCTGTTTCATGGATCCGAGTCGCTGGGATACGAGGAGGCGCTCGAGCTCGTGCGCGCCATGCAGCGGCTGCGAGAGCTCGAGGAGCGACTTTTGCGGGGTGACCTGGAAGCCCTTTCCCTGGAAGAGCTCGGCGAGGCCCTGGGGCAGGGTGCGGTGCAGGACGTCCGTTTCCTCCGCGAGATGGTGTTGGTGCTGGAGCGCGCGGGGTATCTGACGGCGAAGGGCCGGAGGTTGACCCTGTCGCCGCGCGGCGTGCGCAAGATCGGGCAGCTCGCGCTGCGGGATATCTATCAGAACCTCGTGCGAGACCGATCGGGTGCCCACGGCGTGGACCACCGCGGCGCGATGGAGGTGCGACCCGATGCGCGGCACCCGTACCAGCATGGCGACCCGATGCACCTCGACCTGGTGGCCACGTGCAAGAACGCGCTCGCGCGAGGGGTGCGCGTGCCCCTGGAGCTCCGGCCACAGGATTTCGAGGTGTTCGATTGCGATTTCTCCACTGCGGCGTCGACAGTCCTGCTGCTGGACATGAGCTGGTCGATGAGCTGGGAAGGGCGTTTCGCAGCCGCGAAAAAAGTCGCGATGGCGATGGAGAGCCTGATCCGCACCCGCTTCCCGCGCGATTACTTCGGGATCGTGGGTTTTTTCACGCGCGCGGTGGAGCTCAAGATCCAGGACCTCCCCGAGGCGAGCTGGAACATGGGAGATCCGTTCACGAACTTGCAGGACGGGTTGCGGCTCGCCTGCGGGCTCTTGCGGCGACACCCTTCGAACAATCCGCAGATCATCGTCATCACGGACGGACAGCCGACGGCGTATTTCTCGGGCGGCCGGCTGTACTGCGAGTGGCCGCTCTCTTTCGGCGGCATCAGCATGCGAGCGGCGCGGGAGACGTTGAAAGAAGTGGAGCGGGTCACGCGGTGCGGCGTCACGATCAACACCTTCATGCTCGACGACAGCCCGAGTTTGCGCGCGTTCGTGGAGCAAATGACGCGGATCAACAAGGGACGGGCGTTCTACACGCGGCCTGACCGGCTGGGCGAGTACCTCTTGGTCGACTACATCCAGCGGCGGCGGAAGAAGGTCTGATCGAGGCAGGAAGCGCCGCAGCGGGGCCGGCCTGTGCCCCTTGAAAAGGGGCGCGTTCTGTCCCAAAGGCAGGAGCACGAGGCGCGCGCCGGACCAGGAAGCGAGAAGGGGACATCCGGCGCCTGCCGATGCGCGATGTCGGTGAAGCTCACGCCGGTGCTGCAGCAGTACCTGCGCTTGAAGGCGCAGCACCCGGACGCCTTGCTTTTTTTTCGTCTCGGAGATTTCTACGAACTCTTTTTCGAGGACGCGGAGCGCGCGGCTGGCCTCCTCGATCTCACCCTCACTTCGCGCAACAAGGGGGAGGAGCAGCCGGTACCCATGTGCGGTGTTCCGTATCACGCGGCACAGCCGTACATCGCCCGGCTGCTGGCAGCCGGCCTCAAGGTGGCTGTGTGCGAGCAGCTCGAGGACCCGGCCACGGCGCGCGGTCTGGTGGCGCGCGACGTCGTGCGCGTGATCACGCCCGGGACGGTCACCGAAGAGGAGTGCCTCGACCCACGGCGCTCGAATTACCTGGTAGCCGTCTTTCGCGGCGCGCCGGGCTACGCGCTCGCGGCAGCCGATATCTCGACCGGCGAGACCGCGGCCGCCATGGCCGATAGCGACGAGAAGCTGGCGGCGGAACTGGTGCGGCTCGACCCCGCGGAGGTGCTGGTCTCCGCGAGCGACCCAGCTCTCGGGGAACGGCTGCGGGCACTGGGATGCCGCGTGCTGACCGCGGTCGAGGCGGAGCCGTCGGCCCAAGTAGAGGGGGAAACATGGCTGCGCCAGGCATTCGGGAACGCGCCGGGGGCGGCGGATCCTGCCCTGGCTGCGTCGTTCGGCGCGCTTCTCGGATACCTCCGGCGCACGTTTCGCGCGAGCCTGGCCCACCTCCGGGCGCCGGCAGTGGGAGAGTGGGAGAAAAGGCTCGTGCTCGACGAGGCGGCGCAGCGCAATCTGGAACTGCTCGCCAGCAACCGGGGGGAGCGGCGCGGGAGCTTGCTCGGGGTCTTGGACGCCACGGCGACCCCAATGGGCAGTCGGCTGCTGCGCGCGTGGATGCTGGCGCCTTTGGTCGATCCGCGCGCGATCGCGGAGCGCCTCGATGCGGTGGAAGAGCTGGTGCACAAGGGCTCCTGGCGCAGGAGCCTGCGCGCGGAGGTGGAGCGCATTGGAGACGCGGAGCGGCTCGCAGGCAGGCTGGGCAGCGGGCGCGTGAGCCCGCGGGATTTGCTCGCGCTGCGGGCTGCGCTCGAGCGCGCAGGCCGGCTGCAAGCGCTTCTGGCCGAGGCGTCGGCGGTACTGTTGCGGCGCTGCCGCGGCGAGCTCCACCCGCTTCCCGAAGTGCAGGAACTCATCGCCCGCGCGATTGTCGACGACCCGCCCGCGACGGCGCAGGGCGGAGGCGTGATCCGGAACGGTTACTCGCCGGTCGTGGACGAGCTGCGCGAGCTGGCGCGCTCGGGCAAGGCCGCCATCTCGCAGCTCGAGGCGGCGGAGCGACAGCGCACCGGTATCCAATCACTCAAGGTGCGTTACAACCAGGTGTTCGGTTATTCGATCGAGGTGACGAAGGCCAATTTGCACCTCGTTCCGCCGGACTATCGCCGCAAGCAGACGCTGGCGGGTGCCGAGCGTTTCGTCACCCCCGCCCTGGAGGAGTTCGAGCGCCGGATCGTGGGCGCCGAGCAGCGCCTGAATGCGCTGGAGGCGCAGCTTTTCGGCGAAGTCGTGGCGCAGGTGGCCCGCCAGCAACCTGCCGTCGCGGCTACGGCGCGCGCGCTCGCGGCCGTCGATGTGCTGGTAGCGCTGGCCGAGGGAGCCGAGCGCCGAGGCTTTGTCCGCCCGCGGCTTCGCGCCGAGCCCGGGATCTGGATTCGCGATGGCCGCCACCCCGTGGTGGAAGCTGCGCTGCCGGCGGGGGCATTCGTGCCGAACGATTGCCGGCTGGATCCGGAGCGCAGGCAGATCGTCATCCTTACGGGGCCCAACATGGCCGGCAAGTCAACGTACTTGCGGCAAGTGGCGCTCATTGCCCTGATGGCGCAGATGGGCTCGTTCGTTCCCGCGGCGGAAGCCGAGATCGGCGTGATCGACCGGTTGTTCACGCGCGTCGGCGCTGCGGATAACCTGGCCGGCGGGGAATCGACCTTCATGGTGGAGATGCGCGAGACCGCGCACATCCTCGAAAACCTGACGCCGCGCAGCCTGGTGATCCTGGACGAGATCGGCCGCGGCACGAGCACTTTCGACGGGATCTCTATCGCTTGGGCGGTCGCGGAGCACCTGCACGACGATCGGCGGCGGCCGCTCGTGCTCTTCGCGACGCACTACCATGAGCTGACGGACCTGGCGCGGACCAAGCCTCGCGCGGCCAATGCTTCCGTGGCGGTGCGCGAGTGGAAGGGCGAGGTGATCTTCTTGCGGCGCGTCGTTCCGGAACCGGCCAGCCGCAGTTACGGGATCGAGGTCGTCGAGCGAGCGCGGGAGATCTTGCGCAACCTCGAGGGCGGGGAGTTCGACGAAGCCGGGAGCCCGCGCCTGGCGCGGCGCAAGGGAAGCGCGCCGCCCCAGCTCTCGCTGTTCTCGGGTTCCGCCGAGCGGCTGCGCCACGCACTCGCCACGCTCGACATCGAGCGGATGACGCCGCTCGAGGCGCTGCTCCGCCTCTCCGAGCTCGTACGCGAGGCGCGTCAGAGCACGTGAGACGCGGCTTCGGCCTGCCACGGCAGCATGGAGGTCGTTTGGCCCTGGGTGGTGCCCCGGGCTAGGATGGGCGGCGCGAGGCATGTGCGGCGGGCGAAGAGTGCGGGGCAGCGGAGCGACGTTGGCGGGAATGATCGCGGCGGCGGGGATCGCGGCGGCGGGTCCAGCAGCCGCGGCCGGTGCGCCTCGCGTTCGCGCCCTGCGCACGATCTATTCGAGCGCCTTCACGCGGCTGATCGTGGAGTGCACCGGCAGTGTGGAATACCACCTCCGCCACACCGGGGACACACTGCCCAAGATCCTGGTCGACCTGGTCGGTGCGGGGATCGCGGCTGGCGGCTTCGAGCCGCTTGCCCTTTCCGCAGGCCCCGTGCAGTCCGTTCGTGCCGTTCGGACGAGCCGAGGGGTGCGGGTCGTCGTCGCGGTCCGCAGGCCAGCCGGGGCATCCGCGTTTGCTCTGCCGGACCCGTTTCGCGTCGTCGTCGACGTTGCGGGCCCGGATGGGGCCCGTATGCCCCCGAAGGACACTCCTGCCCGCGCCGGGCCACAGCACGAGGCCCGAGGCGCGCGGCGCCAGCCATCCCCGCCGCTGCGGGCACCGACGGCGGTGCAGCGCGCGAAGATCGTCATCGACCCCGGGCATGGCGGCACCGACCCCGGCGCGGTCGGGGTGGGGGGAATTCGGGAAAAAGACGTGACGCTCGCGGTAAGCGCGCGCCTCGCGGCGAGGCTGCGCGCGACGGGCCTTTTTGACGTCGTGCTGACCCGCGATAAGGACGAATCCGTGGCTCTCGAAGAGCGCACGGCTCGGGCCAATGCGGAGGAGGCCGACCTCTTCGTCTCCGTCCACGCGAACGCGAGCCCGCGGGCCGAGCTCGCCGGGGTGGAAACGTACTACTTGAGCAATACCGGCGACCGCGCGACGATCCGCTTGGCGCAAATGGAGAATGGGTTCGCTGCGGCCACCGGCCGCTCGGCGCGGGGCACGGAGGTGGCGTGGATCCTGAGCGACCTAGTGCAGACCTATAAAATCGAAGAGTCGGTGGAGCTGGCCCGAAACCTTCAGCAAGCCGTGGTGCGGGAAGTCGGCAGGAAGTTTCCCGGAGTTCGAGATCTCGGCGTCAAGCGGGGCCCCTTTTACGTGCTCGTGGGAGCCGCGATGCCGAGCGTGTTGGTGGAACTCTCGTTTCTCACCCATCCCCGGGAAGGCGCCTTGCTGCGCAATCCCGCGTATCAAGAGGCACTGGCCGATGGCCTCTTGCAGGGGCTGCGGAGGTTCGTCGAGAATAGAGATCGGCTGAGGACCTTATGAGCGAGTTTTTTGTCGAGCCGGTGGCCGCGGGACACCCCGTGCTGGCTCCGCCACCCGGGCTCGAGGCGTTCGTGCCCGACGGGAGCCTCGGCCGCCAGGCAAGGGAGTACCTCCGCCGCGTGCGGGCTGTCCTTTACGAGCGCCACCGAGCTGGCGCTTCGGGAGAGGAGGTCGTGCGCGCGTACACCGGGGCTGTGGATCACCTGATCACCTCGCTCTATGCCCTGGCCGTGGCCGATTACGCCGCACGCTACGTGCGCCTCGACCAGCGCGTAGCGGTCATCGCCCAAGGGGGTTACGGGCGCGGCGAGCTCAGTCCCTGCTCCGATATCGACTTGCTCTTTCTCTATCCCCGCCGGCTCGAGCCCTTCGCGGAGACGGTGGCCGAGAAAATCCTGCATGCCCTTTTCGATACCGGGATTGAAGTGGGCAACGCGCTCCGCAACCTGCGACAGTGCGTGCGCCTGGCGGCGGCGGACCTGACCGTGAAGACGGCGCTTCTCGATGCTCGCTTCCTGTGCGGCGATGTGGAGCTGTACCGGGAATTCCTGGCGCTGATGGACGCCAACGTAGTGCGCCGGAGCCCGGGCCGCTTCTTCCGCGAGAAGATTGCGGAGTACGACAAGCGCCACCACTTGTACGGCGACTCCGTCTACATCCTGGAGCCGCAGCTGAAGGAGGGGAAGGGCGGCCTGCGCGACCTGCACACCGCGCTGTGGCTGGCGCGGGTCAGATTCAAGACGAACAACCTGGAGGAGCTGGTCCGCAAGGGCGTGCTGACCGAGGCGGAGTTGCGCGAGATCAAAACCGCCCGGGATTTCTTATGGCGGGTGCGGAACTGGCTGCATTTCCTGTCGGGCCGCCACCTCGATCAGTTGACCTTCGAATACCAGGAAAAGATCGCGGCGGCTCTGGGCTACGTGGACGGGAAAGACCTGAGGGCGGTGGAGCGGTTCATGCGCGCTTACTACATGCACGCATCCACCATCGAGCGCTTTGCTACCGAGATGATCGAGCGGTGTTTGGAGCAACCCCGCCCCTATCGCGCTCTGTACCGGCTCGTGGGCCGGCAGATCCGGCCCGGGGTGTGGATTGCGAACCGGGCGCTTTCGGTGAGCGACCCGAAAGTGCTGGCCGAGGACCCGGTCAACATGCTGGCGATCTTTCGCGATGCGCAGCGCCACGGTGCGAAGCTCAGCAACGGAACGCGCCGGCTTCTGCGCAATCACTTGCATTTGGTGGACGGAGAATTTCGGCGCTCGCGCGCGGCCGCCGAGGTGCTTCTGGACATCCTGCGGTGGAAATCCGACGTGTACGAGACGCTCGTCGAGATGCACAAGCTCGGCGTGTTCGACGCTTACGTGCCGGAGTTCGGGCACTTGCTGTGCATGGTGCAGCACGACCTCTACCACATTTACACGGTCGACGAGCATTCGCTGATAGGCGTGCGCGAGCTCGAGCGGCTGCGGGAGGGTGCGTACAAGGAAGAGGCGCCGCTTCTCACCCAGGTGGTGCGCGAAATCGACAAAGTCGAGGTCCTGTTGCTCGCAGTGCTGTTCCACGACATCGGCAAAGGCCAAGGGGGGCGGCACTCCGAACGCGGGGCCGCGATCGCCCGCCGCATCGCGAGGCGGCTGCACATGAACGCGGACGACGTCCACCAACTCGGCTTCCTGGTGGAGAACCACTTGCTCATGTCGCATCTCGCCCAGCGGCGCGACATCCACGACCCGCGGCTGGTGATCGAGTTTGCCAAGAGAGTCGAGAACCTCGACACCCTGAAGAAGCTCTACCTGATGACCTTTGCCGACATGAAAGCGGTGGGGCCGAAGGTGTGGAACAACTGGAAGGGAACCCTCCTCGCCGACCTCTACCTCGCCGCGGTGGAGGTGTTCGAGAAGGGCACCTTCGTCGAGGAGGCGCGCGAGACCCGGTTGGAACGGATCAAGCGGCGCGTGGCGCGCGTGCTCGAGGCCCAGGGGGTCTCGCGCGAGCACATCGCGCACTTCATGCGCGCGATGCCGGCGCGCTATTTCCTGTCGACGCCCGAGGATGCTATGCCGCAGCACTGCGCGATGCTAGCGCGGCTCGACGGCCGCAGGTTGGTTGCGGCCGTGCGGCATTTCCCCGAGCGGGAGTGCACCGAGTTCACCGTTGCGACCTACGACCGGCCCGGCTTGTTCGCTACGATTACCGGCGTGCTGGCGGCGGCCGGGATGAACGTGGTGCGCGCTTCGATCACCACGAGCAACGATGGCCGTGCTCTGGATGTCTTCTGTATCTCGCACGGAGAGCGGGCAGACGTGACGCAAGACACCGATCGCTGGGAGCGGGTGGTGAACACGGTGGAGCGCGCGCTGCGCGGGGAGGTCGAAGTGGACCAGCTCATCGCCAGTGCGCAGCCCCCGGCGTTCATGACCAAGAAGTTCGTTCCGAGAGTGGAGACGGCGGTGGAGGTGGACAACGGGGTCTCGGAGGAATTCACGGTTCTCGACGTCTACACGCAGGATCGCCTCGGGGTTCTCTACACGATCACCGACCTCCTCTACCACCTGGGCCTCTCGATTCACCTCGCGAAGATCACGACGAACGTCGACCAGGTGCTCGATGTCTTCTACGTGACCGACACGCGGGGAAGGAAGATCCTCGAACCGGAGCGCCTGGAAGAGATTCGCGCGGTACTCGAGCGCCGGTTGCGCGAACTGCAGGCGAGTTGAGGCCTCGCGACCGGGTGGTGGAGGGGAGCGTGCGCAAGGCTGTGGAAGGGACGGCGGGCCGGGAGGCGCACAAGAGGGGCGCGGAAATCCGTTCGGCGTCTGGGGAATGCCCGCGGGGCGGGCCGCCTCGGGCAGGGGCGATCTTTCTCGCCGTGGACTGCTATCTCGACTACCTGAGCGCCGAGCGCGGCCTGGCGGCGGCTACCGTGGCCGCGTACGCGAGCGACCTCACGCGCATGGCGGAGTTTCTCGAAAAGGCCGGGATCCGGGAGGTGGGTCGCATCACTGCCCTGGACCTCCGCGCGTACCTGCAGCGGCTGGAACAGGCGGGGCTCAGCGCGCGCAGCCGCGCCCGGGCTTTGTCGGCAGTGCGGGGCTTTTTCCGGTTTTTGGCCCGCGAGAACCAGGTGCGCGAGAATCCGGCCGCGGAAATTCGCTTCCCGCGGCTCGGAGCAAGGTTGCCCCGCGCTTTGGGGGTTGTCGAGACGGAGCAGCTCGTCACGGCCCCGGGGCGGGAAGCTGGGCCACTGGCCATGCGCGACGCGGCGATGCTCGAGCTCGCTTACGCGGGTGGCCTGCGCGTTTCCGAGCTCGTGGGACTGCGCGTCGAACAAGTGAACCTGGAGGCCGGCTTTCTCATCGTAGTGGGGAAGGGCAGCAAAGAGCGCGCGGTGCCGGTCGGGCGGAAGGCGCGCGAGCGATTGCTGGCGTACTTGGCAGAGGCCCGGCCAGGCTTGTTGCGCGGCAAGCCGAGCCCCTATTTGTTTGTCAACCGGTTCGGCAGGCCGATGACCCGGCGTGCCTTCTGGGGGATCGTGCGGAAGTACGCGCGCACGTGCGGGTTGCCGGGGGCAGTAAGCCCCCACACCCTGCGGCACGCGTTTGCGACCCATTTGCTCGAGCGGGGTGCGGATCTGCGCGCCGTGCAGATGATGCTGGGTCACGCGGACATCTCCACGACGCAGGTGTACACGCACGTCAGCCGCGCGCGCCTGCGGGAGATTCACCGGCGGTTTCACCCTCGCGGTTGAAGGGTGGGGAGCGACGCGGTTGCGGGCGGCGCTCGGAGGGACTGAGGGACTGAGGGACTGAGGGACTGAGGGACTGAGGGACTGAGGGACTGCAGGGGATCCTGTCCCTGGTGGTGCCCCTGTGCTAAACGGTGGCTCGTCGTGGAGCGCATTGTCGTGCAAATTTCCGTGTGGGCGGTGCCGCTGATTGCGGCGGTCGTGCTCCACGAGCTGGCGCACGGCTACGTGGCCTTCCGCCTGGGGGATTCCACTGCGGCTCGCGCCGGGCGGCTGACGCTGAACCCACTGGCCCACGTGGACCTTTTCGGCACGGTCCTCCTTCCGGTGCTTCTGGTCGCCGCGCACTCGCCTTTCGTGTTCGGGTACGCCAAGCCGGTGCCCGTAAATTTTGCCCGGCTGCGGTACCCAAAGCGCGACATGGTGTGGGTGGCTGCAGCGGGCCCGGCCACCAATGTGCTGCTGGCCATCGGCAGCGCGCTGGCACTGCGCAGTCCCGTTTTTTCCGCGGCGCTCGCCGCATCGAGCGACGTGCCCGGGCCGGGTTTGTTGTTTTCTTCGTGGCTCGCCGTGAGCCTTCAAGCCAGCGTCGCGGTCAATGTCGTGCTGGCGGTTTTCAATCTGCTGCCGATCCCGCCCCTGGATGGCGGGCGCGTGCTCGTGGGCTTGTTGCCCCCGCGGCAAGCGCTCGCGCTGAGCCGCGTCGAGCCCTTCGGGATCCTGATCGTGCTCGTGCTGCTCGCGTCGAACGCCTTGAGCCAGGTGCTCGGGCCCGTGGTGCACGCGTGCCTGGAGTGGCTCCTGTGAGCAGGGTCGCTTTCGGGTGGGGGCGGCAATGGGAGTGATCGTCAGCGGGATGCGGCCGACCGGGCGGCTGCATCTCGGCCACTTGCACGGGGCGCTCCGCAGTTGGGTGCGGCTGCAAGGGGAGCACCAGTGGTTCTTTTTCGTAGCGGACGGGCACGCGCTGACCACCGATCCGCAACACACGGGGGCCCTTGCCGCAAACGCCGTGGAGATGGTCATCGACTGGATCGCGGCAGGCCTGGATCCGGCCAGAGCGGTACTGTTCCGGCAGTCGGCGGTGAAGGAACACGCCGAACTGTTTTTGCTCCTCGCCATGGTGACGCCGACGCCCTGGCTCGTGCGCAATCCTACGGTCAAAGAGCAAGCGCGGGACTTGGGCCTGCTCGCGTCCGAGGAAGACGCGGAAGTCGTGAAGCTCAACTACGGCCTTCTGGGATACCCAGTGCTGCAGGCTGCGGATATCCTCGTTTACAAGGCCAACGGAGTTCCGGTGGGCATCGATCAGGCACCGCACATCGAGCTGACGCGGGAAATCGCGCGGCGGTTCAACAATTACTACGGGGAGGTCTTTCCAGAGCCGGAAGCGCTGCTCACCGAGGTGGCGCGAATACCGGGCACGGACGGTCGCAAGATGAGCAAGAGTTACAACAATGCGGTGTTACTCAGCGACCGCCCGGAGGAAGTCGAGGCGAAGCTCTCGCGCATGATGACTGACCCCCGGCGGGTCCGGCGCACGGATCCGGGCGAGCCGAACGATTGCCCCGCATTCAACCTACACCGAATTTACTGCAGCCCCGACGAAATCGATTACGTCACTCGCGGGTGCCGCACTGCCAGCATCGGCTGCCTCGAGTGCAAGCAGATCATGATCCGGCACGTGGTTGCCGACCTCGCTCCGATCCGAGAGCGGCGCGCCGAGCTGGAGGGACGCCCGCAAGAGATCGAGAGTATCCTCGATCGCGGGGCCGCGGTCGCCCGCCAGGTCGCGGCGCGAACGATGGCCGAGGTGCGCGAGGCCGTGAGGCTGTGAGCATGGGTGCGGAGCACGAAGGCCTGGAAGGGGGGCCGGGCGAGCGGAACCAGCCGAGCGGGGGCGAGGCGCTGGCGGAAGCCCAGGTGCGGCCGCGCGTGCGACTGGAGGTCTTCGAGGGACCATTGGATTTGCTGCTTCACCTAATAAAGAAACACGAGCTCGACATTACGGACATTCCGATCGCGGCGATCACGGAGCAGTACCTGGCGTATCTCGATCTCATGCGCGAGTTGAACCTCGACATCGCCGGGGAGTTTCTCGTCATGGCAGCAACCCTGCTGCTGATCAAATCTCAGACCTTGCTCCCCGAGGAGGCGCGCACGGACGAGGAGGACGAGGGGGAAGACCTGCGGGCCGATCTCGTGCGGCGGTTGCTCGAGTACGAGCGGTACCGCGAAGCGGCCGCCGCGCTGGCAGAGCGGCCGCTGTTGTTTCGGGACGTGTTTGCCCGCGATCCCGCGTGGGACCCGGAGCTAGTGGGAGTGGAGGAGCTGCCCTGGCTGCGCGTCTCGTTGTGGGAGCTCCTGGAGGCGCTCCGGCGGGTGTTGGCGCGCGCGCGGGAGGTACCGCTGCAGGAAGTGTCGCGCGAGCGCGTCTCGGTGCGCGACCGCGTGCGCTTCGTTCTCGACCGACTGTCAGGAGCCGGCCGGCTCGATTTCGAAGAGCTGTTCCCGCAAAGGGCAACTCGCCTGGAAATCATCGTCACATTTCTGGCGATCCTGGAGCTGGCGCGGCTGCGCGCCGTGCGCATCGTGCAGGAAGCGCCATGGGGGCCAATTGCCGTGCGCCTAGAAGTGGAGGACCCGAGCGCGGTTCGCTTTGAGGAGCTGGACGAGTACGAGGCCTGCGACGCAGGAGGCAGTAACGATGGGGGACGCGAAAGAACCTGAACCCGCGGCTAGCAGCGAGGCCGTCGGATCGGAGGAACGGCTCGCGGGGATTCTCGAGAGCGTCCTGTTCGCCGCAGGAGAGCCCGTGTCCTTGCGGCGGCTGGTCGAAATTCTCGGAGGGCCGCCTGCCGCGCAAGTGCGCGCTGCGCTGATGCGCTTGGCCGCGCGCTACGCTGCGCCGGAGCGGGGTATCCGGCTGGAAGAGGTTGCAGGCGGGTACCAGTTGCGGACGGCGCGCGAAAACGCGGAGTGGGTCCGGGCGCTGTTCCGGGATCGCCCCCGGCGCATGGGGCGGGCGGCTCTGGAGACGCTCGCGATCATCGCATACCGGCAGCCGGTGACGCGCGCGGAAATCGAAGCCATTCGAGGTGTGGACGCGGAGGCCGTGCTCGCTGGCCTGTTGCAGCGCGATCTGATTCGGGTGTGCGGCCGGAAGGAGACCGTTGGCCGGCCGCTGCTCTACGGGACGACAGAGCGGTTCTTGGAGCTGTTCGGCTTGCCGGACTTGAACGCGTTGCCGGCATTGCGCGAAATCGCAGAGGGAGCGAGCGGCAATGCGGCAGCAGCGGAGGGAGCCAGTGCCGGTGGAGAGACAGCCGATTCGGCTGCAGAAAATTCTCAGTGCGGCGGGGATCGCCTCGCGGCGGGAAGCAGAGCGACTGATCCGGGCGGGGAAGGTGCGGGTGAACCGGCGCACGGTGACGGAGCTAGGGGCCAAGGCGGACCCGTTTCGTGACGAGATCCGAGTGGATGGGAAGCTCGTCCGAGTGCCGCGCCAGTCTACCACCCTCGCCTTCCACAAGCCCTTGGGTGTCGTCACCACGATGCGCGATCCGGAAGGGCGACCGTGCGTTGGGGATCTGGTGGCGAGCTTGGGAGTTCGCGTCTACCCCGTTGGCCGCTTGGATTACGCGTCCTCGGGCCTTTTGATCCTGACCAACGACGGCGAGCTGGCTGCCCGCCTCATGCACCCGAGGTACGGTGTCGAGCGCGAGTATCTGGTCAAAGTGCGCGGCGCCCCTGAGGAGAGTGCGCTGGGACGGCTCGCGCGCGGAGTTGCCCTTGGCGGGAAGCGGCGGGCGAAGGCCGAGGCGACGGTGATTCGAAGGGCGGGGGAGAAAGCGTGGTTGCGGTTGATTTTGCGCGAAGGCCGCACGCACGAGGTTCGGCGACTTTGCGCTGCCGTGGGCCTCGCGGTCGAAAAGCTGCGGCGCGTGCGCGTGGGACCGTTAAAGCTCGGAACCCTGCCCCGGGGGGCGTGGCGGGCACTTACGCGCGCGGAACTGCAGGCACTGCGCAAAGCAGTCGGGCTGCCCTCGAACGAGCACGGGAGCCCGTGCTGATTTGACTCGGCCTGGACCGGCCGCTATGAATGCGGTCGCGGAAGCGGGGTGGAGCAGTCCGGTAGCTCGTCGGGCTCATAACCCGAAGGTCGGAGGTTCAAATCCTCCCCCCGCAACTTCTCTCAGGCGGCAGCCTCCCGAAGGCGGAGTGAAAGGCTGCCGCTTTCTCTTGGCTTCCGTTTCGCGCCTATTCTGTTTCTCTCCGGTCGAAGCGATACCAGTGGCTGCATTGCGCAGGGCGGTGCCGGCAGTGCGGCGTGCGGCCCATTGGGCATGCCGCAGGGCGAGCAGGCGCCTGATGAACTTTGCTGTCGGGCTTCTCAGCGGTGGGCCCGATGAACTCGCCGGCGCACTCGGCTTTGATATTTTTGGCTTGTTTTACCTTCCGATTGGGAATATATTCACAAGTAAATGGCAAGTTTATCCACATATGCCCAGGCAGCCGCCGCTGCGCACCCACGGGTGACCGCGACGCAGCGCGACCTACCCAGCCACGGGGAAAATTGGCAGCCGCGGTGCACGTCAAACAGACCCCGCCCGGAATCACACGGAGGCAGGGTGCGGTATCGAGTTTGGGCCGAACCGATATTTGGGCCGAACCGATAAAGGAGGAGTGTCAATGAAGTCGCAGATCCAACTGGCGTTGGCAGCGGCGACGGTCGTGCTCGCCGGTGGCTGGGGGTTCCCCCTAGCACACGGAGGCGCCGGCCCGATGGGACCCATGCACCCAGTTCACCGGCGGGATCTCGTCTGCGCGCTGGCGTGCCGCCAGGATGCGGGAACGTGCATGTTCGAGGCGAAGGTGGAGGCCAGGACTTGCGCTGAGGGATGCGCGGATGCAGTTCAGGCTGCGCGCGATGCCTGTGCGGCGGACCCCGCATCCGAAGCGTGCGCGGCGGCTCGTCAATCGGCGCGAGAATGCCTGACTCCCTGCCGCGAGGCCTTCCGCGCGACTGCGGGCAATTGCAAGGCGGAGGCGCGGCAATGCCTCGAGCTGTGTCCGGATCGAGAACTGCCACAGCCGAGGGATCCCGTGTGCGTGCTCGACTGCCAGACCGCGCTGCGTGACTGCAATGCGGCGGCGCGGGAGGAGTTCTCGCAGTGCCGCACGCAGTGTGCGGCGCAAGTCGAAGCTGTGAAAACGGCGTGTGCCGCCGGCAGTCCCCGGTCGCTCGAGTGCCGTGAAGCACTGGGCGCTTTGCGCGCGTGCGAGCGCCCATGCCGCGAGGTGCACGGCGCTGCTGTACTCGAGTGCGCGGGCACGGCGCTTAGCTGCCTGGCCAGCTGCGCAGCGACGGGCGGCCAGTGAGCGCGGGCGCGCCGCAGGGTACGGCCTGAGGAGGAGTGGCGCAGGGCGACCGCGGAGGGCGGGCGGCGGGGCGAGCGCCCCTGGCCGCCCGCATCCGCAGCCGAATCTCAGGGCGCCTATGGCGCGGCGGCAATGCTCACCCAGAAGGCAAAGGCGCAGTTCGCGGTGGCCATCCGGCGGTTGCTCCGGCCGCTAGTTCGGCAACTCATCTCCTACGGGTTTCCACATCCATGGTTGAATCGCGTCTTGAAGGAGCTCTACGTGGAGGTTGCAGAACAAGAGTTCGCCCTGCCGTTCAAGCGGCAGACCGACAGTCGCCTCGCGCTGGTCACCGGGCTGGCGCGAAAAGAAGTGGCTGCGCTGCGGCGGGCGCGGAAAGGGGGCGAGCTCGTCGAGGTGGAGGACACGCCCGTGACCCATGTGATTGGCCGCTGGATGGCCGGGCCCCCCTTCGCGACCCCCGATGGTGTGCCGCGGCCGTTACCGTACGAGTCCCCGGATCGCTCGGCGCCGAGTTTTACCGCCTTGGTCCGACAGCTCGGGGTGGATATCCCGCCGCGAGCGATCCTGGACGAGCTCATTCGCACGGGTGCCGCAAGCCTGAGCGCACAAGGTATGGTGCATTTGCATCGGCAGGCACACATTCCGCTGAGCGGGGAGGACGGAAAAATCGCGCTGCTCGGCTCCGATCCGGCAGAGGTTTTCGCGACGATCGTTCACAATATCGAGCGTCCCGAGACACCCTGGCTCCAGCGCAAGGTAGTGTACGACAACGTCGGCGGTGACGCCCTTGCTGAAATTCGGGAGCAGGTGCGGCGGGTGGGCGAGGAATTCGTCCGCCGGGTCAACGCACTGCTCTCCTCATACGACCGAGATCGCTCTCCTGCAGCCCCCGGCGGCCCGCGCAGCCGCGTGGCTGTCGGCGTCTACTATTTCGAGGAGTCGGAAGGGCAGCGAGTATCGCAGCCCGGCGGGGGTCCGCCCGGGCGCATCAGGAGGTCTGCATGAAGTGGTCTCGATTCGCCGCGACGCTCGCGGCCGGCTTGCTCGCCGGCTGCTCGAGCGAGGGCGGCGTAGTGGGCAGCGGAATCACATCCTCGATCAGCGGCAACATCGCCAGCGTGGAGGTAGAGGAAGCTCTCGGCACCGGGAGAACAGCGGCCTTGCCGTTTCCGATTCAGGTCGCTCTGGAGGAATTCCCGCGCGTTCAGCAGACAGTGGACCCCGCAGACGGCCGGTTCGTGCTCCGGGGAGAATTTGCCGGGACGGTTACGCTCCGCTTCAGTGGACCTCGGGGGTCATTGGGGCGCCTGGCCGTGGAGGTGCCGGCGGGATCGGATGTCGAGCTCGCGGACATCGAGATTCACGACCCGGCAATGCAGCTCCCCATCCGGGTCCGCGAGATGCGCCAGCGGCGCTTTTTTGGCCGCATTTTCACCGTGGATTGCGCGGGAGGGGAGTTGATCGTCGACGACGATCTGAACCATCCGTTCCCAGTGCGCCTGACGCCGGGCACCGAGATCCGCCTCGGCCCCGGGAGCGCAATGGGGAGCTGCACCGAGCACATGCGGTCTGGAGTCGCGATTCTGGTGGAGGGCATCGTGCGGCCTGGCCCGGAGCGATTCATCGAGGCAACGGCCGTGGTGGTCGCACCGCTGCGCGGGCCGAGCCACGGCCCGATGGGCCCGATGCCCGGCTGACTCCGGCGGAGCCGCGAAGCGCAAGGCACCGCAGCCGCGCGGACCACTGGCTTCGCCCGGCAACGCTTCGCACGGGCAAGCGCAGCGACTCGGCGCGCGTGCGCGAGCGGTACGGCTGCCGATGTCTCGTCGCAAACCAAACGGCGGCGAGAAGCAATAGGGCGGCGGCTGGGAGCAATGCAGTCGGGCTCCCCGTGGCGCCGGGCGGCCCGGAAACTGCCATTCCGCCGGCCCCGAAAATCCAGCCAGGAAAAGTGACGAACATGGAATTCCTCCGTCCTCTCGTTTTTGCGTCGGCTTGACACTGCCGCTCGCTCCTCTTTATGGAGCCCGCGGAAGGCGCGGGCAATTGGCCGGAGGCGCCATTTTTCATGGTCTGGAGGAACTAGCGCCGCAGTTCTGCGCGGAGTAGTACGAAAGGGCTACGGCCGAGGGCGCGGTAGGAGCGCATCCAGGGGCGAGGCCCTTAGCGGTGTCGCGGCGCAAAGGCGGGTCGAGCCGTGAGTGCGAGCGACGTGAAAATTTTGATCGTGGACGATCACCCCGTCTTTCGGGAAGGCCTGCGCCAGTGTCTCGAGACCCGGCCGGACCTGCGCGTCCTGGCTGCCGTGGGAAGCGGGGAGGAGATGTGGCGCGCACTGGAGAGCTCGGGCCTTCCCGACATCGTGCTCATGGACATCGAGATGGCGGGAGTGGGTGGCATCGAGCTCACGCGAGCGCTGCGGGAGAAGCACCCCGAGCTGCGGGTGCTCATGCTTACCGCGTACTCCGATTCCGAGCGCGTCTTTGCAGCCCTGAAAGCTGGCGCAGTCGGCTATCTCCTGAAGAACGCATCGCCGGACGATATTCGGC
>JBBIUR010000041.1:0-22084 GCA_037440145.1 Myxococcales bacterium | reverse complement strand
CGCGCTGCGGTGATCGGTACTCTGGCTTGCGTACTCCACGAGCGGCGCACGAATCCGGAGCTTTTGGACCTCGAGGACGAGCTGGCGGCGAATGCCGCAGCGCTTGCGCCGCATCAAGCCGTCGATGTGCGCGAGGCGAAGCGGGAGATCGACCGGATTCGGGTGCTCGACGCGGACTTTGTCCGCTATTGGGCAGCGCTGCACACCGAGTCGCGCGCGGCATGGATGCGGGCGAGGGAGGAAAACTCGTTCTCCCTGTTCGCGCCTTTTTTGAAGCGCGTCGTCACGCTGGAGCGCTGCCGGGCGAGCAGAATCCGGCCAGAGGCACACCCACAGGAGGTGCTTTTGGAAGAGTACGAGCCCGGGGTGTCGGCCCCGCGCGTGCGCCGAATCCTCGAAGAACTGCGCGACAACCTCGTGCCGGTCGTTGCCCGACTGCCCGCGCGTGCAGAGCTCGCCCATGCCGGCGCGGGCGCCCTGCGAGGACATTTTCCCGCACCGCGCCAGCGGCAGCTCAATCGAGCGGTCGCGGCGCAGATCGGGTTCGACTTCGGATGGGGGGAGGTTGGACGAGTCGCCACATCCGTTCACTTGTGCCTGCGGGCTCGACGTGCGGCTGACCACCCGCTATCGCCCCGACGACCTTCGCTGCGGCCTGTTCGCGACTCTGCACGAGGTGGGGCACGGTCTGTACGAACAAGGCCTGGAGCGCGAGGCATGGGGCACGCCGCGCGGCGCCCCTTGCTCGTTTGGAGTTCATGAGTCGCAAGCGCGCTTTTGGGGAAACCACGTCGGTCGCTCGCGGGGTTTCTGGAGTTTCCTGTTGCCATGGGCACGCCGGTATTTTCCCGCGCTGGAACTGGAGGGCGTGGATGCCGCGCTGCGAGCCGCGAACGAGCTCGGCCGGTCCCTGATTCGGACGGACGCCGACGAAGTCACGCATCCCTTGCACATCGTGATCCGGAGCGAGCTAGAGGATGCGCTGCTCGCTGGCGAACTGGCAGTGGAGGACCTGCCCGATGCATGGGCGGCGAAAACACTGCGGTACCTCGGCCTTGCGCCGCGCGAACACCGGGAAGGAGTCCTCCAAGACGTGCACTGGGCCATGGGAGAGTTCGGCTATTTCCCGGCTTACGCGATCGGTGACGTTTACGGGGCCGTGCTGGCGCGCGCCGTGGAGAGAGACCTGGGCCCGGTCGGCGCGCTGGCCGAGGAGGGATGTTTTCCGGAAATCGTCTCCTGCTGCGCTACCGGGTGCACCGGTGGGGCCGGACCTTCACCGGCTTCGAGCTGATCGAGCGCGCGACTGGCGCCGCCCCCGAGCCTCAGGCCTTGCTGGAGCGGCTGGCGGAAAGGGTCGAGCAGTTCGGGCGGTGACTCCCAGGGCCGACCTTGCCTGTAGGCCCGCGCTCCATCAGTCCATTTTCTCGCCGGTTTCGATGTCCAGTGGCGCGTGGAGGTGCTCGGCGGGGGCAGGTGCCTTGAAAACGCGATAAAAGCAGTACGCGTTGAGCCCCACCACGAGAGCGACCGAGCTGAGCATCAGGCACCATCCGGCCAGCGTCATGCAAACCTCCGCTGCGCAACATTAGCAAAGCGCCCTTGCGTTTCCCAGCGGCGCATCGCAAGCCGCACGAGCAGGAACAAGAAGACGAACACGATGGCAGTGAACGTGACGGTGAAGACGGCCGCCGGGCGCTCGAAGATCGCGCGAACCTGGCCGGGCAAGTTCCGCCAGGCAAAGCCGCCTAATATCGCAAGCAGATACGCGGGGCAAACGTAGCGGATGATCGGCGCGAAAACGCCCGGGATCCGGATATCGCTGCTGCGGTTGGCTTCTTCGATGCCCCGCTCGGCCCCGAGCACCCATCCGAACAGCAGAACCTCGAACAGCGCCAACACGATCAGCATTGTGCTGCCGATCCAAAAGTCCATGACGTCGAGCGCAACCGTGTCCTTGCTGAAATAGACTACCAGCAAGCTGCCGACTCCCGTGACGAGCCCGAGGGCTGTAATGGCGCTGCGGCGGCCCATCCCGAAGCCCTCTTCGAAGAACGCAATGGCGGGCTGCAACATGGAGAGCGAGCTCGTCACCGCCGCCAGAAACAGGAGGCCGAACCACAGAAATCCAAAAAGATGGCCCCAGGGCAGGTATTCAAAAACCACCGGCACTGCGTGGAAGCCAAGGCCGATGCTCGACCCGATTACATTGGCCAGTGGTGCGGCTCCGAGGAAGATGAACGCGGCGGGGATGGTAATCAGCCCCCCGAGGCACACCTCGCAAAATTCGTTGGCCGCGGACGCCGTCAGCCCGGAGAGCACGACATCGTCGTCCGGCTTGAGATAGCTCGCGTACGTCAAGATGATTCCAAAGCCTACGGAGAGCGAAAAGAAGATCTGCCCTGCGGCTTCCAGCCAGACCTGAGGATCGCCGAGAGCCGAAAACGCGCTGCCACCGCCCAGTGGCTTGGGATTCCACATAAAGCCGAGGCCGTTGAGAACGTTTTGGTCCGGATGGGCTGGATTCGGCGTGCCCAAGGTGAGCACCCGGATCAAGATGGCGATGGCCGCGAGTACCAGTGCCGGCATGGCCCATGTGCAGAACCTTTCGATGCCCCGGGAGATGCCCAAGTAAATCAGCGAGAAGTTGAGTGCGAAGCACGCTGCCAGAAACAGGGGCGCCGGCGAGGTGCCCGTGAAGAGAACGCCGTCTTGGTGCGCCCCGATAAAGCGGTTGAACCGCTCGGCAAAGTAGAGTGGATACTGCGCCGCGTCGGATCCCGGATCGATGCTGCCCGCAAGATAGAACCAGGCGTACCCGAGACACCAGGATTCGATGAATACGTAGTAAGCAAAAATGATAACCGGGATCAGCACAGCCAGGGCACCAAACACCTGTGATGCGCCGTGGCGCCACACGACTGCGAAAAGTCCCGGCGCCGAGTTGAAACCGTTGCGGCCCCCGTGGCGCCCGAGGGTCCATTCTACCCAGCAGACCGGGATCCCCAGGAGTAGGAGCGAAACGAAGTAGGGAATCATGAAAGCGCCCCCTCCGTACTCGGCCGCGCGCCCGGGGAAGCGCAGAAAATTTCCGAGGCCGACCGCGGATCCGGCCACCGCGAGGATCACCCCGATGCGCGTACTCCAGGTCTCTCTCTCGCGCTCAACCACCGTCGCCCCGCAAATATCGCTGGACCCTGCGAACCGAGCTCTCCGAAGTCAATTGGATCCCGGCTCGGTCGGTGGGTTGCACCGCTGGCGAATTCGCCGCCGGTTCCTGCGCACCGCGCGTGTTGGGTGTCACCGCACTTCCACCCAGTAGACCGCGAGACCCGCGGCAATCCGATAGTACCCGAAGATCCGGAAGTCGTGGTTTTTCACAAAGGCCAGGAATAGGCGGATCACCGCGAGCGCGGAGACGAAAGCGCTGCCGAATCCGACCACCAGGACGCCAATGTCGGCCGCCGTGAGGGCGGGTAGGCTTTTCAGTAAGCTGAATAGACTCGCAGCCGTCAGAGTCGGAAGGGCCAGGTAAAAGGAGAACTCCGTTGCAACGGGCCGGCTCAGCCCGACCAGCAGGCCGCCAATGATTGTTGCGGCCGCGCGCGATACTCCCGGAACAAGCGCGGTTACCTGGCAGATTCCGATGAGCGCTGCCTGGCGCCAGCCCGTCAGTTCGAGCGAGTGTACCTGCGGGCGGTACACGCGCCGCTCGATCAGCAGGATCAATACGCCACCGCCGACCATGGCCGCAGCGACAACGCCGACCGTGAAGAGCTGCTCCTCGATGAGCCGGTGGAGAAACAGCCCGGCAAGAGCTGCCGGCAGGAAGGCGACGAGCACCTTCAGCACGAGGTCGCGCTCCCGCCGGTCTGACAGCGCTTTTGCCGCCAAGTGCCCGAGGTCGCTCCGGTAATGCCAGAAGACGGCCAGCGTGGCGCCGAGCTGGATGAAAATGTCGAAGGTCACGCGCTTGGCTTCTGGAAAGCGTACCAGCGCTCCCGCCACGATGAGGTGGCCCGTAGAGGATATCGGGAGGAATTCGGTCAGACCCTCGACGAGCCCGAGGACAAATCCTTTCAGCAAGAGCACGGGCGACAGTCTGTGGCGGGTCCGAGTGCGAAGGCAATGCGCGGAACGCTGCGCGCGCACGGCCTCCAGGTGCTCGGCTCGTGGTTCCCTGCGCTGCTCATTCCCCGGGTTCGAAAAGGTTCACCCCTGCGGCTGGATCGTGGCGTACGGTTCCCCGCCGCCCCACGAACTCTTCCCGCTCCATTGCTTCGAGCAGGGCTCGATCCGGCCGCGTGTTCGCCCAGAACCGCGTGCCATCCCGGAGTCGGCCCACGATCACCGCAATGTCGGGGTTTCCATCGCGGTCATGAAGAACCGTGTACGCCTCGATTTCTCCAGCCCCGCTCGCCTCGGCCACGCAGTTGGGGTGCGGCAGCCGGTCGAGTTCGGTCTGGTACTGACTTGGAGGAACCCTTGGCTTCGGCGCCGGTGGAGGCGCGGCGCTGTAAATGCCGACGGAGTGCTTGGTCAAATACCAGCCCACGCCGCTCACAAGCCCGATGCGCCCCGGCTCGGCGCGCAGGCGGCAGACCATCGCCGCAATTGCGTGCGAGCAGTAATTGTTTCCGGGGCCACCCGCATAGGGAAGGCCGCCAGTGACCGTGAGCCGAGACGGTTCGTCGAGCGGGACCCCCAGCATCTGCGCCGCAATCTGGGGCGCGCACGGAAAGCAACTATAGAGGTCGAAAAAATCGATTTGCTCCACGTCGATTCCGGCCTGGCGCATGGCTTCCTCGCCCGCCCGGCGGATGGCCGGGCTCGTAAAATAGTTTACGCGGTTGCTGACGAACCAGTGGTCGTTTGCATCCCCACTACCCCACACATACACCCACCGATCGCGCGGCACCCCGAATTCCACCGCGGCGTCCGTACCCGTCAGCAGGAGCGCTGCCGCTTGATCCACTTCGAGGATCGCGTTCATGTATTTCGTGTACGGGAACGCAATCATGCGGTTTTCCGGCGAAAGTGTGGCGATTTCCTCCGGCGTGCGCGCGTTGCGGAACCACGCATGCGGATTGTCGCTTGCCACGCGCGAGAAAGCCGCGCAAAACTGCCCTAGAAAACGCCGGTGTTCCTGAACCGACCACCCGCGGTGGGCGCGCAGGGAGTTCTCGAATAGAGGATAGATCTGACTCGGCATTTGTGCCCGGTGGGATTGCTCGATCGGGCTATTGCCCCACCGAGTTTCGCCGACCACAGGGACACCACCACCACCGGGCTGCGTCCAGTTTAGCGCTGCGCCTTGCCGGCGCGCGATGCGCACGCTGTGGAAGGCCTCCGCGCCGGCGATCAACACCAACCGCGCCCGGCCATTGGCGATGCGCTCGGCCATCTCGTTGACCATCCACTGCGGCCCGTTGCCGCCGATGGACGTGTACAGTTTTTCTACCGGATGAGCCCCAATGCGCTCGGCCAGAAGCCCGGCGGGATCCGCGTAAGGCCACGAGAGAATGTTGATCACCGCGACGCAGTCCACTTGTGAGAGCAATCGCGGAGCCCCCGCGTCCTCGGCGGCCAGGCGAGCGGCGCGCGCCATCATGTCTACGGGTTCCATAGCGGAGCTCAGGTCGTCCGAGCGGTTGGTGTACTGGCCTACGCCAATCAAAACCGGAAGTGCGTTTCCTGGCATCGTCCCCCGAACTGCGCGCTCGCTTGACGCTAGCTCGCGCCCGCGCATTATAGCCACAGGGCGGTTTCTCATCGGGTTGGCTGCGTGTCAAGTTGGCTTGGGAGCTAGGGCTAAAGGAGCGAGAGCGATGGCAGCGAGTGGGCCAGAAGATCTGTTGCATACTCCCGTTTGCGATCAGCTCGGCATCCGATACCCGATCGTGCTGGCTGGCATGGGCGGGCTGTCCCTCCACCGGCTAGTCGCGGCGGTTTCCAATGCCGGCGGCCTGGGCGTGCTGGGAGGGGCTACATTGGGCCCGGAGGAACTGCGCGCGGAGATCCGCAGGACGCGAGAGTTGACGGATCGGCCATTTGGGGTGGACCTGCTGGCCCCCATTCCGGACTTGATTCGCCCGCACATCCAGGTGCTCTTCGAGGAGGACGTGCGGATTTTCGTCGCGGGGCTCGCTGTCCCAAAGGAATTCATCGACGAGATGCACCAGCGGGGCATTCTCGTGGTCGTAATGACCGGGCGGGTACGGCACGCTCAGAAAGCCGTGGAAGCAGGAGCGGACGTCGTCGTGGCTCAGGGAACCGAAGCGGGCGGGCACACTGGTGAAATCGGCGCTTTGGCCCTCGTGCCGCAGGTGGTTGACGCCGTGCGGGTACCGGTGCTCGCTGCAGGCGGAATTGCGGATGGAAGGCAGCTGGTCGCTGCACTTGCACTGGGCGCCCAAGGCGTGGTCATGGGGACTCGTTTTATTGCTACCCCGGAGGCACAGGCAGCACCCTCCTACCGGGAAGCGATCTTGCAGGCCACGGAGGCCGATACGGTCAGAACGCGCTGCTACACGGGAAAGCCTGCGCGTACCATCCGCAACCGGTACGTGGAGGAATGGGAGAACCGCCAGAACGAGATCCGCCCCTTCCCATTTCAAGCCCTTCAATCGGCGGCGCAGGGCCTGATGAATTACATGGGCCTGGGCGGGGATGTCGATCCCGACCGCTGTTTCATGCCAGCCGGGCAGGGCGCCGGGCTCGTTCACGAGGTGAAGCCCGCGGCGGATGTGATGGCGGAAATCGTCGCTGAGGCAGTCGGGGTGCTCACCACTGGCATTCTCGGCCGCGCGCAAAACGGGTCCCGTGCCGCGCCGCAGGGCTAGCGCGCGAGCGACCCCTGAAATTTCCCCGGGGTGGATTGACCTGCGCGAGCCGGTGGTTCAATAATCGACTTTACGAGTCCACATTTCCGGGATCGGGAGCAGCGAATGAGGCCATCTGAGGCGCAGTTTCGCGCTGCGATTCGCGAGCACGCCGGACGCGTGGAGCGATATCGGCGGGGCGAGCTCACGGACGACGAGTTTCGTCCCGTGCGGCTGAGCTACGGGCTTTATTACCAGCTGGACCACACGAGCCACATGCAGCGCATCAAACTTCCCGCGGGGCTGCTGACGGCCGAGCAGGCCGACCGGATTGCAGACATCGCGGATCGGTTCGGGCGCGGGGTGGTCCACTTGACGACGCGACAGGACGTCCAACTCCACTGGATTCCCCTGGAGCGCGTCGTGGAGATCTACGAGGAGCTGCATGCAGTGGGGATCACGACCCGTGGCGCCTGCGCCGACAGCGTTCGCAATGTAACCGGTTGTATCCACGGCGGTATCGGGCCTGATGAACCCTTCGACGTCACGCCCTACGCGGTGGCCGTGCACGAGTACTTTTTGTTCCACCCGCTCAACCTCACGCTGCCGCGGAAGTTCAAGATTTCCTTCTCGGGGTGTGCTGCGGACTGCGCGCAGGGAGTCATCAACGATATCGCATACTATGCCTGCCGCGCTGAGGGCCGAGCCGGCTTTCGCGTCCTCGCGGGGGGTGGCCTCGGCGCACAGCCTTTCCTCGCGGTGCCGGTGCGGGACTTTCTGCCGGCCGAAGATGTGCTGATCATGAGCGAGGCAATCGTGCGGCTGCAACACCGCCATGGCGAGCGCAAGAACCGGAGCCGGGCGCGCATGAAGTATGTCGTGAAGCGGTGGGGAGAGGAGCGGTTCCGGGCAGCAGTGGACGAGGAGTTCGCGCGCGTGGCAGCGGAGCGAGGAGAACGGCTGCGGGCGGAACTCGCCGAGAGCCTTTCGGCGTTTCGCTTGCCGACGCCATCTCGGCCACCCGGAGACGCTTTGCTGGGCGATGGCCGAATGGCGAGCTGGGCCCGGGCGAACACCTTTGCGCAAAAGCAGAGCGGTTACTACGGGGTGATGGTGCAGGTCCCGCTCGGCGATTTAACCGCCGATCAGCTCCGCCAGGTGGCTTCGCTGTGCCGGGCACTCGGGAGCGGCGTGATGCGCGTCACGAACGACCAGAACTTGATGGTACCGTGGATCAGCGGGGCAGATCTGGAAGAGTGCTTCCGCCGCCTGAGCGCAGCAGGCCTCGCCAGCCCCGATGCGCTGCAGATCACCGACGTGGTGTCCTGCCCAGGTGCGGATTTCTGCAGCCTTGCCATCAGCCGCTCGATGGGTATGGCGGCGCGGCTGCGAGCGCACCTTATGAGCCACAATGGATCGCTCGCTGGTCTCGGCGAGTTCCGCATCCGGATCAGCGGGTGTCCCAATGCCTGCGGCCAGCACCACGTGGGAGACATCGGCCTCACCGGGATGATTCTCAAAGGCGGAGATGGGCACGAGCGGCCTGGCTATTCGGTACTCGTGGGCGGGGCAGTGGGCGCAAAGGCGCCCGCAATTGGCCGTCGCTTGCCGGGTAAGTTTTCCGAGCCAGAAGTGCTGGAGGTCGTCTCCGGGCTAGCGCACTTTTACCGCGAGCGGCGGCAGCCGGGAGAGCGCTTTTCCGATTTCGTGCGCCGGGTAGGCCTGCAGGCACTGGCTGACGTTTGCCGCGAAGCCGTGGGGGAAAGCTGAGCACAGCGCATGAGGGTTCGGCCGGAAGAGGAAGAGGAATTCATTGCGCTCCCATCCGAACGCTTCTACGAGGGCGTGATCGCGAAGATCAACCGCGGCCGGCGCACTGGGGTAGTGCGGGCTGCGTCGGGCAGAGAGATCCCCTTCAATTTCGCGCACGTCACGCTTGTCGGCGACAGAGCTGTCCTGGAGAACCTCCAGGAGGGGATGTGGGTGGGATTCGATGTGGGACAGACCTCCCGAGGACTGCGGGTTACCGTACTGCGCCCCATGAACAGCGGGGGGACCGGAGGGAGTTCCGGTGGGGGGCTGCGGGGATCGTCTGGAGGGTGAGACGACCCCCGCTGTGGGAACCGCCCAGGTGACGACCGGGAGTCACCCGGCGGCTCGACCTTCGCAACCCCAACCCGCCACGCGCACGTGCCGGGTCACGAACAGGTGAACCAGCACCGCCACGACCTCTTCGTCACTGGCGGCTGCATCCTGAACCGTGGCCACGACATCACCCATGGTCAGCCGGCGCGAAGACGGAGCTTTTTCTGGTCGCGCGGGATGCACGGTTCGTCACTCGAGGCTAACGACGGAGCGGAAGGGCATCGATGCTCCGCAGCGCACCAACCCGAGCACCCGCCCGCGGTAGCGCACAGAGTAGGCCCTCAAACTCGGTAGCCAAATCAAAATGACCCAGTCCATCGGCGTGCCCCGTCCGATGCACGGAGCGTGCCGAGTGGTGGTGCCCTGAAAAAAAGAACCGATTCGCGGCAGGGCGGGTGGACTCGCGCGCTTCTTCGGTGCGCGAGCGCGACGGCATCGAGCAGAGTTGTTGTCGACGCAGGGGTGGTAGCACGCGTAATTGGCGTGCCCCTGAGATATGCCGCGCACTTCGGGAATGCGACCGTGCCGGGGGCGAGGTCAGAGAGAAGCGCGGCGAGCTGCGCTGCGGCCGTGTCGAGTCGCGCAACTGCTCGAGCATGCGCCCGAGGTGGTGCCGATTGCCTTCACAATTTCCCATCGCGCGTCGGGGGGTTTTGTCCGCCGCTTGCCTCCGCCCGCGAGAGTGGACCGGGTTCGCGGATGAGCCCGGGGTCATCCGGCGTTGGAGGAAACGGTGCCGGCGCCTTCCCTAGGAACGGCGCCGCGCTTTTATCGGCGCGTGCGCGTTGCTGGGGCACCGGCGGGCCAGTTGGTCCGCAAAGCCACCACCGACATCGCCGAAACTCTGGCTAGCGCTTCGAAGGCGAGGCCTTGCACAGCGCCTTGGCAGATCTCGCCCAGAGCCAGGCACGCGAGGAACTCCGGGTCCTCCCCGTGCGGCCTGGCGAAAGGGGCGCCGCAGCAGCGCCACGCGCTCTCGCGACGATCCCGTCCCTCGCACGGCGGCCATCCTTTGGAAGGCCTAGTCTACTTCAATCAGGGTGAGTCGCGCCTCGTCGCGTAGCGGCTGCCGGCCAAGCAGCCTGGATCGTTGCCGGGCCGAGACCGATGCGGCCTTGTGGGAGTCGGCTGCAGACGTAGGCGGTGCCGATCCGAGTCTCGGCAGCCTCGAGGCGCGCGCGAGACAGTTAGCAAGACCTGCAATCTTCTCGGGTCGCCGAGATGTCGAGGCGACGGTTGGGTGCGAACGATCCCAAGAAGACGCATGGGCGCAACCTCCTTTCTGACCCGTTGTCAAAGGTATCGCCGAACCGGTGCTCCCGCTGCCCGCACGCGCCGCGCGCGTTCGCTGCGGGCGCCACCCGGTGTTTGCCGCTGCGCTTGTGCGCGGTCTGCCGCCTGCCCCGGCCACCGCGGAACGGGCGGGTTTCGGGACCTGGCCTCGCAGGCATCGCGCCGAGGGAGTCACGAGCACACCGGTTCGAGCAGCAGCGTATTTAAGGGGAGCCCCTGGGGCGAAAGCGCGGTCGGATCCTTTTCCGTGCTCCGGCTCGCTGGCGAAGCGCTGAAGCCCGTCCTTCTCGTTGTCATTTCGGGCTGCTGGAGCGTCCGCGCTGGGCACTGCCGTCGCTGCATTGAAAAAGTTGATCTGGCTGCCCTTCGCCTTGCTCCGCGGGGTCAGCTCCCAGCGGTTTTTCCGAGGTCCCAGAGGTCGGTCGCCCACCCCGGCCGGGGAATATATCTTCCGATAAGTCCCTTTCGGGCGACCTCGTTCCAAGCGCGGCGCGAAAGCGAGCACTTTTGCGTACTTTGTGGGGCAGCTCTGTTCCCGCAGTCCCACCGGCGCTGCACGGCACGCTTGACTTGTGCAGTGCCTTTTGGGAGCGTGGCCCTCACAGAGTCAGAGAAGGGCGGAATGACGAGCGCCGCAGCAGACCTGGGTCGGCGCGCGCCGGGCCGCGCGCTGAGAGTGGTACTGATCGCCTTCTACAATTACCAGTCCCACGCGTTGCGGATTTTCCATCCGCTCCTCCGCCAGCGCGGGCACGACGTGCACTCGATCTTTTTCAAGAACTACTTCACGTACGCGGAGCCGACCCGGAAGGACTGCGAGCTCGTAGTGGATCTAGTGGCGCACCTGCGGCCTGACCTGGTCGGTATGAGTGTTTGGTCCACTTACTTCGAATTGGCTGGGCGGCTCAGCCGGGAGATCCGGGCGCGAACGAGCCCAGTGATCATCTGGGGCGGAGTGCACGCGCAAATCTGCCCCGAGGACTGCCTGGCATACGCCGACATCGTGTGCCGCGGCGAAGGGGAGTACGTGCTGACGGAGCTCACGGATCGAATGAGCCGGGGGCAGGATTTCGCAGACCTTGCCGGCTGCTGGGTGCGCCGGGGAGACCAGGTGTGGAAGAATCCGGCGCGGCCGCTGATCGAAGATCTCGATGTCCTGCCTCTACCCGACCTTTCGCCGGAGAACAAGTACTATCTGGCCTTCGATTTTTGGCGCGACGTAGCGGCCTGGGACCGGGACGCGGTGAGCTACGATGTCATGATGCAGCGCGGGTGCCCTTATCGCTGTACGTTCTGCATTCACAGCTTCGCCCGCCCCCAGGCGCAAGGCCTGGGCAGCTATGTCCGCAGACGCAGTGTCGCGCACGTGATGCAGGAGCTGCGCGCGGCCGTTACCGCGCGGCCCAAGCTCCAGGTGATCGCGATTAGCGACGACATTTTCGCCCCGTCAAGGCCGTGGCTGGAAGAGTTCTGCGCCGTGTACCGGCGAGAAATCGGGCTGCCGTTCATCATGTACTCCTATCCGGGAATGGTAGACGAGAGGAAGGTGGCGTTGATGCGCAGCGCGGGACTGTGGGCGACGACGATGGGCATCCAGTCCGGCTCGGAGCGCATTCGGCGCGACTGTTACGAGCGGGCGACGTCGAACGACTCCATCCTGGAGGCGTGCCGCATCTTTGCCCGGCACGGAGTGGTGCGAAATCTGGATTTCATTGGCGACAATCCGTACGAGACGGAGGAAGACCGGTGGCAGACCTTGGATCTCCTGATCCGGCTGCCGAAGCCTTTCTATTTCAACTATTTCTCGCTGACGTTTTTCCCCGGAGTGCCGCTGACAGAGCGGGCGTTGCGGGACGGCCTCATCCAGCCGTCCGACGTGGAACACGTGGCACAGAAGGGGTACCGTCTCTGGGGCAAATCGCTGCGTCATGCGCGCAGCCCGGCGGAGCTTTGCTGGGACGTACTCTACGCAATGGCAGTGCATGGCGTTCCGCGTTTCCTGATCGAGCGATTGGCGCGGGCTGAGTTCTTCCGGAGGAACGTTTACGCGTTCGCCCGCCTGATGCGCGCGGTGGAGATACTAGCGCGGTACAAGTCGCGTGTCGTCGACGCGCTCGCGGGGCGGCCGAACCTGTTGTGGCTGTACAAGCGGGATGCAAACCGATCGGACACGCCAGCGCAGATCTCGGTGCAGCCGAATTTCGGCAGGTCGCCGCTCTCTGCGCCCATGGAGGCTACGTCGGACGCGTAGTTGCGCGTAGTCGAAGGTCGCGTTCTCCGGAGTCGGGGCCGGTGCGGCGGCTGATGGCATTGCTGGTCTTGGCGCTGGCAGTGGAGAACGCGTGGCTGCTGTACCCGGTGCTGCGCCGTGCCATCTTGCGCCCCGAAGCGGCGGCTGCTGCCCGCGGGCGGGAAGTGGCCCAGCGGCTGGGTTGTTTCGCTTGCCACGGGCCAGAGGGGATTGGAGGCGTGCCCAATCCGGGCAGCCGGTGGGGGGAGGTTCCGGGTTTCCGGGGCAAGGTGCGCATGATGTTCGCGCGCGACGACGAAGAGGTGCGCGAATATATCCTGGACGGAGCATCGGCGCGCAGGCGTGGGGAGGAGACATATCGGGCAGAGACGGGACAACAGGCCTTGCGCATGCCTGCCTTCCGGGGCGAGTTGTCGGAGCGAGAGCTGGAAGATCTCCTCGCTTACTTGCGAGCTCTGTCTGGAATGCTGTTGCCACCTGGCGGTGCCGAGGCCCGGGGAGCGGAGCTCGCAGCGCGATATGGCTGCTTCCATTGCCACGGGGAGATGGGGATCGGCGGGCAGCCGAATCCCGGGTCGCTGAAGGGGTACATTCCGGGCTTTGTCGGGCGCGACTTCGGCGAGCTCGTGCGGTCTGAAGACGAACTGTCGGCGTGGATCCGGGACGGCGGAATTGCACGCTTGCGAGAAAATCCGGTGGCGCGGCGCTTCCTCGATCGGCAGAGAATCCAAATGCCGGCTTACGGGCGTTTTTTGAGCGCGCCCGAAATCGCCGATCTCGCGGCGTACGTGCGCTGGCTTGCAAGTGACTCTCAGGAGCGCTGAGCCGCGGGTTTTCCCGCGGTCTGAAGGGGTGCGTGTTGACAAGTTGGAACGGCAGCGGGATACGACAGCACGCGCAGGTGAACCGACTGAAATGAAGGCGGCTCTCTTGAGGCGCGACGGATCTATCGAACTGGGCGAGGTTCCGGATCCCGAACCGGCCCACGGCGAGGTACTGGTGCGCGTGCGGGATTGCGGCATCTGCGGATCCGATCTCCATATCGCCCGCTACGCAGACCGCCTGCCGGAAGGGACAATCCTGGGTCACGAATTTTCCGGGGAAGTCGCAGCTGCGGGCGCGGAAGGGTGGGAGATCGGCGACCGCGTCGTCGCTCTTCCCTACAGCGCGTGCGGGAGGTGTTCCGCTTGCCAGCGGGGGCACGGAATGAGGTGCGGAAACGTGCGAGCACTTGGCCTCGGCGATCTACCGGGAGCCTTCGCCGAGTACGTGCGCGTTGACAGCAAGAGCCTCTTGCGAATTCCCGAGGGGGTGAGCTTCCGGGAGGCCGCGCTCGCGGAACCGCTTGCTGTGGGGTTGCGAGGCGTTCGCCGCGCGCGGGAAATCGCGGGCGCTGTGTGTGTCATTCTAGGGGGCGGCCCGATCGGTTTGGTCACCTTGCTGTGGGCACGGGAGTATGGGGCGCGGACAATCGTCGTGGCCGACGTCGTTGCCGGGCGCCGCGAGCTTGCTGACCGGCTGGGGGCGGACGCCGCGGCCGACGCGCAGCGAGAAGATGCTAGGGCGAAGGCGCGCGCGCTGGGGGGACGGGATCCGGACTTGGTCTTCGAGTGCGCTGGCGTGCCGGGCGCGCTGCAAGCCGCGCTGGACGCGGCCGGTGTGGGTGGCGAGGTCGTCGTGCTGGGCGCGTGCGCGGATCCCGAGCGACTTTTCGGTCTGGTGGGCACGCTCAAGGAGCTTTCCGTGCAGTTCGTGCTCGGGTACACGCGGGGCGAGTTCGAGAAAGCACTGGAAGGGATCCGCGCGCGCCGCCCGGATGTCACTCGGCTCATAACGGACGTAGTTGAGCTCGCGGAACTTCCTGCCGTGTTTGCAGCGCTTCAGTCCCCTACGAGCCAAGGAAAGGTGATCTTGGAGTTTCCGTGATTTCCCAACCGAGAGAGTGAACCCAGGCGCGGATTGGGCAGGGCATGGTGCACGCGCGAAGTTTCGCGCTGCCTTCAGGGAGCTGACCGCGCCGGCGGGCGAGCGCGGGGAGGGAACGGGCGTGGCCGGAGAACTCGCCGAGACGCCGCCGGGAGCTCGAGTGGTCCGCGTGGCACTGGTGCCTTCCCAGGGTGAGCTTCCCGCGCTCGACTACCTGCTCCCTGACTCCCAAGCCTCTGCGCAACGCGGCGCCCGAGTGGTCGTGCCCCTGGGGCGCCGGCGAGTCACCGGGGTGATCATGGACACCGTGCCTTTGCCCGCTTCGGGATCTTTGCGCGAGGTCGTCGCCCTTCTAGACCCCGAACCTGTCCTGGACGACGTCTTGCTTCGTCTCTGCGCTTGGATCTCGGACTACTATCTCGTCCCGCTAGGAGATGCGATCGCGACGGCACTGCCCGGCAATCTCCGATTGAAAGTGAAAAAGATTGCTCGCGCCGAGTCCGGAGATCCGGGCGCAGCGCGCCCGGAAGAACGGGAGATCTGGCAGTACCTGGCCGCCGCGGGTCCGACTCGCCTCGCCACCCTGCGGGCGCGTTTTCCCGATCTGCCGGTGGACCAGTTGTTGCGCCGGCTGGCAGCCCGCGGGCTCGCACGCTTAGAAGAGGAAGTGCGCGCCGAGCCTCCTCCGGCGCGGGGAGTCCTGCAAGTGATCGTGAACCCCGTCGCCCCGCAGGCAGTGGATGCAGCGTTGCGCCGGAGGCCGGCACTCCGCCGCCTTTATGGGCGATTGCAAGCGCGTGGGGGAGCACCGATTCCCGCCGCTTCGGTCGCGAACGGAAGTCCGAATGCTCGCGCTAAGCTGCGCGCGCTTCGGGACCTTGGACTCGTGGCGTTCGAAGAAGTGGAGCCTCCGGCTCCCACGCCCGTGCCGGGGGAGGCGGAGCGAGTGGACTTGAGCACAGCGCAGGCGGCTGCGTTGGCGAGGATCGAAGAGGCCCTGGCAGCAGGCCGGTTCGCCCCCTTCTTGCTCTACGGGGTGACCGGCAGCGGCAAGACCGAGGTCTACCTGCGGGCGATCGAGTCGGCGCTGCAGCGGGGTCGGAGTGCACTCGTGTTGGTGCCGGAGATCTCGCTGACCCACCAGCTCGTCGACCGCCTCCGAAGCCGGTTCGGCGCAGCCGTGGCGGTGCTTCACAGCGGCCTTGGGCCAGGGGAGCGGTGGCGCGAGTGGAAACGCCTCGCCCAAGGAGAAGCGCGGGTCGCGATCGGTGCCCGCTCCGCGGTATTCGCACCAGTGCGCCGCCTCGGACTCGTCGTTGTCGACGAGGAGCACGACGCTGCCTACAAACAGGAAGACGGGGTGCGGTACCAGGCGCGCGACGTCGCGGTCGTACGGGCTCGGTTCAGCGATTGTCCGGTGGTCCTCGGTTCGGCCACGCCGTCCATCGAAAGCTTCCACCGCGCGCGTACAGGGCGTTATCAGTGGATCGAACTGGGCGCGCGGGTTGAGGGAAGGCCTCTGCCGGAGGTGGAAATCGTCGACCTGCGGCGCCGCGTCGCCCGGAGCGAGGGCGGCATTCCCATCACGCCCGAGCTCGCAGCGGGCCTGCAGGCAAACCTGACCGCGCGAGGACAGAGTCTCCTCTTCCTGAATCGCCGCGGCTTTGCCAACTTCGTGCAGTGCAGCTTGTGCGGCGAGACGTTGATGTGCCCTCGCTGCAGCGTGGCGCTGACGCTCCACTTGCGCCAGCGGTTGCTGCGGTGCCACCACTGCGACCATGCTGCCCGGCAGCCCGCGGTTTGCCCGCGGTGCGGAGAGCCCGCGCTGGCGACATGGGGCGCCGGAACGGAGCAGGTGGAGATGGCGTTGCGCCGGCTGGTGCCCGGCGCCCGCGTGGGGCGGATGGACCGCGACACGACGGCGCCGCGCGGCGCCCAGCGCGAGCTCTTGGAAGCGTGGCGTGCCCGCGCGTTCGACATCCTGGTGGGCACGCAAATGATTGCCAAGGGGCACGACATTCCGGGCGTCACGTTTGTCGGCGTTCTGCTGGCGGACCAGGCGCTGAACTTTCCCGATTTCCGCGCCGCCGAACGGACGTTCCAGTTGCTCACGCAGGTGGCCGGCCGCGCGGGGCGCGGCGAGCAACCCGGCCGAGTCATCGTCCAGACGTTTCAGCCCCGCCATTACAGTTTGCAGTGCGCGGCGGCACATGACTTCCGCACCTTCGCGGAGCTGGAGTTGGAGCAGCGGCGGGCGGCCGGCTACCCCCCGTACAGCCGCTTGGTCTTGGTGCGATGCGAAGGGGAGCGGGCGGAGAAAGCGGAAGAGGTCGCGCGGGCGTTCGCCGCACGGGCGCAGGTGGAAGGGGCGGTGCAGGTCCTGGGCCCCGCACCGGCGCCGCTGGAGCGCGTGCGCGGCCGCTATGTGTGGCAGGTGCTGTTGCGCGCCCGGCAGGGAGCGGCCGCAAGGCGCGCGGCCGCCGCAGCCCGCGCGGAGCTGCGAGACGCCGCACGGCGTGCAGGCGTACGCCTGGTGCTCGACGTCGATCCGCATTCGATGCTGTGAGGCGGTAGCGGCTGACAGGGCGGGTGCGCAGCAGGTGCCCCGCTTTGACGGGCAGAGGTTTCCTCGCTACGTTTCTTTCCACATGGCCGTGCGGAAGATTCTCAAGTATCCGGCACCCGAGCTGCGCCGCGTCGCCTCCCCGGTGAAGAACATCGACGGGCAGGTGAGCCGCCTGGTGCAGGATCTCGTCGAGACCATGTACGATGCCCCCGGCGTCGGTTTGGCGGCGCCCCAGGTCGGTGAGGGCCACAGAGTGATTGTGATCGACTGCGACGCGGAGAATCCCGGCAAGCACCTGATCCGGCTGATCAACCCCGTGGTCGTCGAGCGCGAGGGTGAGATTGTCTGGGAAGAGGGATGTCTCAGCGTGTTCGACTTCCAGGCGGAAGTCACCCGTGCCAAGCGGGTGCTGGTGCGAGGCTGGACTCCGGAGGAAAAGGAAGTCGAGGTGGAAGGCGAGGATTTGCTCGCCGTCGCCCTCCAGCACGAGATCGATCACCTTGACGGCAAGCTGTTTCTCGATCGCATCAGCCGCCTGAAGCGCGATCTGTACCGCCGCCGCTTGAGAAAAATGCTGCGCGAGGGAGTGTCGTTGGAGGCGAAGAAACCGGGCGTGCGGATTTGACCGGGAGCGGGGGCGTCGCCCGGAGCTGTTCGAAACGCCAGCGGCAAGAGCAAGAGGAAACGCCCGCTGACGGCGGCGGGACGAGAGGGAATCGGGGCTGCAACGGGCCCGGCCGGACCAGGCGGGTGCGCCGGGGGAGATCGCTATGCGCATCGTGTTCATGGGTACGCCGCGCTTCGCAGTACCGGCGCTGGAGGCGCTGGTGCGCCGGGGTCACGAGGTGGTGGCGGCAGTGACCCAGCCGGACCGCCCCGCCGGGCGCGGCCAAAAACCGGTTCCACCACCAATCAAAATCGCAGCGGCGCGACAGGGGGTCTCGGTGTTTCAGCCAGAAACACTGCGCAGCGCGGACACCGTGGGCGCGCTCGGCTCGCTGCGCCCGGAGCTGATCGTCGTCGTCGCGTACGGGAAGATCTTGCCGCGCAGCCTGCTGGATCTCCCGCCGTGGGGCTGCATTAACGTGCACGCCTCGCTGTTGCCCAAGTATCGGGGTGCTGCCCCGGTGGCCTGGGCGATCTGGCGCGGCGAGACCCGAACCGGTGTGACGGTCATGCAAATGAACGAGCGGATGGATGCCGGCCCCATCCTGCTGCAGCGCGAAACGGAGATCCGGGCGGGGGAGACCTGCGGGGAGTTGGAAGAACGGTTGGCCCTCATGGGTGCAGAGGCGTTGGTCGAGGCCATCGCGGGGCTGGAGCGGGGGGAGCTAGTTCCACGGCCGCAGGAGGAGGCGCTGGCAACTCTGGCCCCGAAGATCGAGAAAGCGCACGGCCGGATCGACTGGTCGCGTCCTGCGGACGAGATCGAGCGGCAAGTACGCGCTTTGAACCCCTGGCCCTCCGCGTTTACCCGGCTGGGCGGGAAGTTCCTCAAAGTCCACCGCGTTACCGCGTTGCCCGGAGCGTACGGGAAGACGCCAGGTTCGATCGCTCGCACACAAGGAGCCCTGGAGGTCGCTTGCTGCGCCGGCCTGCTGCGGCTCGACGAGGTGCAACTCGAGGGGCGGCGGCGCTTGGATGGCGCGGCATTCGCCCGCGGGGCGCGGCTCCAAGTGGGCGCGCAGCTCGGCTGATCTGACTATGCCCGCAGAAGCGCGCGCGCTGGCTTGGCAAATTCTCAATCGCGTCGAGCAGAGCGGAGCGTTCGCTGATGCGCTTCTCGGCCGAGTTCTGCCCGCCGCTGGGCTCGAACGCCGGGACCAGGCGCTGGCGAGCCGCCTCGTGTACGGGACGATCGCCTGGCGGGGGTTTCTCGATTTGGCGATCGAGACCTTTGCAGGCCGGCCGGCGAGCGCCATCGAGGGGCCAATCCGCACTTTGCTGGAAATGTCACTGCACCAATTGTTTCACTTGGAGCGGATCCCCTCCTACGCAGCCGTCGATGCGGCGGTGGAGCTTGCGAAGCGACACCGCCATGGGGAGGCCGCCGGATTCGTCAACGCGGTTTTGCGGCGCGCCGCGCGCGAAGGAGCGGCGGCGGTGAAGCTTCCAGACCCGCAGCGCGATCTCGGGGCTTACCTGGCGGCTCGCTACTCGCATCCGCGATGGCTTGTGGACCTCTGGATTCAGGAACTAGGCCGGGAAGAGGCGGAGGCGCTGTTGCGAGCGAACAACGAGCCTGCCCCGACGGTGGTGCGTGTGAATCGCCTGCGCGTCGAGCGCGGCACGTGTGTCCGCGAACTGGAAGCGGCTGGCTGTGCGGTGCGCCCGACCCGGCTATCGCCAGCCGGCATCGCCGTCGAGGAGGGTTCTCCGTATGGTTCCGCCGCCTTTGCCGACGGACGCATTACACCCCAGTCCGAGGGCTCGCAGCTCGTTGCCTTTTTGGTGGCCCCCCAACCGGGTGAGTTCGTTCTCGATGCTTGTGCCGGAGGTGGCGGCAAGAGTACCCACCTCGCCGAGCTGATGGAGGACGCAGGGCTCGTCGTGGCGATGGACCGGCGACCCGGGAGGTTTCAGCGGTTGCGGCGGGAATGCGTGCGCCTGGGTTTGCGCAGCATTCGGCCGGTCACGGGGGACGCGGGTGAGCCGCCGTTCCGGTCGTCCTCCACCTTTGCTCGGCTTCTGGTGGATGCTCCTTGCTCGGGGCTGGGCACACTTCGAGAACATCCGGAAATCCGGTGGCGCCGGCGCCCGGATGACTTGGGCAGATTCGCGGAAGCGCAGCGGCGGATCCTGGAGGGGGCGCTGGCACTCGTGCGTCGCGGTGGATGGGTCGTCTACGCTACGTGCACCATCGCGCAGGCGGAGAACGAGGGCGTGGTGCGCGCGGTGCTCGAAGCGGGGGAGAGAGCCAAGGTGGTCGACGCGCGCACGTTGTTACCCTCTTCGGCGCACGAGGCAGTGGAAGACACAGCGGGAGCGCTGCGCACGCTTCCGCACCGCCACGACACCGGCGGCTTTTACGGCGCCCTGTTGAAGCGGCTTTAGGTGCCGAGTATCGTGGCGGGGCCATGCCGGCGGGTAAGATTGCAGCCTCCATCCTTTCGGCCGACTTTGGCCGGCTCGCCGAGGAGGTGCGGGCGGTCGAGCGCGCAGGAGCCGATTGGATTCACGTGGACGTGATGGACGGGCACTTCGTGCCGAACATCACGATCGGGCCGATGGTCGTCGAGGCAGTGCGCGCCGCGACGAACTTGCCCCTCGACGTGCATCTGATGATCGAGGAGCCGGAACGGTACGTGGAGGAGTTCGCGCGCGCGGGAGCGAGGTATATCTCGGTTCACCAGGAAGCCTGCCCGCACTTGCATGGGGTCTTGCAGCGGATCGGACGCGCGGGAGCGGTGCCAGCGGTGGCGATCAATCCCGGCACCCCGTTGGCGCTAGTCGAACCCGTGCTGGGCGATGTGGGGCTCTTGCTCGTCATGAGCGTCAACCCCGGCTTTGGCGGGCAGGGGTTTATCGACCGCGCGCGGGAGAAACTATCGCGTGCTCGCGAGCTTCGCGCGCAGCGCAGGTGGTCCTTCTTGATCGAAGTGGACGGGGGCGTGAAGGTCGAAAACGCTCGCGCCGTGGCGGCAGCCGGAGCGGAAGTGCTGGTCAGTGGCACGGGCATCTTCGGCACGCCGGACTACGCCGCAACCATTGCCGCGATGCGCCGGGAAATGGCTGCGGGATTGGGCGGAGGCTGAGACACCGGGGCCTGCACGCGGGCGCGAGGGCGGTGGGGTTGCCGCGCTGGGAGCAGAATTCCGGCGCCCGGTTTGTCGCCGGCACCAGGCTGTGGTAGGAAACGCGGCGGTCGAGTTCGTCAAGAGTCGGGGTGTAGCTCAGACTGGTAGAGCGCACGGTTCGGGACCGTGAAGTCGCTGGTTCAAATCCAGTCACCCCGACCATTTCTCCCATGAGGATCCGTCGGCAGGCGACCGGCTGTCTGCTGTTCCTCGCAGCGGCGTGGCTGTGCGCCACTGCGGATGCAGCGGCGCGCCCGGCCACCGTGGAAGGCGCACCGCGGGTCTTCCTGCGCCGCGGCCACGGCCTCGAGTTTCAGGCCTTTGCGACGGTCGAAGAAGGGGAGCGAGTGGAGGTGGAGGAGGTGACCGGCAGCTGGGCGCTGGTGCGGACCGGAGGGGGCTACCAGGGTTACATGCACGCGGCCTTCCTCGTGTACCCGGACGGCACGCGGGCTATAGGAAAACCGCCGAAGGCTTCCCCGACCCCGGCGGGCGTGGCAGTGGCAGTGCCCACGCCGACGGCAACTGCGGCGAGCGAAGAGAGCGCGAGTGTGGCGGCCCAGGTAGAAAACCTCCAGAGGGAGTTTCGGCAGTTGCGCGGCGAGCGCGCTGGAGGGGCTGCGGTGACGGCCGAGGATATCGTGGCGCTGCGCGCGGAGGTGCGAAGGCTTGCCGACACCACCGACGCCCTCCGGAGCCGGCTGGATGCGCCCGGTGGGGTAGCGCCCTCGGGGCTGCCGCTTGGAGCAGGGGAACGGTGGTCTACCACATCGCTCGTGGTGGCGAGCGCCGTCGCGTTGGCGATGGGTTGGCTGATTGGCGGCGCGGCGGCACGGCGGGAGGATCGAAGCAGACGGACGCGCATTCGCTTCTGACCGCGCTGCTCGTCGCCTGTGCCTACGCCCTCGGGTCGATCCCCAGCGGCTTGCTGGTCGGCCGGCGGTTCGGGGTCGACGTCCGCGCGGCGGGCAGCGGCAACATCGGTGCGGCCAATGTCGCTCGCGTGGTCGGCTGGGGCGCTGGCTTCGCGACTCTGCTCGCGGACGCGCTGAAAGGAGCCCTCCCGGTCTGGTCCGCCCGCTTCCTCGGGCTGGGAGGCACGGCCGAATGCGCCGCGGGAGTCGCCGCCGTGGCGGGGCACCTGTTTCCCGCATTTGCGCGCCTCCGCGGCGGCAAGGGAGTGGCGACGACATTCGGGGTGGTGTTGGTCCTCGCCCCCGAGGTTGCTTTGACCTGTGCGGCGGTGTTCGCCGTGGTTGCTGTTGCCACCCGGATTGCATCCGTG
>JBBIUR010000040.1:0-22473 GCA_037440145.1 Myxococcales bacterium | reverse complement strand
GCTTCGCTGCCCGCGGAGGGTTCCGGGCGCGGCGGTGCGCCCGCGCACCGGGCGGGAAAGCGGTGGCCGGTGCGCCCCCATCAAACCGCGGCAGACGTGGGAGTGGGCTTTGCGCTGGTGGGGTGGCTGGTGCATCGCGTGGGGCCAGCGCGGCTCTGGGACCTGGTGCGACCGCTCGGCGGGCTGGCGCCGATCATTTTGCTTCCGTACGCGGTCGGGGCGATTTTCGATGTGATCGGTTGGGCGCGCACCCTGGCTCCGCCGCAGCGGCGCGCAGTGCCGTTTTGGCGGCTGTACGCGATTCGCCTGGCCGGGGAAGCGGTCAACAGCATCACCCCGACGGCTGGGTTGGCGGGGGAGCCCGTGAAAGCGTACTTGCTTCGCTTCTCGCGCGTGCGCACGGGAGATGCCGTGGCCTCGGTTGTCATCGCCAAGAGCGCACTCGTAGCCGCGCAAATCGTCTTTACGCTGGCGGGCCTGCTCGTCTTTCTCCACTGGCTCGGCGTGCTGCGGGATCGGGCGGCGCTCATGGCGGTCGGGAGCGCCATTGGCTTCGGGATCGTGGCGCTGATCGTCGCCGGCCAGCGGCGGGGATTGGCCGCGGGAACGGCCCGGTGGCTGCGCAGCATCGCCCCGCGCTGGAGCGCTATTGCGCGGCTGGAGGGGCGCGCAGCCGAGATCGATGGCGCGTTGATCCGGTTTTACCGCGACGACCCGCGCGGCTTCCTGGTTGCCTCCGCCTACCACATGGTGGCGTGGCTGATCGGCGCTGGTGAGGTCTGGCTGTTTCTGGCTCTCATGCGCGTCTCGTGCACCTGGCGAGAAGCGCTGATCATCGAGTCGCTGACGCAGGCAACGATGGCGAGCGCGGCCCTGATTCCCGGTGGCTTGGGCGTGCAGGAGCTCAGCGGTGCGGTCCTGTGCCGGATCCTGGGAATCGGCGAGGCGGCGGGCCTGGCGCTGATGCTCTTGAAGCGCGCGCGCGAGATCGCGTTCGCTGCGCTCGGCCTCGCCCTCTTACCATGGTTGGCACGCCAGGCGCGCACCGCGCAGAAGTAGGAAGAGCACGACGGCCCAGAAAATGTTGGCCCCGATTGCCGCGCCCCACAGAAACCACGGCAACCAGCCGGCCACGGCTGCGGCGAGCAGGACGACGGAGAAGTCGCGCGTGCTCAGAGCGGCCACTAGGCGCTGGGCCCAGCGGTGTTCTGGGGCGCGGGGATTTTCCGGCAGGCAGCGCTCCGCGTACGTGACTACGGCAAAGGATCCCAGCGCGCCTCCGGCCAGCGCCAGCCCGAGTGCCGGCGCTGCGGGGAGATGGCCCGCGGCCCACACCCCGCGCGCGACGCCGAGAAAGACGGTCGCGTTGGCGACCGCGTCGAGCGCGATGTCGAGCGCATCGCCAAACCGAGATTCGAGGAACCGAATGCGCGCGACTTCGCCATCGCAGCAATCGAGCACGGCGGCGAGCTGCAACATGAGCGCGCCGCCGATCGTCCACCCGTAGGAGCCCCGCGCAAAGGCAGCGGCGCCGAGCAGGGCAACTGTGAAAGAAAGCACGGTGATGGGATTCGGCCCCACCGGCAGCCGCAAGAGAAGGCGGCTGATCGGCCGCGAAAGCTTGCGGTTGAAGAGCGCGTCGATGTACCCGTCGCGCGGATTTTCGAGTGCCGCGAGCAGCGCGCGCTCCACCGTGGCGACGTCGGCCGCCCCATTCACTCGCCCGAGAAAGCCCCCGTCGGCAGGCCGCGGCGCGGCGCGCCCTTTTGCGAGCAGCCAGCGCAGATCCTCGGACTGCCCGGACGCAAAGGCGTCCCAGAGGATGGCGAGCTGCGAGGGAGTGGCAATCGCGAGAAGGAGCGGCGCCGACCGGTCCTGTCCGCGGGGCCGCCGCGCGACCAGCGGTACCCGGGTGTGCGCGGGCACTCGCGCGAGCCAGCGGCACAGCGCGTCGCTGCTCCACACGACCGTGGCGTGCACGCAGAGCAGCGGCTGCTCGCGGTCCGGCCCTGCCGCTTCCAGAGCTGCCACGGCGCGATCGCGCGCAGCGGGCAGCGGGGAGACCGAGGGAGGAAACCGCGGGTCGGGCGGCAGCGTGGCTCCCCACACGAAGGCGCGCTCGATCCCCGCCCGCCGCAAGGCGATCAGCGCCCGTGCGGCCAAAGGTAGGCGGCCCACGCGAAGACCGGGGTCGGAAGCCGCGCCGGAGACGAAGAGCACGGCGGTCCGGACTGGTGGCGCCGATGGCGCCCCGCGGGCCAGCTCGGCTTCGCGCGCTCCGGACGGTTGCATCGCGGCCCTCACCCGCGCGCGTCGATCTGGGGCAGCAGCGCCCGCTCGGCCCGCTCGAGGTCTTCGGGAAAGTCGATCTCGGTCCAGGGCAAGTCGTCTACGCGCTCGAAGCCCACGGCCCGCCGCTGCACGAAGCGGGCGTATGCGTCCTCGTGCTCTGCATCCTCCTTCCCGGCGGCGAGGCACTCCTCGATGGCTCCGACCAGGTCGGGCAGGGCGTCGCGCGACACTTTGAGAAAGCCCACCGATTCGCCGGCGAGCTCGAAGCCGGCGCCCGCCAATCCCCTCCCAATGCCCCGCACGTGCCCGCCCCGAACGCCCAGGATCATCTCTTCCTGTCCCCCGCAGACCCGGCCGTCGAGCAGAAAACAATTCGCGTGCGGCGACTGCACGAGACGCGCGACCATCTCGTCGGGACAGAGCACGTCGGCATCCATGATGATCAGGTCGTCGTCGAACTCCTCGCGCGCCGCCCAGAGCGAGAGAATGGCCCCCTTCTGCCAGTGCGGATTGTAGATGTAACGGATCCGCACGCCCTCGCACGACCCGCCGAAGCGGCTCTCCACGAGTTCGTGCCGGTAGCCGACCACGACGGTGGCTTCGCGTACGCCCGCCCGTGCCAGAGATCGCAGCAGGCGTGCGAGCAGCGGGCGGCCGCCCAGCGCGAGCAAGCATTTCGGCACCTGGGCTCGAGCCCGGGCGAGCCTGCGCCCGCGCCCCGCGGCGAGGAGGACGGCTTTCATGCGGGACCGCTTATCACGAACGCGCCGTTCTACAAGGGGTCAGCGGGTCTGTGCTGCCTCTGCAAGCGCCGCGGGAAGCGCTTCGAGGAAAGCGGCGAAGTCCTCGCGGCGCAGGTTCCCCATGTTCGCGACCCGGAAGATCTGCGCCTGCAAGCGCCCCTGTCCTTCGTAGATGACAAAGCCGCGGGCCTTCAGTGCGTCGTGCAGGCGCCTGTACGCAGTCGCAGCGGGCAAGCGCAGGGCGGTCAGCGAGTTCGACCGGTGCTCGGGGGCGAGCAGAAATTCCAACCCGAGGCGCGCGAAGCCTTCGCGCAGGTAGAGCGCAGCTTCGCGATACCGCGCAATGCGGCCGCTCACGGTTTCCTCTTCGAGTTCCGCCAAAGCCGCTTCGAAGGCGAAGAGCACCTGCACCGCGATGGTGAAGAGCATCGAACCCTTATCCTGCGCATCGCAGTGCCCGGGTAGATCGAGGTACACCGAGCGCCGGGGGAAGCTCCGCGCTTGCTCCAGCACAGCGCGGCGCGCCAAGACGAACGAGAGGCCGGGAATTCCCTGCAGGCACTTGTTGGCCGTGCCCGCGCAGAGATCGACGCCGTCGGCGGCCAGGTCGATCGCCTCTCCGCCCAAGCTGCTCACGCAGTCGACGAGCAACCGCTTGCCGTGCTCCCGGCAAAGCGCGCCGATTTCTGCGACCGGGTTGAGCAGCCCCGTGGTCGTCTCGTGGTGGACGACGGCGACGGCTTCGATCTCGGGCCGCTGGCGGAGGGCGGTCTCGATTGCCGCGAGCGGCAGCGGCTCGGTCCAGGGCGCCGGCACTTCCACCACAGGGATCCCGTGTGCGCGTGCTATGTCGGCGATGCGCTGCCCGTACACGCCGTTGTTCCCCACGAGCAGGGCACCGCGGCCCACCCCCGCCGCCACCATCGCTTCCACCGCCAGCGTGCCCGATCCGGTGAGGATCACGGCCGCGAAATCGGGGCCGCCGAAGCAGCGCGCCAGACGGCGGCGGACGGACTGGAGCACGGCGGCCACTTCCGGTTCCCGGTGGCAGAGGTCTGGGACCTGCAGCGCGGCGCGCACGCGCGGGGAGACATTGACCGGGCCGGGATTGAGAAGCCGCAGGGGATTCATGGGCGCGCGGAGGCCGCCGCCCGGAACCGGTGCGCCAGAGCCGCCGGCTCGTGGGCGACGCGCGGCAGCGATGCCTCGTCGACCCCGGGCTCGATCCGCACGAGCAGGAAGCGCGGGCCCGCGGCCTGCAGCCACTCGGCGAACAGCGCCTCCAGCTCCTCGCGGCCCTCCACGCGCCTGGCTTCCGCGTAGCCGGCCGCGCGCGCTACGTTCTCGAGAGCGACCTGCGCCGAAATCGTGCGCTGGTTCCCGGTGGAGCCATAGGCGGCGTTGTCCAGGCACACGTGCAGCAGGTTCTTCGGCTGCAGTGCCCCGATCATCGCCAGGCCGCCCAGGTTCATCAGGACGTTCCCGTCGCCGTCGAGCACCACCACGCGGCGCTCGGGCCGCGCCAGGGCCAAACCGAGGCCAATGGAAGAGGCGAGCCCCATCGAGCCGATCATGTAGAAGTTTTGCACTCGATCGCAGAGCGCGTGGGAGACGCGGGAAATGTAGCCGTTTGCGTGCACTGCCAGCGCGTCGCCAAGGCGCGGCAGGATCGCTTCCAGCGCGTCGGCGAGTTTCATGCGACGACCCCTTTGCGCAACAAGAGCGCGACGGGAATGTGCTCTCTCCGGAGCTGCTCCCCCGCCCAGCGCACCGCCTCGGGAAGCTCGGCGGTATGCGGAGCGCGGTGGGGCACGCCGATCGCCGCGAGCAGCTCAGTGCACGCCCTGCCCATCACGATGTGCTCCGGCGCATCCCGCCCCTGGTATCCCCGCCACGTGACCAGCAGCAGGCACGGGATGCGGTAGAGGAGATGCAGGGATGCCAGGGCGTTGATGCTCACGCCGAGACCCGAGTTCTGCATGAGCACGACGGGCTGCTTGCCGCCGAACCACGCACCTGCTGCGAGTCCCAAAGCGGCATCCTCGCGCGTCTCCGGGATGTAGCAGCCCCGCGCGTCGAGCTCCCCGATCACCTCCCGGATCAGGGAGCAGGGGACGCCTGTAAAGAAGTCGAAGCCCTCCGCGCGCAGCAGGGAGACGAATGCCGCAGGCTGCATTGGCGTTGCGCGGCGCGTGCGGGCGCGCCGTCAGTCGCGCACCTCGGCCCACGCGCGCCGATAGTCGTCGAAACTGTCGATCTCGATCCACCCCTTGTAAGTCTCCACGCAAACGACCTCCTCGCCGCTGTCGACCAGATCTTGGAGCAAGTCGGTGAGGGTTGCCCGCTCCGCCGAAGGCGCCTCGTGGAACGGGCCGCCCCGCGCGCGTGCCCTGCGGTACGCCTCGGTCGCGGCCCGCGCGCCTTTTTCCGAGAAGAGCGCCATCCCGATGAACTCGGCGTGGGCTTTTTCGGGAGGCAACCGCTGTCCGATGCGGACGAGCTTGCTGCCCGCCTCCTCGGCGAGAAACCGGTGGTGCGGGACGGGCGGGGCGCTCGTGATCACCAGGTCGGGCCGCGCGGGCAGGTGGTCCGCGCCGCTGCGAAACGCGTCGTACCAAGCGCGGTCGACCACGATGGCAATGTCGGCCTCCGTGCGGACCAGCTTCTCGAGAATCGCCTGGTCGAACAAAATGTCGGAGTACAGGAACACGAAGCGCCCGCGCAGAAACTCTTCGGCCTCAAACAGCGATGCCAGCTCGCCCGTTTCGCGATAGCGATCGTTGTCGAAGTAGTGCAAGCCCGGAAGGTCGATCGAGTCCTTCCGGTACCCGCGCACCACGGCGATTTCCTCAATCCCGGCGCGCCGCAAAGCCCGCACCTGGCGCTCCAGGATGCTTTGCCCGCGCACCTCGAGCATGCCCTTCGGGCGGTCCTGGATCAGAGGCATCATTTCCTCTTCGAAGCCGGCGGCGATCACCACGGCACGCGTGGCAGGCATTGCCGGCAGGTACCGCCGCTCGCTCTCCTTCAGCTTTGGAACCCCCACGAGCTCGTAGACGTCTTCCAGAGGCGCAATCTCTCGCTCGATCACTCCCGGGCGACCGGCCTCGCGCATGGCGCGCAAGGCGCGCCGCATTGCGGGAATCGCCGCTCGCAGCGGCTGGTTCGCGAAGATCGCCATCTTGAAACCGGCGGCTTCGAGCTCCTCGGGGCGCACATCTGGATACGTGGTCGGGACCGCGACCAGCGGGCAGTACCGATCCCAGCGGCGGGCGAACTCGGCGAGCTCTTCGAACGTCGGGGCTTTGGAATGCACGAGCACCGCGTCGGCTCCGGCTTCGCGATAGGCGCGCGCGCGGCGCAGGGCTTCCTCTATCCCCCAACCGGCGATCAGCGCTTCCGTGCGGGCCACGACGACAAAGTCCGGATCGCGCTGGGCCGATTTGGCTGCTTCGATCTTGCGCGCATGCTCCTCGACCGGCACGAGTTCTCGCCGGACGCCGGGGTAAAAGCTGCAGCGCTTCGGGAACACGTTGTCCTCGAGGCAGATCCCCGCAGCTCCCGTGCGTTCGTACTCGCGCACGGTGCGCATGACGTTGATCGCGTTGCCGTAGCCCGTGTCGCAGTCGGCAATCACCGGCAGCTCGACCGCGTCCGCGATTCGCTTCACCGCGTCCAGGTTCTCGGTCATGGTGAGAATGTTCGCGTCCGGCACGGCGCTCACAGCGGAGATGCCAAAGCCGCTCGCCCAAACCGCGTCGAAACCGGCCTCCTCGACGAGCTTGGCGCACAGGGCATCGTGGGCGCCCACGGCGATCACCAGCCCGGGCCGGGCGAGCTGCTCGCGGAGGAGCGCAGACTTGGAGCGCGCGCGCATGGCGGATAGACCTGCTCCTCGCAGCGGCTATATCGGCTCGCTTGCCCGGGCGCAAGGTGGCCCGAACGCGCCAGGGCGGAACGGCTCAGATCGCCACGGCGGACTGGTCGGCGAGGACGAGTTGCACCGCGCTCGCCGCACCCCAGATGCGTGCGTTGCGGCCGATCAGGCAGCCCTCCAGCGGCCGCTGCGGGTTCAGGATGCTGGCGTCTTCCAGGATCACGCTGTTGCGGATCGTGCAGCCGAGCAGCCGGACCCGGTCCCCCGCAGCGACGTGCGGACCCACTACAGAGCCGTCGATCCGCGCATCGGCGCCGATGACCAGCGGGCCGATCAGGGTACTGCGCGTCACTACCGTCCCCACCCCCACCGCCACCTTGCCAATGACGCTCGAGTCCGGGTCGATCGTGCCCGCGACCCGCGCCTCGATGGTCTCCAGCAGAACGCGGTTGGCTTCCAGAATGTCCTCGGGCTTGCCGGTGTCTTTCCACCACCCGCGCACGACGTAGGCGCGGGCGGTCCGGCCGCGGTCGACCAAGTCCTGGATCGCATCCGTGATCTCGTACTCGTTGCGCCACGATGGCCGGATGCGCTCGATGGAAGGGAAAATCTCCGGCGTGAACAGGTATGCACCCACGATGGCCAGGTTCGAAGGCGGATCCTTCGGCTTCTCTACGAGCCGCACGATCCGGTCTCCCTCGACGACTGCAATCCCGAACGCCGACGGGTCGTCCACGGCCTTCAGCATCACCACGGCGTCGACTCCGCGCTCGAACGACCGCACCAGGCCGCCCAGGCCCTCCGGGACGAGGGTGTCGCCGAGGAACATGAGGAACGGTTCTTCGCCCAGGAAGCCGCGGGCGCACGCCGCGGCGTGGGCGAGACCTTTGGGCTCGGGTTGCTCGATGTACGTGATCTGGACGCCCCAGCGGGCGCCGTTTTCCAGCGCCGCCGAGATTGGCGGGTAGGAGTCTTTGCTGACGATAACCCCGATTTCCCGGATGCCGACATTGCGCAGGTACTCGATGCCGTAATAGAGGACCGGCTTGTTCGCTACCGGGATCAGGTGCTTTGCGGTCGTGAACGTGAGAGGTCGGAGCCGGGTGCCGAGCCCGGCGCACAGGACGATCGCCTTCATCGGTCAGTGCTCTCTCCTCCTGCCTCGCCAGCCGCAAGCGGTCCCAGGCGAGCGGCCTGTGCTTAGCAAGGCGGCTGCGGGGTGTAAATCGCGCCTCGCCGTGGAACGCAGGGGTGTGCGCCCTCAAGGGAAGGCGAGTTGTGACGGCAGGCTCACGGTGGCGAAGGGCACTTGAGCGAGCTTTTTCGCCAGAGGGCGATCGCGGCGAGCGAACACGCAGGCCACGCGGTCGCCATAGACCCGTTCCCAGTCCGGCAGTCGTTGCACGGGCGGGGGTGCGGCTGCAGGAGCGAGAACGAGGTCGGTCGGGTAGGCGTCGAGCAACCGGCTCCAGTCATCGCGCCCGGAGAAAAACGCGAAGTTGTCCTCGACTGCGGATTCCGGGTAGACGGTCGCAAAGCGGCCGTCGAGAGAGACTTTCACCTCCGGTGCCAAGTGCCAGAGAGCATACGCACCCCAGTCGAGCGGCACAGCCAGGTTGGCGCAGACGCCAGCGGTTTTGAGAAAGCGAACGGCGGCAACGGGATATTCCCCGGCAGCGAGCGTGATCTGCCCTCGGTGGCGCACTAGGCGCGCCGTGGCGATCGCCATCTGCAGCGCCGCGAGGGCGAGGATGCCCGCAGCGACGGCGTTGCGGCCAGCGGGAGAAAGGGAAAGGCGGCGCAGCAACGGAACCCGCTGCCGGGCGCGTTCGAATCCCTCCGCGACGAGCGGCGCCGCGCAGATCGCAAAAACCGGCGTGTGGCGCTGCTGCCGGCAAGCGAGCCCAAAAAGCGCAGCGGCAACCAGTGCTTCCCAAGCGCTGGCCGCCCCCCAGCGGACAAAGGGCAGCGACAGGAGAAATGCGGCGCCGAGGGCGAAGAACGGCAGGTGCGCGGCTTCGGCAGACACGGGCTGCCATTCGGTGATTGGATGAGAAGCGCTGAGCTCGCGCCACAAGTACGCCGCGAGCTCCGGGCCGTAGGGGTTGGCAACTGCCGCAGCCGCGACTCCTAACCCGGTAGCTGCGGCGAGCGCGAGCGCAGCGCGAGGCCGCCACGGCAGCAGCCAGGCCGCCGCAACCGCGCCGATGGCAGCGCCCAATACGGCGCCGCCGTGCGTGTTTGCCCACACCGCGAGGAATACCGGCAGCAGCAGGATCTGCCAGCCGCCGCGTTCCGCATACCGGTGCAGCCACGCTAGGAGGCAGGCGGTTGCGGCGTAAGCGAGTACCTGAGGCCGAACTGCAAACCCGCGCGCCAGGGCGGCAAGCACGAGCACGGTGATGGCGCCGCGAGCTGCGGGGGAACTGCAGGCTTGCCAGACGCGGCATCCGAGCACAGCGGCTGTCAAAAGGCCTACCGCGAACTTGATGAGGAACAAGCCAGCGCTGCCAGCCGCGCGGTAGGCGGCTCCGAAGACCCCGTGCGCGAGCCACTCGTGATCGATCCACCGGGCACCGCTGGCCGTGTACGAGTACGAATCCACCCGCGGCACAGCGCGCGCCTCCAGAATGTCGAGCCCGGTGCGCAGGTGGACCCACAAGTCGTTGTCGGCCTCGTTTCCCGAGAGGAAGTATAAGGCCGTCGTGCACGCCAGCAGCGTCCACGCGAGACGCCAGCGGTTCTGGAGCTTTGGCGGAAACAAGGCCCGATCAAATGCCGTACGCGACCTTTCTCGGGCTGGCTCGCGGAGCCTTCCGTTTCGCACCCAGCCGCGCGACTACGTGCGGCTCGGCGGCCGCCGCCGGGGCGGGCCGCCGCCGTGCCGCTGCGCGCCAGCAGTCAGATCCCATAGCCGGGCATCCAAAGATAGAGGAACACAGGCCTCTCCGCCCCGAGTCTCGCCAGGTCGATACCAGCCCAGTGGACCTGGGCCGGGGGAAGAACGCTGGCGGAATAGATGTTTTCGGAGAACTCGTCCGGTCTTCGGTACATGACCACCTTCGCTTTCTCGATTCCGGCGCGCGCCCGGGCGGCGGCTAGCGTCTCGTCCAGGTACCCGATGCGGTCGATCAGACCGGCGGCAAGAGCGTCGTGAGCGCTCAGGACGCGCCCGTCGGCAATCGTTGCCAGCGCGGCCTCCGGGATCTGGGGGCGCCGCTCGCGGATCCGGGAGAGAAAATGCTGGTGAAACTCGTCGAGGATCCCTTGGAGGATGCGGCGTTCCTCGGGGCTCATCGCCCGCAGGGGCGAGCCGATGTCTTTGTGCTTTCCGGCCTTCAGCGTCTGGTTTTTGATCCCGAGTTTGTCGAGCAGGCCCTCGAGGTTGACGCTGAACATGACAGTGCCGATGCTCCCCGTGACCGTGGTTGGGTGTGCGGCGATCTCGTCGGCTGCCAGGGCCACGTAGTAGCCGCCGGACGTAGCGATGTCCATGAGCTGCGCGAGGACGGGCACCTGTTTCTTTTCCGCGAACGCCCGCACCTCGTGGTAGATGACGTCGCTGGCGGTGACCGTGCCGCCCGGGCTGTCGATGCGCAGCACGAGCGCCGCAATGCGCTTGTCGCCTGCGGCCTTGCGCAGCTCTTCCCGCACGCGGGACACTGCGCTCTCTCGGCGCCGCAGTCCCAGGGCGGCCTCTTCCTCCTGGCCCGTGAGCACACGGGAGAGACCGAGGAGGAGGATTTTTTCTGTCCCCTCGCCATCGACGACGGCCTCCGCGAGCTCTTGGGGCCGTGTGGCAAATGGGTTCAGTTGCGCCGTGACGATCGCGCACCCCGCGAGTGCGGCAAGAAGCGCTGGGAGTGCGAGGCGCAACGCGCGGCGCAGAGCCCGCGCGGCAAGTGTTTCGGCGCGCACGCGGCGGGTTTATAGTCGGATGCCGAGGAGGCAGCAAGGGTTTCCGCTGGCCTCGATCGGCGAAGGAGGAGACCTTGATCGCTCGCAGTCGGCACGCGCCGGAGTCGGCTGCCCGCGGCGGGGAAGCGGCCCGCGATTCTCTGGGGCGGCGCGATTTGCGAAACCGTTGTGGACGAATGAGCGGCATGGCCTCGGGACTCGGGGACATGGGCGCGGCTGCGCGCGCTCTCGTAGTGGGCATTCCCCGAGAGCAAGGAGCCGCGACTCCGGGGGGCGCACTGTTGTTCTTTCCCCTGATTGGCCTCGCCATCGGGGCGGTGGCGGCGGTCGCGAACGTCGCCTTGCAGGCAGCGCATCCTCGGCTGCGAGGGGTTTTCGTTGCTGCGGTGCTCGCCGGCGCAGGTGGCGCGGCGGGGCTGCGGTCCTTCGCTCGGGCAGTCCAGCACCTATGGGCGGGGCGGGTTGCGGGTTCTGCTGCAGCAGGGTGGGCGGGCGCGGCCGGGGCGTTTGCCCTGAAGGCCTGGGCGATTGCGAGTCTCTCGCCATCGCTTGCCCCGGCTTTGCTTTTCGCACCAATGCTCGGCCGCTGGGCGATGGTCGTATGCGCGTACGGAGCGCGCGACGCGGCGCGGCCGGGCACGGGCGCCCGGTTTCACCGCGAGATCGGTTTTCGCGAGTTCGCGTGGGCCAGTGCCCTTGCTCTGGGACTCCTGCTCGGGACACTGGAGGCCGTGGGTGTGGTGGTGGCCGTAGCAGCCGCGGGCACAGCGGTAGCCCTGCGGCTTTTCTGGCATCGCCGCAGGGGAGGCGTGAACTGGGATATGGTGGCGGCAACGGGGGAGGTGGCGGAGACGGCTGCGCTTGTGGTGCTGTTTAGTGTATAGCCGGTGGGGCACCGCAGCGCTTGCGCGAGGGGCATGGAGGTAGCAGAGGTCGAAGCGAACCGGAGGAAAGAGAGGCGCGGAGCCCTGCGCTGCGCGGAGGGCGCACGCGTTCCCTGCCCGCATTTTCCGCGCTGTGCGGGCTGCGCGCTGCTCGGGCGGCCGTATGGGGAGCAGCTGGAGGAGAAGCGCGCCGCGGTCCAGCGCGCGTTCGAGCCGTATCCCGAGCTGCGGGGCATTCCAGTGCCACCGGTGATCGGATCGCCGCGGGTGTTCGGGTATCGCACCACTGCGAAGCTCGCGGTGCGGCGCTCGCGCGGCGCCGTGCGAGTGGGCATCTACCGGCCAGGCACGCACCAGGTCGTCGACATCCGAGACTGCCCGGTGCACCATCCGTTGATCCACCGCGTCGTGTGCGCGGTTGCCGAGCGGCTGGAGGGCTCGCCGATCACCGTTTATGACGAGCGGGCAGGGGGCGGTTGGCTGCGCTACCTCGTCGTGCGCGCCAGCACCTGGCAAAAGAAGGCACAACTGGTCCTGGTGGTGACGCGTCCGGGAAACGCGCGAGAGCGCCAGTGGGCTCGCTCGATCGCGGCTCGGCTGCCGTTTCTCGCGGGCGTCGTGGAAAACGTTAATGCCGCACCGGGCAACGCGATTTTCGGGGCGCAGTTCATTCCGCGGAGTGGCCAGCCCGCTATGAGCGAACGCATTGGCGGGTTGCGGCTGAAGACGAGGTCCGGTGCATTCCTGCAGGCAAACCCCCAGGTCGCTGCACGCCTGTACCGGTGCGCCGCGCAGTTGGCCGATGTGGGCGAAGAAGAGATCGTGGCGGATCTTTACAGCGGCGTGGGTGCGCTTGCTTTCCACCTCGCGCCTGCCGCGCGCCTGGTCGTGGGGATCGAGGAGGCGCCCGCGGCGGCGCTGGCAGCCCGAGAGAACGCGCGTCTCAACGGGTTTTCCAACATCCGGTTCCGCCTCGCACCGGTCGAGGCCGAGCTGCCCAAGCTGCGGCGCGCTCTCGGGCGCATCGACGTCGTCGCGCTGAATCCCCCGCGCTCCGGGGCAAGCGAGGCAGCGCGCGAAGCCATCGCGGCTTGCGAAGCCCGGCGGATCGTCTACATCTCGTGCAGCTCCGCGAGCCTCGCGAGAGACCTCGCCTGGCTCGCCACCCGCGGCTACCGGGTGTGCGCGTTGCAGCCCTTCGACATGCTGCCCCAGACCGACCACGTGGAGCTGCTCGCGGCGCTCGAGCGGGTTGCGCCGGGAGGACCACCGGGATAAGAGGCCGGGGTCGGACTTGCGGGACGGCCGGTTGGGGTGCGCCGGTCCGCAGCCGCACGGCGCAAGCTCTCGAGACCGAATGCGCGAACGGGTGGAGGCGACCCCTGGTGCCTTGCTGGCTCAGGACCCGGCGAGGGCAGTGGTGCGGCTTGCAGCGCCGACTACGGCCGTGATGAGTGTGGCCGCGGTTTCCAACGTGCTGCACACGTACTTCGTGAGCTACCTCGGATCCGAGGCCATCGCGGCGGTGTCGCTGGTTTTTCCCGTGGCGCTCATCGTGACCACGCTGATGGGTGGGGGGATCGGCGCGGGCGTGTCGTCGGCGGTCGCGCGCACCCTCGGCAGCGGCCGGGGTGGAAGCGCGGCGGCGGTGATCCAGCACGCGTTCGTGCTCACCGGTTGCCTCGCCGCGGCCTTGTCCGCTGCACTGGTCGTCGGCGCGCCGCGGATTTTTGGCGCCTTGGGTGGGCGCGGCGGCGTCGCCGAGCAGGCGACTGCATTCGCGCGCGTGCTTTTCGGGGGCTTGCCGATCGCGTTTTTCACGGCCACTTGTGACAGCGTTCTTCGCGGCGAGGGAAACGTCCGCGTGCCGGCGCTCTGGTCCGCGGTATCGCTGCTGCTGCAGATCGCGCTCGCGCCGCTGTTCATGTTTGCTTTCGGTTGGGGGATCGCAGGCGCGCCGGCGGCGGTGATCGCGGGGCAGGCGATCTGCCTCGCCCCCCGCGCATCGTACGTGTTCGGGCCGAAAGCGCTCGTGCCCCTGCGGTGGCGCCCGTGGAAGCTGCGGGTGGCGCCTCTGGCGGAGATTTTGCGCGTGGGCTTGCCGGCTTCTCTCGGCACCCTCGTGAATTACGCAGCGATGATCGCGCTGACGGGCGTGGTCTCCCGCCTGGGCACTGCGGAGCTGGCCGCATACGGGCTTGGGACGCGGCTGGATTTCACGCTCCTCACGCTGTGTTACGGCACCGGCGTGGCGGTGCTCACTTTGGTGGGGTTCGCGAGCGGTGCCGGACGGCAGCGGCGGATTGCGCAGTATGCCGGGCGGGGAATCGCGCTCGTTGCATCGCTCCTGGCCGTTGCCGGAGCCGCGGTGGCGTGGAAGCCGCAGTTGTGGCTGGGCCTGTTCAGCGACGATCCGCGGATCGCCGACGTGGGTGGCGCGTATTTCCGGTCTGTCGGCCTCGCCTATCCGTTTGCCGGGGGCGCGATGATCCTAGCGTTCGCGTTTCACGGCCTGGGGCGCGCCCTGATGCCGCTCGGAGTGGCGGCAATCCGCGCAGCCGCGGTCGTAGGAGCCGCGGTGCTGCTCGCCCGGGAATTCGGCTACGGCCCGGCGGGAGTCTTCGTGGCAATTGCAGCTGGGAACTGCATGTCGGCAGTGGGCTTGGCGGCGCTTTTCGCCCGCGAGATCGCCCGCGCAGCGGTGGCCGCACCGAACTCGGCGCGGCGCGACGCCCCGGCGCACTCGCCATTTCCAGATCATTCCGTGTGAGCGCGTGCCGGATTGGCAAGCTCAGGGGTTGCCGCCGGCCGCGGGTGCTTTCTCGAGTTTTCGAACCCGTACCGGGGCAGTGGAGGCGGCGGGGACGTCCCAGGTTCGGAGAAGGGAAGCCTGTGCCAGCAGCGGGTAGCTGCCCTCAGGCTCGGCTTCGAGCCGAAGAGTCTGGCGCTGGCGGGCTGGTTCCCGCAGTTCGGGCGCAACTCTTGTGCTCGCGGGGCGCGCGCTGTGCCAAACCCTGCCGCTCGGGAACGCGCAGGCCGTACCACAGCGCCATGCCGCGGGAGAATTTCGACTCGGTGGCGGGGCGGAGGCCGAACTCGAGGCAGAGCAGTTCTGCGAGGCGCTGGACTTCGGCTGCCTCTCCCCGCAACAGCTCCACTTCGACCTCGCGGTACGTCGAGCCGCGCCGGCGCGGGCCCGGACCGAGTAGCACCACTTCGTCCAGGGCCATTTCTGCGAACGGGTGCGAGGGGATCGCGCCGGCGCGGGTCACGTCGATTTTCGTGCGCCGTATTCGGGTGATCAGTACGGGTTGCAGGGGTTGGCGGGGCCCGAGCCCGCCCAGAGCGTGCGCGACCCTGCCTCGCGGCACCGCAAAGGGGAACGAGGGCCTGCGGCGCATTCGCATCGTGAGCTCAGGCCTCTCGTGCAGGCTCCCCGAGACGCGGCCACTCCATTTTGCCGTGAGTTCCCAGCGGCCGCGTTCGCGCCGCAAGCGCAGGGCAATGCCGCGGCGAGCGAGCGCGAGGCCGGGAGTATCCAGATAGACGGAGAGGAGTTGGGCGATCTGGCGGCGGCGCAACCGGTACGGTCCGATCGCGCGCGCGCCGGCGAGCCGGCGCAGCGCGCCGCGGCTCGCAGCCGACAGTTTGGCCTCGACTTCCGCGCGCATGCCACGGGCTGCCACGAGCGCAGGCTAACACGGCAGGCCAGCCCGCCCAAGCAAGCGCACCGCGTGCGGAGCAGTGGTTCCACTTGCCCGGCGGAACCGCGGCACGCGAGGGGGCACCTTTCGCTCCTTGCACGGCCCAGGTGTTGTCGATATGCGCAGGCGGAATGCACGAGGGCAGCGTGCACACGCCCGTGCTTGTGGCGGAGGTGGTGCGCTGGCTAGCCGCGCACCAGGCGCGCGAGGCCATCGATGCCACCATCGACGGCGGGGGACATGCGCGCGCGCTACTCGACCGCATGGCTCCGGGGGGCCGGCTTCTCGGCATCGATCGAGACCCGGAGCTGATCGAGGTCGCGCGGCGCGGCTTGGCCGACGCGGTGGCGGGTGGCCGCCTCGTACTGGCGCATGGCAACTTCCGCGAACTTGCCAGGATCGCAGCGCAGTGGGGGTTCACAGCCGTGGACGCGGTGCTCTTCGATTTGGGCATTAGCTCGTTTCACCTCGAGGCGAGCGGGCGGGGGTTTTCGTTTTCGCGAGATGAGCCCCTGGACATGCGCTTCGATGCCGGCGATTCGGCGGCAGAGACCGCAGCGCAAATCCTCGCAACCCGAGATGCGAAGGAACTGGCCGCGCTCTTCCGCGATTACGGGGAGGAGCGGTTCGGGTCTCGGATCGCGCGGGCCGTGGTGGCGGCGCGAAAAGAGGGGCCCGTGGCGACCTCGAAGCGGCTGTTCGACCTCGTCGTGCGTGCGCTGCCCTCGGCGCAGCGGCCGCACGCGGCCCGGAGCGCGGCGCGCATCTTCCAGGCGCTGCGCATCGCGGTGAACGCGGAGCTCGAAGCCGTGCGGGCGGCGCTGCCGCAGGCCGTGCAGTTGTTGCGGCCCGGCGGGCGCCTTGCCGTCATCGCCTTTCACTCCCTGGAGGATCGATTGGTCAAGCGCTTCCTGCTCGAGCAGCAGCGAAGCAGGGCGCTGCGGATCCTGACAAAGCGGCCCGTTCGCGCGAGCGACCGCGAGGTCGCAGCCAATCCGCGTGCAGCGAGTGCCCGATTGCGGGCCGCCGAGCGCCTCGGGTGAAGTGCCGAGGCGCTGTGGAGCGCGAGTCCGGCAGTCCGCGGGTGTTGGCCTGGTCCTGGGCTTCTAGGCGGCTCCGCTGCCCGCAGCCGCGAGCCGCAAGCGCCGGATGGCGACGTCGCCGAGAAACAGCGCTAGCGCGAGCGGCACGAGGAAATCTTGCAGGTCGCACCGGGCCGCACGAGCTCCGAGGGGACGCTCCATCGGGTCCGCTGGCTGCGCACCGAATCGGCCGCCCGTGCGCTGCGCGATTGCCTCGAGCAAGGCCACATTCGGCGCGGGCGCGAGGAATTCTTCTTGTGGTTCCGGCGCCCCTTGCGGCACGCGGACCACGAGCGATCGCTGGTCCACCGACTCGCGGGCCGTTCGGCGCAAGAGGGTGAGCGCGTACTCGCCGGGCGGCAGGGCTGGCAATTCCGCTTCGAAGAGCCGAGGTCCGGCCGGTACGAGAGACGCCTCTTCGATTTGGCCCTCGTCCCGGTGCACGCGCGCGACCAAGACGCCCCGTGCCTCGGAGTCGAACGTGGCGACCCGGAGCAGCGTCTTGCCTCCGGAGTGCTCGGCAACGACAGCGTAATCCGAGGGTACCTGCTCCCGCATGGCCCAGCGCACGACCTGGGCCCAGAACTTTGCGTACTGGTCCCATAGTGTCCACGAGCCCGCATCGCTCTCGGGATCGGCGGCAAAGGCGGCCACGCGCCCGAGTCCGTACTGCCAGGCTCCGAGAAGCGGATGCTGGCGCGCGCGGCCCGCGACATAGATGGGGACGTCGGCGCGCCGCTTGGCGCGCGCGACCGCGTAGCCGCTGAGCGCTGGCGGCTGGCGGAGACCCCGGACCAAGGCGCTCGAGCGGTCGATGGCGGGGTGGTACGCGGGGCGGGCTGCCGGGCTGCGGGCCATCGCCGCATTGGCATCCCGCAGGAGCAGCTCGGGAAGCTGGTGGACATCGCGCGCATGGTAGAACTGCCCTCCCGTGCGCTCGGCGATGTCGTGGAGGAGCGCGAGGTTCGCCACGTCGTCCCCGATGCGAATCGCGGTCACGGTGATTCGAGATCGGGCCAGGGTCTCGATCAGTGGCAGGTGATCGGCCGCGTTGCGGTTCGTGTCTCCGTCCGTGAGCAGAATGATGTGCTTGCGCGGGATCGGCGAGGCTGCGAGCTGGCTCCGGGCCCAGTCCAGGGCGTCGTAAAAATCCGTGCCTCCGTTTTCGACCAGGCGCGGCACGAGTTCCTCCAGGAGCGCGCGGTTTTCTCGCAGCGGCCGCAGCCGCGCGATCGAGTAGGGCTGGGAGTCGAAGGCGATGACGCCGAGGTGGTCGAAATCCTTCAGTTGCCGGACGATCGCCAGCGCGGCAGCTTTTGCGTAGTGGAGCTTTGAGGCCGAGGGGTCGCGTTCGGGAAGCACGGAGCCCTGCTCGGAGACCGCATAGCCCATGCTGTTGGAGCGATCGATCAGGATGATCAGGGCCAGCGGGTCGCGGTGGCGCGGCGGCTCGCGCTGCGGCTCGAGTGTCAGGGGCAGCATGTGCTGCAGGGCCGTTTGCTGGAACCCCGTGTCGCCGTAACTCTGGCGCCCGCCGGCGAGGACGAACCCGCCGCCGAAGTCGCGCACGTAGCGCTCCAGGGCTGCGAGCGCCGCGGGCGAAAGATCGGCGGCGGTCACGTTCTGCGCAATCACCGCGTGGTACTCCAGAAGGGCCCGCAGGTCGGCGCGCAAGGCGCCGGGTGGCTGCACGCGCACTGCCGCGCCCTTCTGGCGCAGGGCTTGTGCGATGGGGGAGTCGTCCCGGGGAGCGAGGAGAAGAATTTGTGGCGGCCCGGCAATGGTCACCGTGACCTCCCGGTAGTTGTTGCTGGGCAGAGCGTCGCCGGGAGCTAGAATCTCGGCGCGCAGGCGTCGGCTGCCCTGACCCGAGAGCGCCACAGGAAGGTCGATGCGGCTGCGGCCGGGCCCGAGGTCGAGCTGCTGCCGCCCGGCTTCCCGGCCGTCGATGTAAAGGCTCACGGCGACCGGGAGCGCCTCTCCGGAGTTGGTGACGACTAGGCGCAGCGGGAACGCCGGGCCTTTGGTCACCACTGCCGGAGCCATGGCTTTCTCGATCGCAACGTCTCGAGCGAACGGCCGTGGGGGGGCAGCGGTGTCGATCCGCACCCCGAGAGCCGCCGCCCGCGCGGCTACCGAGCGCGCATCGCCGCGCGTTTCGGTGCCGTCGGAGAGAAGCACGACCCGGCTCGCCGTTTCGGAGGGCAACACGGCCAGCGCGGTTTCCAGCGCGGCGCCGATGTCCGTGGCCGAGGGGGAGGGCGGCGGCGGAAACTCGTCGACCGGCCGCGGCGGCCCCGGAGGTCGCGCCACGCGCGCCGCGCCGGCGAAGGTGATCAGCGCAAATTCGTCCCCTGGCGGCAGTGCCGCTACCAGATCGTTGACGAAGCGAAGCGCCCACGCGCGCGCCTGCTCGTCCATGCTTTCGGAGAGGTCCACAACCGCCACGGTTGTGCTGCTGCGGGCGGGCAGCCGCACGGCGGCAGCGAGGCCGGCAAGCGCCAGGCTCAAGCAGAAAAAAGCCGCGGCGCGCAGGAGCGCCGCCCCGCGTATGGCGCGCCCTCCGCTCCGGAGAAAAGCCAGCGCCAGCACGGCGACGGCCAAAAAGGCCGGCATGCGCACGAGCAGGAACGGTTTGTGCCCGTGTGCGACCAGCCGCATCAGATCGGAGGGGCTCAGCTCCATTGGCTCGTCCGCCTCCAAGCGACCCATTCGGCGGCCATCAGCGCACCCCCCAGCAGGTAGAGCCACCACCCGAAGGCGCGTTTGGGCCCTAGCCTGCCAGCCCGGGGTTCTGGATGCGCCCGCCGCGCGGCTGTTTTGGCGCCGCGCCCAATATCGGACTCTGCGCTGTCGGAAAAATTGGCGACCACCGCGCGCTCGCCGCCATCGCCGCGCAGCCAGTAGATGCCGGCCAGGTTCGTTTCCAGATGCGTCTGCCCGCTCTCCAACTCGAAGGCACGCCCCCGGGGATCCGTGACCCGTGCGGGTCCGGAGTCCGACAGTTCCGGAATCTGCGCCGTTTCTCCCGTGCGCACGAGGAGTGGGGCGCTCGGATCGGCGGGAGCGAGCCAGGCGAGCAAATTGAGGAAGAAGAGGAGCAGGTCGAGGTTGTCATTGCCCAAGAGCTCTTCGCGTTCGAGGTCGAACGCGATGCAGGCGAAGCGTTTGCCGTTGCGGGCAAAAGTAAATGCGAGCGGTGCCTCGCCCCCCCGCGACCGCCACCATAGCAGTGGGTCTGCCCCCGCCTCGGGATGGACAGCCCGCGCAGCCCGCAGTGGCGCCGAAAATATCGGTTGCAGTCCCCGCAGCGCTTCGTGCCCATCGTTCCAGTCCAGCACCTCGACCCGCTCTTCTTCCGGCCCCACCGCCAGGGCGGGATTTCCGGGCGGAGGAAAGACGTAGAGCGCGTTGCTCTCGGGCAGATCGGGCGCGACCCGATTGAAAACGACGGCATCGAAGCTCGCGGTTTTCCGGGAGTCGTAACGGGCAGGGGCGACGGCTTCTGCCGAGACTCCTGGCAGCGCTTTTGCGATTTCGGCGAGCTGTTCCGGCAGGCGCGGCGATTCGGAGACGACCAGCAGCCGCAAACGAGGCGGCTCGCCAATCCACGCGTAGGCTCGGTTGTCCACGGCCAGCGCGTCTTCGGCTTCGAGCTCCGCGGTCAAGAGACCCGCGCTGGAGATTCCCGCCACCGGAAAGCTCCGGCTCGAGCGGCCCGGGATCGTAAAGCCCGTGCGCTCGATCGTCCTCGCCCCGAGGCGCACGGACAGGAACCCGTGCTTCTCGGCGTACGAGAAGTTGTGGACGAACACGTACGCCCGCGCCTCGCCGGGAGATTCGAAAGGACCCTGGTAGACCTGAAGGGCGCTGACCGCGAGGTTGTCGCTGGTCTCGCCTACCGAGAAACGCTGCACCACCGGGCGGTCTTCCGGCTCGAGCGCGCTCTCCGGCAGATCCGTGAACGCCAGAATTTCCGTGTTTTCCGGATCCGCGGCCCGCGCGCGTTTGGCCAATGCGATTGCGGCTGCCAAACCGTCGCCGGTGTCCGTGGGCTCCAGGCTCCGCAGGGCTGCCAGGACCGCGTCGCGATCGCGCGTGAAACCGGCAATCACGCGCGGTCGTTTCGCTGCGGCGATCACCATCGCTTCGTCCTCCGGACCCTGCCGGGCGGCGATTTCCAGCGCCTGGTCCCGTGCCATCTCGAAGCGCGTGCGGCGGCCCTCGCGGGCCTGCATGCTCGCCGAGACGTCGATGACGAGCACGCGCCGCCGCGCCGTTCCCGCAGGGCCACCGGCAAAGTAGGGCCGAGCGAGGCCGAGAACCAGCGCGCTCAGCAGGGCGGCCTGGAGGTAGAAGAGCCAGTCAGGCCGCAGGCGCCGCAATTCCACGGGGTCCTCGCGGACCGACTCCCACAGGAGCAGCGAGGGGACTGCGACGCGCCGCCGCAGTCGATCCCACAGGTAGAGGAGCACGAGGACGGCGAGCGCAGCGCCAAACGCGAATGCTGCTGGATTCAAGAAGCCCATGTCCGAAATGCGGTCTGGCACACTCCGCGTCGCGGCGCCCGCGCGGAGCTCGCAGGGCTAGAGAGCCTGTTCGCTGCTGCCCGAATCCTCGGGTGCATTTCCGAGTTGGCAGCAGCGCGCGAGCCGCGGCGCGGCACGGAGGAACAGTGCCTCATCGGAGAAGCCCCACTGCCGGGAGCTGGCGGAAGAGGCAATGCTCCAGGCCTGCTGCCGTGTCGCAGACGGCGAAGATCGCTCCCCCCCGCGCGCACTCGGCTTCCAGGGTTTCCAAGTGGGCGCGCAGCGCTGCCTGATATTGCGCGAGCCTTTCCGGTGTAAGAGACACCGCGCGCTGGCGCCCGCTTTCGACGTCGACGAGAAGGCCCCGCCGGAACAGGAGGGCAGGCTCCCGCTCGCGGTCTCCAAGGGGCCGCAAGGCCGCGACGTGAAACCCGCGCGCGCCCAGCTCGCGCAGCGCCGCCCGCCAGTCGTCGGGCTCGACGAGAAAGTCCGAGATCACAATGGCCAGGCCGGGCGCGCGCGTTTGCTGGACATACGCGCGAATGCCCTCGCGCAGGCGCGTCCGCCCCCGGGGCTGTAGCGGTGCGCAAAACGCCGTCAGTCGCGGCAAGTACGCCTCGAGGCGCACGGGGGGAGATGCGGCAAAGCTCTCTCCCGAGCCGTGTTCCCCGAGCCAGATCAGCCGCACCAGCTCGTGGCGATGCAAGGCCACGTACGCGAGACTCAGCGCCAGCGCCACGGCAAAGGGGAACTTGCCGTCGGCCGGCGGGCAATCCATGGAGGCGCTGCCGTCGAGAAAGACATGGACGCCCGCCTCCCGCTCGGCCCGGAACCGCCTGACCAGCAGTTGGTCGAGGCGGGCAAGGGCATTCCAATCGATGAAGCGGAGTTCATCTCCTGGGTCGTAGGCCTTGTAGCGCTCGACCTCGAGACCGGTCGGATCGCTCCCGCGCCGCACCGGTGTGTTGCCCGGACGCGTGCCGCCCACGGAGTGCGCGGCCAGCCGCAGGCGGGCTAAAGTGCGCAGGAAGGCCGGCTCGAGGACCTTCCCAACGGCCGTGCGGATGTCAGTGGCGCAGGCGGCGGCCGGCATGGACGGTCCGTTCGATCAGCGACCGGGGATCCACGCCGTCGGCCTCGGCGGCAAAGTTCAGCACTAGGCGGTGGTTGAGAGCCGGCACCGCGACCCGGTCGACATCGTCGTACGCGACGTTCACCCTGCCGTCGAGCAGCGCCAGCACCTTCGCGCCGAGCAGCAGCGCCTGTCCACCCCGAGGGCTCGAGCCGAAGCTGACGTAGCGCTCGACCCATTCGTCGACGGGCAACGGTGCGCCCGTTTTCGGAGCGTACTTCGAGTGATTCGGGATCGTGGCGCGGACCAGCGCTGCGGCATACTCCTCGATGTGCGGAGCCACGAGAACCTCGCGCACCAAAGCGCGCAGCG
>JBBIUR010000039.1:16277-22497 GCA_037440145.1 Myxococcales bacterium | reverse complement strand
TGCCTTCTGGATGTCCTTGACCGTGATCAGTCCCTTCAGCCGCCCGTGCTCGTCGACGATCAGGAGCTTCTCGATCCGATGCGCGTGCAGGATTTCCTTGGCCTCCTCGAGACCGATTCCAGGCCTCCCGGTCACGAGGTTCTTGCTCGTCATTACCTCGCGCACCTTGCGATCCATGCGCTTTTCGAAGCGCAGATCGCGATTCGTCAGAATCCCCACCAACTTGCCGTCCACGGTCACCGGCAAGCCGGAAATCCGGTACCGGCTCATGATCTCGAGCGCTTCGGCGATCGGCTGGTCGGGATGCACGGTCACCGGGTCGGTGATCATGCCGCTCTCCGACTTCTTCACTGCCTCGACCTCCCGCGCCTGCTGCTCGATGGAGAGATTGCGGTGGATCACGCCGAGGCCGCCCTCCTGCGCCATGGCGATCGCCATGCGGGATTCCGTCACCGTGTCCATCGCGGCGCTCAGCAGCGGGATGTTCAGGGAGATGTTGCGCGTCAGGCGCGTTTGCACCGAGGCTTCGCGCGGCAAGAAATCGGCCTTGGCCGGCACGAGCAACACGTCGTCGAACGTCAGCCCTTCCGGCAGGTCGTACGTGAACATCACGCCCTCCTCCGCAAAAGCTGCCCCGCAGATGCGCGAAAGCCCACCCGCGAATCCCGCCAGGTGGGCGTCTTCGGCTGCGCTTGCGTTGCCATGTCGCCTCTTAGCAAAGCGCTACATGTGACGCAAGATAGCGGGCAGACCACAACATCTTGTAGCCGTGGCGCGGCGCTGCCCCGGGCGTTGTAACCCCGCGGCAAGCGCGCTAGGAGAGAGTCCGTGCGTGACGAAATCCACCCGCCGCAAGCCGGCGCGGAAACTCCTGACTCCGCCGGAGCCCCGCTCCAAGGCGACGACCCCTGGCTCGGGGTGCACCCACTCGATCCCCAGTTTCGCGCCGATCCGTATCCCCTCTTGCACCGGCTGCGCGAGCGGGATCCGGTGAACGAGACGCCTCTCGGGATCTTTCGGCTGACCCGCTACGGGGACGTCGTGCGCATGCTCAAGGAAGTGCCCTCGGGGGTGCGGACGCGGGACGGGCAGGTGTTCGGCATGAGCGCACCTGGGCTTCCGGGTGCTCCTGGAGAGTTCCTCCTGCAACAGGATCCCCCGGTGCACACGCGGCTGCGCAAGTTGATGGGCCAGGCGTTTCGCCCGCGCGCCATCGAGAGTTTGCGGCCGCGCGTGACGGCGCTGGTGGAGGAGCTGCTCGACCGCGTCCGGGACCAGGGCCAGATGGACGTGATTGCCGACCTCGCATTGCCCGTGCCCGCAACGGTCATCTGCGAAATGATGGGGGTGCCGGTCTCGGACCGCGAGCGCTTCACAGAGTGGACGGCGCTGGCGACCCACCTGCTCGCTGCAGCGTTTCTGTCGCCCGAGTTGTTCGATCGCGCGCTGGCCGCAGCGCAGGCACTGTCGGACTACTTCTCGTGCCTGATCGAAGAGCGGCGGCGCGCGCTCGGAGACGACCTGCTGAGCGAGCTCATCCGGGCCGAGGAAGAGGGCAACCGGCTGAGCTCCAGCGAGCTGCTATCGCAGTGCATCGGGCTGCTCATTGCGGGGTTCGAGACCACCATCGGGCTCATCGGCAACGGCATCTTGGCGCTCCTCCGGCACCCGCAGGAGTTGTGGAAGCTCCGGGCGGACCCTTCCCTGGTCCCCGCGGCGATCGAAGAGTGCCTGCGCTACGACGGGCCCATACTGCTCACGGTGCGCGTGACGCGCGAAGACACGCCGTTCGGCGACCGCGTCATCCCGGCCGATCGTCCCGTGATGTGCTTTCTCGCCGCTGCGAACCGGGACCCGGAGCACTTTCCCGACCCCGACCGCTTCGACATCTCGCGCCCGAACGACGACCACCTAGCATTCGGGGGCGGCGCTCACTTCTGCCTCGGCGCCCACCTTGCGCGGATGGAGGCACAGGTCGCAATTGGCGCGCTCGTGCGGCGCTTCCGAGACCTCCATCTGCTCACCGCCGAGCTCGAGTGGGGCCGTTCGCTGTTCCGCGTCCTGGCACGCCTGCCCGTCGGCTTCCGCCCCGCAGCGCAGTCCCTCGGTCGCTAAAAGGCGCCTCCGTCGATCACAATGACCTCCCCGGTGAGGAAGGCTGAGGCATCCGAAGCCAGGTACAGCGCAAGGCCGCTGATGTCGTCGGGCTTGCCCAAGCGGTGCAGGGCACATGTTTCCAGCGTTCGGTTCCGCACTTCCGGATTCTGCCAGAGAGCGCTCGAGAAGCGCGTCTCGACGAGGCCCGGCGCAATCGCGTTCACCGTGATCCCGTAACCCCCCAGCTCCTGCGCCAGGACCTTGGTCATCGCGATGAGCCCTGCCTTGCTGATGCTGTAGACGCTCAGCAGCGCTGTGGGGCGGACCCCGCTCGTCGAGGCGATGTTCACGATTCGACCCCACCCCTGCGCCTTCATCACCGGCGCGAGGGCGCGGGCGAGCAGATAGGGCCCCTTCAGGTTCACGGCCATGGTTTTGTCCCAGGCCGCTTCGTCGACGCCGGTGAGCGCGCCCATCACGGGGTTCGTTCCGGCATTGTTGACCAAAATGTCCACGCCGCCCCACTGGGCGCGGACGGTTTCGGCCAGCCCCGCGATGTCCTCCGCACGCCCGCAGTTTGCCGGCACCACGAGCGCGCGGCGCCCGAGTTTCTCCACCGCCGCTGCCGTCTCCCGCAGCGCCTCCTCCTTGCGGCTGACGAGGACGACGTCGGCACCGGCTTCGGCATACGCGATCGCAATTGCCTGACCGATCCCCCGGCTCGCGCCGGTCACCAGGGCTCTTTTCCCATCGAGTCGAAATTTCTCCAGAACCATCTCGACCTCCCGGGACAGGACTATGCCGCGACGGGCACGTGTGGCAATATGCGGGCGGAATTTTCCAAGGCGATGAAGTTCCGTGACGCCTCTCAGGTGCTTTTGCGAGCCCTGCGGCTGCGATGCCCGCGGTGCGGAGAGCGGTCGGTGTTCCGCGGGGTATTTGCGACGCACCGAGTCTGCCCAGCCTGCGGGCTGACTTTGGAAAGGGAACCCGAGCAGGTGGCGGGCGCGATCTACCTCACGTACACCGGAACGGCGGTGGTCGCGATCGCGGGGTTTCTAGTGCTGGAGTCCGCGGCGGGCTTGTCGATTCCCTCGCTCGCCGCCCTTTGCGGCGCAGTGGCCGTGTTGCTGCCGCCGCTCCTGTTTCGGCACGCGAAGAGCCTTTGGCTCGCCGTGGACTACCTGTTCCATCCGGAAAAGCCCAACTTGCGCGTCGTGCACCGGCGAAGCGCTTGAGCGTTCAGCAATGCCTGACAGCGCGATCCAGTTGGAGCGAGTTTGCCACCAGTACGGCACCCGGACCGCGCTTGCGGGAGTGACGCTTTCCGTGCGCTGGGGCGAAATCTTCGCCCTGCTGGGGCCGAACGGCAGCGGCAAGACCACCCTGTTCCGAATTCTCTCCACTCTGCTGCAACCGACGAGCGGGCGCGTGTCCATCTTCGGCCATTCTCTGGGACAGGCGCCGGATGCGGTCCGCCGCCACCTGGGAGTGGTCTTCCAGCGCCCGAGCGTGGACGGCAAACTCACCGTGCAGGAGAACCTCCTCCACCACGGCTACCTCTACGGCATGCGGGGCCACGCGCTGCGGGAGCGGGCCGCCGCCGTACTCGCGCGCCTGGGCCTTGCAGAGCGCGCCCGCGATCGCCTGGAAACTCTATCGGGAGGTCTGCAGCGGCGCACCGAACTGGCGAAAGCGCTGCTTCACCGGCCCCCGCTCCTGCTGCTCGACGAGCCGAGCACGGGCCTCGATCCCGGGGCGCGGCGCGACTTTTTCCAGTACCTGCGGCAGCTCCGCGAGGAGGAAGGAACTACGATCGTGCTGACGACGCACCACATGGAGGAAGCAGAGCGCTGCGACCGGGTCGCGATCCTGCATCGCGGCTCGCTCGTCAGCGTCGGCACGCCCGCAGAGCTCAAGGCGCGCGTGGGCGGTGACGTGGTAGTGCTGCACGCTACCGATCCGCAGCGGCTGCGGGACCTGGTGCGGCAGCGGTTCGGCACAGAGCCCGCCCTTGTGAACGGCACGCTGCGCTTGGAGCGGCCACGAGGGCACGAGTTCGTGCGCGAGATCGCGGAGGCCTTCCCGAACGAGATCACGCTGGTGACGTACGGCAAGCCGACCCTGGAAGATGCGTTCATCCGCCTGACCGGGCACAAGTTCTGGGGTGAACCGGGGAACGAGAGAGCGGAACCATGAGGGGAACTGTGCTGCCGATCTGCTCGCTCTGGCGCCGCGAGATCGTGCGTTTCGTGCGCCAGCGCAGCCGGCTGAGCGGCGCGCTGGCACAACCCCTGGCCTTCTGGCTTTTGCTCGGGGGAGGGCTCAACGCGTCGTTTCGGCCGGCTGGCATGCCTGCGAGCACGAACTACGTCACGTACTTCTTCCCCGGGACGATCGCGCTCGTGCTGTTGTTCACGGCAATTTTCGCCACGATCTCCACGGTGGAAGATCGCCGCGAGGGGTTCCTCCAAGGTGTCTTGGTGGCACCCGTGCCCCGCTGGGCGATCGCTCTGGGCCAAGCCGCCGGCGGAACGACCCTCGCCGTGGTGCAAGGCATGGCGTGCTTGGCGATCGCACCCTTTCTCGGCATCCCGCTTTCCGCCCCCGCGGTCGCCGCCACGGGCGCCGTGATGACACTGGTCGCGCTGGCGCTGACGAGCTTGGGGCTCGTGATCGCGTGGCGCATGGATTCGACGCAAGGCTTTCACGCCATCATGAACGTCATCCTGCTACCGATCTGGTTTCTCTCCGGCGCCTTTTTTCCTGCCACGGGCGCACCCGCGCCGCTGCGCTGGCTCATGACTCTGAACCCGCTCACGTATGGGGTGGCAGCCCTGCGCCGCTGCCTATACCTAGGCGCTCCTGCAGCCGCTGGAAACCTGCCCGCGCTGGGGAAATCCGTAGCCGTCACCATCGCCTTCGCGCTTGCTGCCTTCGGAGCGGCGGCGCACAGCGCCAATCGCAAGAACCCGGTCTCGGCGTAGCGCGGGCTGCGTTGCCCGCGCGGCGAAAGGGCGCGCCCGCCTGCCCCGGGGCGCCTCAACCGGCTTCGGCGCGCACGCGAGCCAGGTCTCGCGCCAGCTGCTCGATCGCATCCGCATCGGTGGCCCGGTAAAAGCCGCGGATGCGGAACTGGCCATCGACGAGCGCGAACCGGTCGCTGTGAGTGAGCCGGTCGTTCGGATCCCTGCTCGTCGACCCCGGGCGATCGGCCACCGCGAGCCCGAAGCCCTGCCCGATGAGCTGGAAGAGCGCCGCCCGGTCGCCGGTGAGGAAGAGCCAGTGCGTGGGGCTCGCGCCGAACTGCGCGGCGTAGGCGGCGAGCACCTCGGGCGTATCTGCGGCCGGGTCGACGGTGAACGAAACGAAGCGCACATCGGCCGCCCCCTCGAGGCCGATCCTGCGCTGCAGTTCCGCCAGGCGCGCCGTCAGCAGCGGGCAAACCCCCCGGCAACGGGTGAAGAAAAAGTCCGCGACCCACGTCTTTCCCCGCAGCTCGTCGCGGCTCACAACGCGCCCGCTCCGCTCCGTGAACCGGAAATCCGGCACCGTGCCCAGCACGGGCGGCGCTGTCCCGGCACGCGTGCAACCCACCAGCACCAGAGTCGCGCTGGCTGCCACCAGCCACGCAGCGATCTTCCCCCTCGCGGCCTCCGCTGCCGCTCGCCCCTGGCACGCGCCCTTCACGCCCCTACGTCGCAGCCTTGTCGATCGCCATGGTGCCGAGCAAGAGCGGCAGATACGCGAGCGTAGCGAGCAAGAGCTGGCGCGCCGCTTCCGGGCTGCGGAGAAGCGCTGCGCGCACGCCGGCCACCAGCAAACCCGCGCCCAGGCAAAAAGCCATGGCGAAATACGCCCTGCCCGCCACCCCCGCCAGGGTGGGCAGCAATCCCACGACGAGGAGGGCGGAGCAATTGGCCACGATCTGCCGCGCCGTGCTCCCGCCGTCGGGCTCGACGACCGGCAAGACCCTCAAGCCGGCGCGGGCGTAGTCCTCGCGGTAGAGCCAGGCGATCGCCAGCGAGTGCGGCAGTTGCCACAGAAAGAGAATGGCGAACAAGATCCAGCTCTCGACGCCCACCTCGCCGCCCATGCGCAGCACCAGGTTCTTGACGATCGA
>JBBIUR010000039.1:0-16267 GCA_037440145.1 Myxococcales bacterium | reverse complement strand
CCCCGCGCTGCCGCCCACCCGGCCACGGGCGGCGGCGCGCCCGGCACGGCGCCCACCAGAGTGCACAGCGAGGAGCGGCGCTTCAGCGGCGTGTACAGCAGCAGGTAACTCGCAGCCGTGGCGGCCGTGATCAGCGCGCAAAGTTCGTTGACGGCAATTGCCAGGTGCAGCAAGCCGAGCACGAGAAGCGCCGTTCCGAAACCCAGCGCATCGGCCGCATCGAGCCGGCCGTCGGGAAGCGGTCGCAGCCGCGTGCGCGCCATCAGCGCGTCGACGTCGCGCTCCAGGTACTGATTGAGCGCCATCGTTCCCGCTGCCGCCAGCCCGGTTCCAAACAGCACCGGCACGAGCTCGAACCAGCCCACGCCCGCCCGGGCTCCGAGGTAATAGCCCGCCATCGTCGTCACCAGCACCATGGCGACGATGCGCGGCTTCGCGAGCGCAGCGAAGTCCGACAACTTGCGGCCGCCGCCGGGCCGGGAACTCATGCTGCCTCTCCGCGCTCCGGGCTGGCCTGCCCTCACTTTGCCGCGAGCTCGAAATTCACCGTCGCGGTCTGCCCGCCTTGGATACTCACCTTCTGCACCTTCTCCCCGAGCTTTTCATGCCACACTTTCAGCTCGTACTCCCCAGGAGGGACATCGGTGAGCTTGTAGTTGCCACCCTCGTCGGTGACCGCATAGTAGGGATGGTCTTGGACCACCACCCAGGCCTGCATCCACCCGTGGGCATCGCACCGCACCTCGAAGATCTCCGGCTGGCTGAATTTCTCCTGGATGACTTTTTTGAACTTCGGCTGGGCGCGGTTCACAGGCGGGTTTTTCTTGCTGTACGTGTGGATGTTGTGGAGGATCCCGTCGTCGTTGGCGATGTCCACCGTGGCCCCGGCCGGGGTGAGAAACACGTGCGGGATGTACTGACAACCCTTCTGATCGAGCACGGGCTTCGCGCTCGCGAAGGGCTTGCCCTTGCTCACGTTGGTCAAGAAGACGACCGCGTTTTTCAGGCCGCCTTGCGGGCCCACGAGCAGGCTTTCGTCGTGCTTGGGAGTCACCCCGCACACTTCTTTGTCCTTGGTCACCTCGAGCGGCTTCGGAGCCGGTGGCGACCCCTGGAATTTCACCTGGCCGGCAATCGTTCCTCCGCCGGACACCGGACCGGCCTCGTAACCCGACACACTGGCGGCACCGGAGACCAGCGCCAGCGCCGCGAACGCTCCCAACGTCTTTCTCACCATCGTCAAACCTCCTCTCATCGCTGTGCTTTCACGGATTCTCGACTCAGTTCGCCGCAGCGGCCGCACCCGGCGCGCCGCCCCGGTTCCCCTCGCCCTGGCTCGGCCCGCGAGCGAGCAGCGCCCGCGGCTCGCCGAGGCTCATGATGTAGTCGCGCAGGGCTCGAATCTGCAAGTCCTCGTCGCCCCCCAAAACGTCCTCCGGCCCGCCGGGGAAAAACGAGGGCATTTTCGTTCCCGGCTGCACGGCCTGCGGATCGCGCAGCCAGCGCAGGATCCAGTCGGGCTGCAACCGCTGCCGCGCCAAGGCGAGGTCGGGAGCCCATCCCTCAGGCGGTCCTTCGGGCTTCTGGCCGCCGCGCTGATGGCAGGAGAAGCAGTCGAAGTACTCCTTGGAGGCGAGCAGGCGCCCCGCCTCGATATTCTCGGGCGGGACCTCCGCAGAGACGATGTGTACGAACGGGGTCTCGACGTGGTCGAGGGCGGCGAAGTACTCGACCAGGATGGTCGCTTCGCGATCGGAGAACCCGAATGTGGGCATGCGCACTTGCAGCCAGGGCCGCAGGGGAACCGGCTCTTTCAAGAATCCAAACAGCCAATCCGACTGCACTTTCGCTCCCTCACCATTCAAGATCGGCGGCGCCATGGTCGGCTGTTCCGCATAGAAGGCGCGGATGTCTCCGCCACGGCCTTCGATGACGTGGCAACCCGTGCAGTTGTAGCGGTGCACCAAGCGGCGTCCCGCCAAGATCCTCCTGCCCCGTTCGTTCGCGTCCGCCATGTACTTTTCGGGAATCTTCTCGTCTGCCCGGCTTTTCAAGAACACCCGCAACGCCCGGATGTCAGGATCCTCCAAGTGGAAGTTCGGCATTTGCTGCTCGATGCGCTCCGTGGCGTAGGTCCGCGGGTCGCGCAGCTTGTGATACGTCCAATCTTCCCACGTGTAGGGGATATCAGTGTGGTTGCCGAAAAACAGCTCCTCGAGGGTTTTCGATCCGAACGCAGAAAGCTCCACGCCCACGCGAGACTCGTTCTCCATCCCGGGGATGTCGTGGCAGCCGAAGCAGCCGTACTTGCGGACGAGAGATTTGCCGGTCTCGATCGCCGCGGGGTCCGCAAGTCGCGCGACCGCTGCTGGCTCGGCCTTCGGCGCGCCGCGAGTGGCCAGGTACGACGCGATGGCCTTCGCCTCGCGGTCGGTCAAGCGCAGGTTCGGCATGCGGGCCACCGGCGAGTAGTCGCGCGGGCTCCGGAGCCAGTGATAGATCCAGCGGGGCGTGGTTTTCTCGGCAACCGCGGAAAGGTTGGGCGCGATGTCCTTGTTGGCCCCCAGGGACGCGGGGGACTCACCCGCATCGAGACCGTGGCACCCCCGGCACCCGAGAGTTTCCACTAGCTGCCGCCCTTCCGCCACCAGTTCCGGATCGCCGGGATCGACGCCCTCGGGCTCCGGATGGCGGCTCAGCCACTGCTCGCTTTCGGGCCGGCTTGAATCCAGCAAGTACGCAGCGACGGCAATCGCCTGCTCGCGGTTGAACAGAAAATCCGGCATTCGCGTGCGCGGCCGGTAGCGGGGCGGGCTTTCCACCCATCGCACGAGCCAGCTCGGATCCGCCTTGGCTGCGATGCGCCGCAACGACGGGCCCACCTTTTCGAGGTTCTCGTATCCCTCGGTCAAGTGGCACCCGTGGCAGCCGAGCTCTTCGAACAGCGTCTGGCCGCGGGCGACCACATCCGCATGGGCTAAGCCGCGCGTGTCCCTGTGGCACTGGATACAGGAGGCCTGCACCATTTCCCCGCGCCGCAGCGGCTGGTCCCAGAAGCGCTCCTCGCCGTGCGCTTGTCGGGCCGAATTTACCGCCGCTCCTTGGCCGCCGTGGCACGGGGTGCAACCGAACTTGTCCACAGGATGGTGACTCAAGAGATCCAGATGCGGGTGCGTCTTAAGCGGGTTCGGCTGGTCTTCGAATCCCGGCTTATCGATCGCCGCATGACACGAATGGCAGCGGTCGACCCGGTTGAGCGGCGTATCGAAATTGCCGCGATCGAACTCCCCAAGAACCACTTGCTCGATGCGCGGGACTTTCGGGAACTGGAACGGGCCTACCGAAAGCGTGAGCCCGGCCAGCCGCTGGCGCAACCGCCGCAGCTCCGCCTCCATGGCTTCCTTCTGCTTTTCGAGCCGTCCCGCCTCCGCCTCCACGGTGGAGATCTGCGCCTGGATCTCCGCTTCTTTTTTCTCGCTTTCCTGCAGTGCAGCCGCCAGCCCGTCCCGCTCCTTTTCCAGCTCCTCGAGGTGCGCCCTTGCCTTTTCCGCGGGCCGCCCCGTGAGGATCGCGTGGTCGTACTCGTACCAGGCCTCCTCGATCCGGCTTTTGACGATGCGGAGGTCCAGGTCGAGTTCCGAAGTCCGCACCTTCTGCTGCTCGAGCGCTTTTCTCAACCGCTCCAGTTCCCGCGCCGTTTCCCCCGAGGCGAGCTTCTTTGCCGCCGCGGAGAGGTCGCGCAGAACTCTCTGGTACTCCGGGTCGGCCGCCAGCCGGCGCTCTTCGTCCAGCACCGCGTGCCGCGCCCGGTCGATCTGGAGCTGGAAGAACTGCGCCTGGTATTTCTTCCAGGGGCGGCGGGATATGTTGTCGTCCCAGATCGACCACAGCGCGCCCGCCAGCAGCAGGCCCACGCCGACGAGAAAGATCGCGCTGTAGGAGCGCTGCTCGTCGTCCCACTCCGCTCGCCGCACCGCGATTCTCCCCTTACGCCGACGCCCACCTCTCGACCAAGCGGCCGGCGTAGAAAACTGCCACTCCGAGCAGCATCAGCCGGAACTCCTTGCCCAGCGCATCGCTCTCGGTGAGGCCCACGAAAAGCGCGTATCCCACGTCCGCGAAGCCCAAGGCCTGGATCACTTTCGCCAGATAGAACGCGACCGATCCGCGCATCGCCTGCTCCGGCCCGAGCCGGTGGCCCCGAGGACGTTGCTCAGATGTTCAGCCATGGAGTCACCATGATGTACTTCACGTTGAACGCGTGGCGCAGCAGCATCTTCACCAGCACGGCGATCATGTTCAGGAAAAGAAACGTCGTGGTCAGAAAGCGCCCCATGCCCCACCGCCGCATAAACTCCTGCCCCTTCAGCCACACCACCCAAGCGTACATCGCCGCTGTGCCCAGGACGAAATAGCCCACCCCAACTGCAAACCCGCACGCCGCCGCCCACCAGTAGTCCCGGAAACCTACCAGATAGGGCAGGTCGACATTCGTCATCGCCTCGACCTTGTGGGTGTCCCACGGCTCCCAGGGCCAGAACCAATTCCACCCCGGCCCGCGCATGAAGGTGCCAATAATGATGAGCGAGACCCAGAGGATGTGAAAGCCGAAGAAGAACGTCAGGATTTCGATCTTCCGCTCTCGGAACGTGTAGTACCCGTTTCCGGCTGGGTTTATGTCGATGTACGGGATCACCATCAGGCCGATGATGATCAGGCTCGGCAACACCACCCCTGCGTGCCACGGGTCGAAGAACACGAGCATTTCTTGGAGGCCCAAGAAGTACCACGGCGCTTTGGACGGATTGGGCGTTCGCGTCGGGTTGGCGGGCTCCTCCAGCGGCGCGTCGACGAGCAGCGACCAGACGATCAGCAGCACCATCACGAAGATCGCCACCAGGAACTCCAGCCGCACGAGGTGAGGCCAGGTGTGCACCTTGTCGTCCCGCGGCCCGGGTTTGCGCGCCGCTGCCTCGGCGGGCTTGGCCGCCGCAACGCCGCCGCTGATCGCCTTCAGGGCCGGTTGTTTTTTCGCCTCAGCCATCGGTCTTCTTCGGTCGGGCAAGCCAATACAGGAACCAGATCACGAGGACCATCAACGCGGGTAACAGCAGGACGCGCATGGACTACCTCACCACCGCCGCCAGCGGCCCGCCTCCGGCTCACAGCGGCGGACCGGACAGGCCGTCGCGCCGAATGCGCCAGAAGTGCACGGCCATGAAAAGGCTCGCCACCAGGGGGAAGAAAATGCAGTGCAGGATGTAGAACCGGAGCAGCGTGTGCGCGCCCACCTCGCCGCCGCCGAACAGAAACGCCCGCGCGTCGTAGATCGGGTTGACCCCGGTGAACTCCGCGAACGGCCCCTCGTTGCCCAACAGCGGCGTGGCGCGCGCCATGTTCGATCCCACGGTCACCGCCCAAATCGAGAGCTGGTCCCACGGCAACAGGTATCCCGTGAAGCTCAGCAGCAGCGTCAGCACGAGCAGGATCACCCCGACCACCCAGTTGAACTCGCGCGGGGGCTTGTACGAACCTGTGAGAAACACGCGAAACATGTGGAGCCACACCGCGATCACCATGCCGTGCGCAGCCCAGCGGTGCATGTTCCGCATGAGCATCCCGAACGGCATGTCAAATTCGAGATACTTCATGTCCGCGTACGCGTACTCGGCAGTCGGGCGGTAGTAGAACATCAGGTAGATACCCGTGACCACCGTGACCAGGAACATGAGAAAGGTGATTCCTCCCATGCACCAGGTGAACCGCAAGCGCACGCCGTGGCGCCGCACCTTCGGCGGGTGCAGGTGCAGCCAGACGTTGCCGGAGACCATCAGGATCCGGTTCTTCGGCGTGTCCTCGTATCCGTGTCGGAAAATCGACCGCCAGACCTGGGACTCCGTGATCTGGCGCTTGATCTCATCCCATCGGCTCATTGGCTTGCGCAACCTTCTTTCCCCGGGCCGCCGGCAGCTCTCGTGCCGGCCACTGCGCTCCCCGACGGCTCCCCATCACCTCACACTTTCAGGAACGCCCCGGGCTTATTCCACTCGCCCTTTTCGTAACGGTATTTCACGCTTTTATCGACGAGGATCTGCCCGTCATCAGCGAGCGTGATGCGGAATCGCTCGAGCGGCCGCGGCGCGGGCCCCTCGAAGTTGATCCCCGACTTCCGGAAGCCGCTGCCGTGGCACGGGCACTTGAACTTCTCTTCCACCGGCAACCACCGCGGCGTGCATCCCAGGTGCGTGCACTTCGCGAACAGCGCGTACATCCCGTCCGCCTCGCGGATGATCCACACCCGGTAGTCCTTCTTGTACTTTTCGCTCACCTCGCCGACGGCGTAATCGGACGGGAAGCCGGCCTTGAATGTCGAGGGCGGCGTGAAGAGAACGCGCGGAAAGGCCGAGCGAATGAAACTGAGGATCGTGACGCCGCTGAAGATTCCGAACCCTGCCCATCCGAGGCGGCCAAAGAAATCGCGCCGCGACCACAAGCCCGCCCGCGGCACCGGCTGCTCTGCCGGTCGCGCGTCCCGCTTCTCCGCCACCTGTGCCCGCTCTGCCATCGCTCGCCCTCAGCGCACAGTGGGCCCCGCCAGCAAGGTCACCGCGAGCCCCCACACGACCAACGCTCCCGCCGCAGCCAGCAGCAGAAGCCCGACCGGCGGAAAGATCACGAGCAAGACCGCACCCACCAGGAACACCGGGATCCCGATGCCCAGCGGGTTGAAATCGCCCGCGCGCCGCTCTCCGCGACCCTCCGGGCGTTCGATCGGCTCGGTCTCTTCGCGCAGCCGCTCCACGAGAAGTTCGCGCAATGCCTCCCGGTCATGGCCGGGCACTTCGTTGAGCAGCCGCGCGAGCCGCAGCGCAAGTTGCTCGGCGCGCTTTTCGATTTGCACCTCTTTCTCCGTGCGTCCCTCCGCTGCGGGATCCTCGCGGATTTTCAAAACCGCCGTCGATACTCCAGCCGTTCGCCGGAGTCAACCGCGCCTCGGTGCCGCCCTGGCCGCGACCCTTCCCTCTTGCCACGCCCGTCCCCCGGGGTCAACGTGCCCCCCGCGGCACGGCGGCGGGCCAAGCGCTCAGGCACCGCGACGGGCAGCGCGGCCCCGCGGATTGACTTGACCGCGATCGTCCCCGTATGCTGCCGGTACAGCGGAGCATGGACATGCAGCTAGTAGTTCGACGCAGCTTGCTGTGCGCACTCGCTGCGGCGGCTGCCATCGCGCCATCCGGCTGCCGGCAATCGGAGCCGGCCGAGGTGGAGGTCGAAGTCCGGAGCGTCGGCTTGGACCAGGCTTCCGGCGCTCCGGTGGTGGTCCTGCAGGACAAAAACCGCAAGGTCGCGCTGCCGATCTGGATCGGGCCGGCGGAGGCTCAGGCGATCGCCGCTCAAATCCAAGGCATTCAACCGCCGCGGCCCATGACGCACGACTTGATGAAAAACGTCCTCGTAGAGGCGGGGGTCGAGTTCGACCGCGTCGTGATCCGCGAGCTGCGCGAGAGCACGTACTTCGCCCGCATCCACCTGCACACGAGCACGCGCAAGATGGAGATCGACAGCCGCCCGAGCGATGCGATCGCCTTGGCGGTCCGGTTCCAGAAGCCCATCTATGTCGTCCGCGCGCTGCTCAGCAGCGCGGCGACCATGGACCTCCGGCGCGAGGCAGGGGCGCAGACCGCGAGCGTGCGGGGCGTCACGGTGCAAGCGCTCTCGCCAGAGTTGGCCGAGCACTTCCAGTTGCCGGAGGGGGAAGGCGTGGTCGTCTCGGGCGTACAGGAAAGCGCAAACGGCTTGCAGCGCGGCGACGTCATCGTCGCGGTCAACGGAGCGAAGGTGAAGAGCATCGGAGACTTCCGCGACAAGGTGCGCGCCCTCGGAGAAGCCGACGCGAAGCTGGACGTGCGCCGCGCCGGCCGCGCGCTCGAGGTGACGCTCGCCGCCGAGAGCGAGGAATCGGGCAGCTGAGCAGCCTTCCCGTCAACCCCCTGCGGGAACCGCGACCCTTTCGCCGGCAGCGCGCTGCTGGCTGGGTACTCGCTGAGGCGAGAGCCTCCGGATGAGGGCGGGTAGCTGGTCGAACGCAGGCCCGCGCTCCACGATCCGGTCCCTCCCGCGCCCGCGGTCCTGCATGGCGATCACGCCCAACTCGCGGAAGCGCTCGAGGCCATTGCCCAAGGTCACCGTGCCCCCGCCTTCGGGCTTGCGGGCCTCTCCCAGCAGCAGCGAGGTCTCGTATCGCCGGCGCAGGAGCGCGATGAGGGCCTTCCGCGGCATCGGCCGGTTCAGCTCCGCGACTCCGCGAGCTGCGATCCAGTAGCCCTCCTCGAAATTGTCGAGAATTCCGGCTGTCGCCCGGATGAGCGGATGGTCGGGGCACACAGCGCCGTCCGGCCTGCCGATCGCCCTGGCAGAGCGGTAGTAGTCGAGTAGCCCGCGCAGCTGCACCGCCACCTCCTCCCGCTCCGGCAGCGGAAATTCCCAGCGGAACAAGTCGAGCCACCACGCCACATCCTCCTGCAGAGCCGCGCCCTCGAGCCCTCGCAGAAGCGCCCGCGACAGAAGCGCCGGCAACAGGAAGAAGTGGATGGTGTTGTTCTTGTAGAAGTCGAGGATCATTCGCTTGTGCGGGGGAACGTGGAGCACCAGTCCCTCGAGGTCCGGGATCAACTGCACCAAGCCCCCGCTCTCGAGAAAGTGAATGCTCTCCCGGAATTCGCTTGCCATGTTGCGTTCCAGCGACGCCGTGATCGCGATTCCGTGGTCGAGCAGGTACTGGGTCAACGTCCGCGCCGCCGCCAGAAAGTCGTGAAACCGCATGGCCGCGTGGGGAGCGCTCAGCAACACCGTCGCCGAGACCGAGGTCGCCCCGGCGACGGTGGCGTTGTTCACCTCCCGCAGCAAGCGGAAGCCGAGCTTCTGGATGAACCGCCGCTTCTCCTCCTCCACGCGAGGGTCGCCGGCTTCCTTGCGGAAGCGCTCGCGGCGCTCGCCGAGTGCGGCGCTCAGGGAAATCGGCTCGGCGAAGGTCACATAGGCCGTGCCGTATTTCTGCCGCAGGATGCCGCGCGCTCGGACCAAGCCCAGCAGGGACTCCTTTTCCTTCTCGGCGCCCGTGAGTTCCCGCGAATACGCCTCCTCCTCGACGATGCGGCCGTAGTGAATGGAGACAGGGACGAGGAAGAGATCGCGGCGTACCCCCCCGATGAAGGCGTTCACGATCGCAGCGAGCATTCCCAGCTTCGGCGTGAGGATCTTGCCCGTACGGCTGCGGCCTCCTTCGATGAAGAACTCCTGGGTGTACCCCTCGCGGATCAAGTAGGTGAGGTACTTCCGGAACACGGTCTTGTACAGGACATCGTCCTCGAAGGAGCGGCGGATGAAAAACGCTCCCGTCCCTCGGAACAGAGGCCCCAGAGGCCAGAACGACAGGTTGATCCCCGCGGCGATGTGCGGCGGGCTCAGGTAATTGTTGTGAAAGATGTAGGAGAGGATGAGGTAGTCAAAGTGGCTGCGGTGGCAGGGAACCAGAACCACCGGGCCGCGTTTCATGCATTCGGTCACGCGCTCCAGGCCGCTGTACTCCAAGCCCTGAAACACGCGTGGCCAGATCTTGTTGAACGCGTACTCGAGGATGGCGAAATAGACCCCGTTGAAGTTCGCCGCCATCTCGTCGAAGTACCGCTCGGCCGTCCGCCATACCTTCCATTCGGGCTCGCCCTTTTCGCGCGCTACCTGGCGCACGACGGCGACCAAATCGTCGCCCTGCAGCACCAGTTGCCGCACCTCCTTTTTCGGCCGCAGGGTTGGGCCCAGAACCACGCGCTCCTCGCGGTACAAAAAGATCTGCAGCGCTCGCGTCAGCCGCCGCGCAATCCGCTCGTCGCTCTCATCGCGGTGCAGTTCGATGAACTCCCGCAGCGGCGTTGGCGTCCCGAACGTCAGCTGCGAATCCTCGCGATTCCAGAGTAAGGAGATCAGCCGCTTCGCCTCGGAGGGTGCCTCCTGCACGCTGTACAGGAGGGTGGCGATCCGCGACTCGCGCCGCCGGAATCCCTTCCCGCGGATCACCGCCAAGGGCACCACGAAAACAGGCCGCTCGCGGCTGCGCACTGCCTGTACGATCTCCCACAGGCAGGCGGCGCCCGGGCGCGCGTCTGGCGGGAGCGACCGCGGACGGCGGAACCACCGCAGGCCCGCAGCTCTCTGCCGCAGAAAGATGAGAACGCTCCGGTTCTGCGCAATCAGGCGGCGGCAAACGCCGCGCTCTGCTCCTCCCTGGGCCGGGCGGGGCCAATACCCCCGGCACGCCGACAACCACTCGCGCAGCGGGCGCAGCCACTGCACGGGCACGTCGTTGGCGAACTCCGGCACGGGCAGCCCCTCGCGGTCGAGGATATAGGAGACCAGGAGGTAATCGACCAGCGAGCGGAACCGCATCGCGTAGACGATCGTCCCGCGCTCCGCCAGCTCGCGCAGGCGCGCCACGGCATCCGGGTCGACCCGCACCCAAGCCATCACCCACCGGCACACCAGTGCCGCCACCAGATTCAGCCGCAAGGGTTGCCTCGCCACCTCGCTCTTGCCACCAGGCACGACGCGCAGCGCGGGTTTGTCCATTCGCGCACCTCCAGGGGATTGGCGCGACCATAGCACAAAGCGGCGCCACCGGCAGCGGTGGGAAGCGCTCCGCCGCGGAACGCGCGCCCCTCAGAGCAGCCGGTGAAACCCACCGCGCCGCAAGGCCTCGACGACCTGGCGAACCTCCTGCGCGCGGTCACGATGGCAAACCAGCAACGCGTCCTCGCTGTCGACGACCACGAGATCGCGAACCCCCAACAGCACGGCAACGCGCGAGGGGCTGAACACAATCGATCCGGTGGCATCGACGAAGACTCCCCGGCCACGCAGGGAGTTGCCGTTGCCGTCCATTCCCCAGAGCTCGGGCATGGCTGCCCAACTGCCCACGTCGCTCCATCCGAAGTCCGCCTCCACCACCGCCACCAGCGGCGCGCGCTCCATCACGCCCTTGTCGATCGAAATGCTCTGGAGGCCGCGGTACGCTCGCCGGATCGCCCGCTCCCGCTCGCTGCGCGTCCGCGCCACCCCCACCGGCGCCATCGCTGCAGCTACGGCGGGCAGGTACTGCGCCAGCGCCTCTCGGATCACCTCGGTACGCCAGACGAACATCCCAGAGTTCCACAGGTAGCGACCACTGGCCAAATATTGCTCGGCGGTCCGTCGATCGGGCTTCTCGTGGAAGGCACGAGCCCAGAACGCCCGCGGCCCGGGCCCCGGCATTGGAGCACCGACCTCGATGTACCCGTAGCCGGTTTCCGCCGTTCGGGGGCGAATGCCCAGGGCAATCAGACAGCGCCGCTCGCTCGCCAAGCGAATCGCCCGCCGCAGTGCCTGCAAAAAGCGGCGCTCGTCGGCGATCGCGTGGTCGGCGGGCAACACCACCATCGTCGCATCGCCGTGGCGCTGGCGGATCACCTCGGCTGCAAGCGCGATGCACGGGCCGGTATTGCGGCCTACGGGCTCCACCAGCAGGTTGGCGCGCGGCAGCGCGGGCAACTGCCTGCGCACTGCCGCTTGCTGGCCCGCCGCCGTCACTACAAACGTGCGCTCGAGCGAGCAGAGTCTCCGCGCGCGCCGCAGCGTTTCCTGTAGCAAGCTCCTGCGGCCCGCGATCGCCAGCAGTTGCTTCGGGAGCCGCTCCCGGCTGCGCGGCCAGAAACGCGTGCCGTGCCCGCCCGCCATCACGACGACGCATGTCGCCGGCCGTGCCATCGCGGGCGATCTTGAGCTGCGCGAGCTCCGGAATCAAGGTTGGCGCTTCCCGGAACTCCCTTGCGGCGCCCGCAGGGGTTCGGTATCGGTGCGCGCGTGTCGGCTGTCGTCGCCTGGCTCCTCGCTTCCGCAGCGGCTGCGCTGCTCGTGAACCTGTGGCTCTACACCTTCCTGTGGCGGGCGCAGCGGAAGCTCCCGGAATGCGAAGCGGAAGCAGAAATCCTCCCCTTGCTGCCGGCCGCTGTGGCGTTCGCCCGCGAGGTTCTGGCCACGTGGGTCTCCTTTCTCCTCTACCCGCTGAGCCCGTTGTTGCCGCGCGCGCTGCGCCCCAGCGCGCCCCGCGCTTGGATCGCCCTCGTTCCGGGCTGGGCCGCGAATCGCGCAGCCCTCGGGCTCCTGGCGTACCGCTTCCGGCGTTGCGGGTTCTATGTCGAATGCCGGAGTTACGGCCCTCCCTGTGCACGGCTGCCGCGACGGGCGGCCGCGCTGTGCGGCCATCTCGAGGCACTGGCTGCCCTTGCCGGGGGACCGCTGTTCCTCGTCGCCTTCGGGGCGGGCGGTCTCATAGCCCGCCTCGCCGTTTGCGATATTCCCAGCGGCGTGCACGGCCTGATCGCGATCGGCACGGCTCACGGAGGTACGGAGGCAGCGCCCAGGTTCTTGCCGGTTTTGCGCGAGCTGCGGCCAGAGTCGCGCCTGGTGCAAGAGGTGACTCGAAACCACCGCGGGCAGTCCCTGGACCGGATCGCGCTGCATTCGGCATTCGATGCGACCGTACTTCCGCCCGAAGGCGCCTACTGGGCCGAGGCGTACAACATCCGGCTCCGCGACACGGGACACTATACTTTGCTATACTCGCGGAAAGCGTTCGAACTGCTGCTCGAAAACATCGACGCCGAGCTGGAGCGCGCAGCAACCTGTGATCGAAATCACCGTGCCTGAAGGCACGCCCCCGACCCGCCTCGACCGGTTCGTCGCCGGCACCTTTCCGGCTGCCTCGCGCCGTCGCATTCGCGCGTCGGGAGCTGCGCTCCTGCTCAACGGGCGGCGGGCGCGCCGGAGCGCCGTCGTGCGCCCGGGCGACCGAGTCGCAGTCCCGGAAGATCTGATCCGGCCGCCCGAAATCACGCCGCTGCCCGAGCTCCACTTACCCGTGCTTTACGCCGACGCCTTCGTGATCGCCGTCGACAAGCCAGCGGGCATTTCCAGCGTGGCTGCGCCAGGCGGCCAAAGACAAACCGTGGCCGCGTTTCTCGCGGCCCGATTTCCCGAGGTGTGCGCGGTGGGGACATCGCCGCTGGAGGGTGGCCTGGTCCACCGACTGGACCGGGATACCTCGGGCATTCTGCTCGCGGCGCGCACCCTCCAGGCCTATCGCGAGCTCCGCCGGCAGTTTCGCGCCGGCGAGGTCGTCAAAGAGTACCTCGCGCTCGTGCACGGTGATGTCCGCGGCCCTGGCGAGGTAGCCACACCCATCGCCCACGATCCGCGGCATCCGTCGCGCATGCGGCTGTGCCCGGACGCAGCGAGCCAGCGCGAGCTCCGAGCACGCCCGGCGCGCACCCTCTACCAGCCCGAAGTCCGCTACGGCGCGTGCACGCTCGTGCGGGTGGTGACGCGCACCGGCGTGCGCCATCAGATCCGCGTGCACCTGGCATCGATCGGCCACCCGGTCGTCGCCGATCCGGTTTACGGGCCGCGCGGCGCTCCAGGGAGCAGCGCACTAGCGCTGCACGCCACGCGCATTCGCTTTGTGCATCCCGGCACCGGCCAGCACCAGGCCCTGGGCAGCCCGCTTCCGCCGGGGCGATTCCCCGCTCCCGAGCGCCGCCGGTAGCGCTTCCCCACCAGCGGGATTCAGCGCGGCTTCAAGCCGCCACCTGCTTGCCCTTACCCTTCGCTTTCGCGCACGCGCCGCAGAGGTTGTAGACATTGTTCGGGTCTTCCACGAGGCCGTCGTCCATGTTGTGGCAGACCCGCTTGCATTCCGCGCAGATGAAATAGATTCCTTCGATCGTCTTGTTGATCCGCTCGCGGTTGAGAATCCTTCCCTTCAGCTTTTCGATGCGGATGTTCAGGAGCTCTTCGTACTGGCGCTTGATCTTGCGCCGGCCTGCTTCGTCTTTTGGTAGATCGCCTTCTTCCTGCTCCTCGGCGCGCTCATCGTCGTCGAGCAAGCTGTACTTCTTCTTTTTCTTCTTTCCCTTGGTCGCCTTCTTCGCCGTTCGCGCCATCGCTGCTCCAACTCGGCTCCGCTACCGGGTCCGCTCCATGTAACCGCAGCCCTTTTCACACACCCAGAAAAACCCGCGCTTGCCGTAGCCCGTAAAGTACGTCACGCGGCTCTCTGCTCCGCAACTGGGACATAAGTGCTTTTGCTGGACCTCGCCCGATTTCTGCGCAGTTTTCGCCTTTTTCTCCGCCATGTCCAAAGCACCTCCGGGGGAGGGCAAGCATGCCACCGCGCCTCGCACCCCCTTTTCCGCCGCCCCCGGTTCCGGTCACGCGTTCCAATCCCCGACCGGGTCACCCGGTGTGTGTAGCCGCCGGCCGCCTCGAAGTCAACGGCTGAGAGAGCGCGCTCCCTCGCCCTCGCACGATGGGAGGGAGAAAAGCGCGAAAGGACGCCGAGCTTTCACCTGTATCTCTTCCGGGTTCCCCCAAACCCAACCGCGCCGCCGGCCTGCCGAAGAAGGAGCCGCTCCGCCTACCTCCGAGCCGCCCCGCCGCGCAGGAGCCTGCACGACCCGCAGCCACTTCGGGCCTCACGTGCAAGCCTTTTCTCCCAGCACCTTGCGGACAATGCGGCCGATCCGCTCCGCGGCGCAGCCGTCCCCGTACGGGTTCTGCCTGCGTGCCATTGCGGCGTAGAGCTCGGGGTTTTCCAGCAGTTCTCCCACTCCCGCAGCAATGCGCTCGGCATCCGTGCCCACCAGCCTGGCCACACCCGCCGCGACTCCTTCGGGGCGCTCGGTCTTCTCGCGCATGACGAGCACCGGCTTCCCCAACGACGGCGCTTCTTCCTGCACGCCCCCCGAATCGGTGACGATCAGGAAGGCCCGCATCATCAGTGCGACGAACGGCAGGTAGTCCATCGGGCGGGTCAGATAAATGCCCCGCACGCCGCTCAGATACCGATACACCGGCTCGCGGACGTTGGGATTCAAGTGCACCGGGTACACAATGGCCACGTCCCGGTAGCGTTCCGCGATCCGCCGCAGGGCCCGGCAGATGTTCTCGAACCCCGCGCCGAAACTCTCGCGCCGGTGCCCGGTCACGAGGATGAGGCGCCGGCCGTCCAGCGCTGGCTCGATCTCAGGCGGAAGCGGCGCCGAAACGGTGCCGGCTTCGATGCGGCGCACGACGCCCAGCAAGGCATCGATACCCGTGTTTCCCGTGACGGCAATCCGCTCTTCCGGAATGCCCTCCCGCAGCAAATTGTCGCGGGCCCACTCCGTAGGGGCAAAGTGCCAGTCGGCGAGCTGCGCGGTCAGCCGCCGATTCACTTCTTCTGGAAAGGGCTGCCCCTTGTCGCGCGTGCGCAGCCCGGCTTCGACGTGGGCGACAGGAACGCGAAGGTAGAAGGCAGCGAGGGCCGCAGCGAACGTCGTCGTCGTGTCTCCCTGGACGATTAGCAGGGCGGGGCGTTCGGCGGCGATCACGGATTCCAGCGCCCGCAGTGCTCCCGCTGTCACATCGAACAGGTCCTGGTCGGCCTTCATCAGATCCAGGTCGTAGTCCGGCACCAGCTCGAAGAGCCGCAGCACCTGATCCAGCATTTCCCGGTGTTGCGCGGTCACGCAAACGCGAACGGCGATCCCGGGGCGCAATTTCTCGACCACGGGCGCCAGCTTGATCGCCTCGGGCCGCGTCCCGAACACTACGAGCACTCGGTCGCTCACGTTCCCCCCACTATCTCCGACCAGCGGCGGACTGCAACGGCCGGGCATCGGAACCGGACTTCCCCGCCTCTTACCCCGGCGGCACGGGCCGTCCGCCGCTGCTCCGCGGACCGGCGATCTCTTCCAATCGGGCGCGCATCTCGGCCACGACGCGAGGGTGGGCTCGTGCCACGTCGTGCTGCTCGCCCGGGTCTGCCTGCAAATCGAAAAGCTGCTCGGTGCGCCCTTGTTCTGGAGCGCGCGCCGGAAGGGCAATCCCCGCCTGCTCCATCAACGGGACCGCCTCGCTGCGGATGTACTTCCACCGCTCAGTGCGGAGGCCCCATCGGTAAAACCCGTACGCGGCCGCACCCCCAGACCCTGCGGGAGGAGCCACCTGGATGCTCGCGGCCATGCGCGTCTCGCAGTACGCGTCGCGGGCACCGCGGTCAGTCTTGCCGAGCGCGATCTCGCGCAAGCTCGTGCCGTCGAGTGCCGCCGGAGATGGGATGCCGAGAAAATCGAGAACCGTGGGCATGATGTCGATGTTCCGCGCCAGTGCGGTCAGCTGCCGGCCCGCCGGCAGCCGT
>JBBIUR010000038.1:0-23094 GCA_037440145.1 Myxococcales bacterium | reverse complement strand
CCTTCAACACACTCGTAGACCTGCCGCAACGTGATGCGCTCCCCGCCGGGACGCAACCGAAACCCTCCATGCGCCCCGGGCGTGGAGACGAGGAATCCGGTTGCCACCATCCTCCGGAGAATCTTTGACAGGAAGTGCCGGGGTATGCCCTGCCGCTTCTGGATCTCCGCCGTCGGCACCACGCGCCCGGGCTCTTGTGCCGCCAGGTAGGTCAGCGCGCGCACGGCGTAGTCGATTCGGCGGCCGACGCTCATCAGCGAACTGCGGCGCGGCGGCGCTTCGCTCTGCAACTTCCCTTTTTTTGCGACCGCCCTTTCGCCAGCCACCGCCTACCTTCCCCTTCGCGCGGCCCGCCGGCGCGGAGCGGGCCATACACTGCTGGGTGCCGCGCGGCGCGAGGAGCCGTGGAGAACTGCTGCTCGTGCGCCGCGCTCGACCATCGGGCCGAAAATAGACCCCCAATATCCACCTTGCAACGGGGGTGGGTTCGGATGCCTTCCCGCAGTTTGGCCCGCCAGCCACGCGCGAGCACTGCCGGCCGGCCCTCTCGCCGCCGCGCTGGCACGCGGCAGTGGCCCTGGTGCCTTCGGGGTGATTCAGCTCAGCAGCGCCCGCGCGATCACTTTGAGCTCCAATATGGGCTTCACGCCCTCGAAGATCGGGAGCACGAGGGCGTCGACGACGTAGCGGGAAATTGGAAACTCTTCGGCGTAGCCCCACCCGCCGTGCAGGAGCTGTCCCTCTTGGGTGACCCACACGGCGACGTCCGACGCCAGCAGCTTCGCCATTGCGGGTTCGAGCGAGATCGTTTCGTCGCGATCCATTGCGCGCGCGGCGGCATAGGTGAGTTGCCGCGCTGCCATGACGTGAGTGGCCATCCGGCCCAGTTTGAACCGGGTGAGCTGGAAATCTCCTATAGGCCGGCCGAACTGCCTGCGATCATTCGCGTATTCGGCGCTGCGCTCGAGCGCCGCCTGCGCCAGCCCCGTCGCCCTGCCGCCGGTTTGCAACCGCCCCGCGGCGAATCCCGCCATCTGGAGATAAAAGCCCTTCCCGAGTCCCTGCCCCTCGCCGACCAGATTTTCGGCCGGCACGAAGTACCGGTCGAAGTGCAGGGTGTACGAATGCATCCCCCGATAGCCCGGGGTCGAATCCGCTTTGCCCGTGAGGGTGCCGCCCCCTGGTTGGCGCATCTCGAAGTCGTGACCCGGAAAGGGATCCTTCGGCACGATGAACAGAGACAAGCCGCGGGCGCCTTTGGCAGGATCGGGATCGGTGCGCGCCAACAGCGCCAGAATGTCGGCGCGGCCGGCAAAAGTACACCACGCCTTGGCCCCGCTGATGAAGTAGCCTGCGGTTCCCCCTTGTTCGCCGGCCTCCGCACGGCACTGGACCGACGCGACGTCCGAACCCACATCGGGTTCGGTGACCGAAATGGCCACCATCAGCTCCCCGCTGGCAATCCGCGGAAGCCACTTGCGCTTTTGCCGTTCCGTGCCGCCCTTGAGCAGCGCTTTGGTGAGGATCTCCGGCCGCGTGATCAAGCTTCCCCCCGCTCCGAGCGAGACGGCGGAAAGCTCTTCCGTGGTGACGATCATGGCCGGGTTGCCCATGCCCGTACCGCCGTACTCCTCGGGGACCGACATGCCGAAGTAGCCCAGCGCCGCCATTTTCTGGATGATCTCCTCCGGCACCAGCTCGTCGCGCCGGTGAATGCGCTCGGCGTGTGGCGCCACCTCGGTGCGCGCGAACTGCCGCACGGAGTCGCGTGTGAGGGCAAGCATCTCGGGCTCGATCCAACTGTGGTTCACCCCGCGCGCCGCGATTGCCTCGCGGCCAATGGCGCGGACGCGGCGCTCCTGCAAGCTGCTGCGCACGACGGCTCCGATCTCGGGGTTCCCGAGCGTTCGGTCCCAGAGATCTTCCGAAACCCCAAAGTCCTCCCAGTGGGCTAGCACCTGGCCGGCGAGCTTCTGGGCGACTTCTGCGGCAAAGACCGCGGCCATGTCCCGCAGCTCGGCCGAGGCCTGTCCTGCCGCATCCGCAGCGCGGGCATAATCGAGCAGGTCGCGTGCGGCCCTCGCCTCCGTGGCGGCATAGGCGAGGCGCTCGCTGTGCACCTGGTACTCGTCGATGCCCTTGCCGCCATCGGTGATCTTGCGGGCGTGGTCGATGGCACTCTCGATCACCGCGCTCGTCGCGTCGGACAGCCGCGCGATCTGGTTCCATTCGATGACCGGAATTTCCGCTTCCTTCATCGTCGCACCTCGTTTGCCGCAAGCGCGCGGCGCGCGCGGACCTCTTAGCACCTCCCACCCACGCGGCCAATGCCAGGCAATGCCAACCGGAAGGGGGAACAGCACCGCCAGCACCGCTGCTCGAGGTTGCAACGCGGGCGGTTTTTAGCGGAAAAGATACTTCTCCGGGGGAATCCGGGCTGGAGGTTTGCGCGATGGAACCAAGGGCACTGAGCTTTTACAGCGGGCGATCGAGGTTGGCCGCGGCGCTCTACGCTCCCCCGCAGGCGCCGGCCGCCGTGCCCGGGGTCGTGCTCTGTCAGGGATACACCGGGATCAAGGAAATGTTCCTCCCGCTGCTTGCGGAGCGCTTTGCCAGTGCGGGCTTTGCCGCGTTGATCTTCGACTACCGCGGTTGGGGCGAGAGCGAAGGAGAGCGAGGCCGGGTCTACCCAGCCGAGCAGGTCGAGGATGTGCGCAATGCAGTCACGTTTCTCTCGCTTCAGGAAGGCGTGGATCCCGACCGCCTCGGGCTTTTCGGCACTTCTCTCGGCGGCGCCAACGCGGTCTGCGCCGCTGCGGCGGATACCAGAGTCCGTTGCGTCGTCGCGAGCCTGGCCATCGCCCACGCGGGCCGGTGGCTGCGCTCGCTGCGCCCGGCCTGGGAGTGGCGGGAGTTCATCCGGCGCGTCGAAGCAGATCGGGAGGAGCGTGTCCGACGCGGCCGCTCCGCGCGCATCAAAGCCTTCGATGTGGTTCCACTCGACCCGTCTCTGCGCGAGCTCATGACCGCCGCAGCCGCGAGCGGCGCGTTCCAAGGCGCCGAGGCCGAGGTGAGCCTCGAGTCGGTGGAAGCGCTGCTTGATTTCGCGCCCGAGGATGTCGTGCACCGCATTGCCCCCCGACCCTTGCTTCTCCTTCACGCAGCAGAGGACACACTCGTGCCCCCGGAAGAGGCTGTCGCGCTGTTTCGAAGAGCAGGGGAACCGAAACGCCTCGTATTGCTCCCGCGCGTGGGGCATGTCGACTTCTACCTCGGAGATGCCTTCGAGGCGGTGATGGAAGCGAGCTTGGGTTGGTTCCGGGAGCACTTGCTTTCCCCGGGTACGTGAGCGGCGCGGCCAGCGCCGCTTCGACTCCCGCGCCCCGCCCGTAGCCTGGCCGGCCGTCTCCCCCCAAGCGGCCATCGTGCACGCCTGGGCCACTCGCCCGCTTCCCCGAGAGGTGATTGTGCCGGACGCAGCGCTGGTATCTCTTTAGGCGCGGTGCCGCCGACGCGATCCCGGGCATCCGCCGGCCGCTCCCGGGCGCGCAGATTCGGGGGCGCCTGGGGCGGGTATGGATCGGCGCCGAGATAGAGTGCTCTTGCGGGAGGATGCGCGGCTTGTCACGGCCGGGCACGTGTAAAGTTACCCGTTGCACGCGGAGCTCTACCTCGCCCGGCCCGGCGACGCCGTGACCCCGCGGATCACCTTTGTCGGCAGGACCAACCTCACCCTAGCCGGCCTGTCGCAGGGGGGCGAGATCAATGTGGGCGTACTCGAGCAGGACGCCGCCCGGAAACTCCAGCAATGGTTCGACGAGCAGTGGCTGGATGAGATGGCCTCTGATCCGACGCCGGAACGCGGCCACGCTGCTGTCGCCCACCATCTCCTCCACTCTTCCACCGCGCGAGCTTTCGGAGACCAGCGATCTCGTGTAGCACCCGCCCGGCGTCATCGCGTACGTGCGTTGTCCCGACGGCGCGGATGTCCCGGTGCGGGTGGACGAGCACGGTAATCTCGTCTCGCAGTCGCTGTCGGATGTCTTCCGGGCAGCCGCGCGCGCGCCCGACACGCCAGCCCTTCCGCGCGCGGTGAGCCACCATGACTCGATCGCTCGTTGTGTCGAAATCGCCGCTGGGGACAGGGCTTGTCCAGCAGTCCGCGCGGCGGCCTCCGCAGCGTCCGCCGCAAACTCTGGGACCGTCTCAAGCGGTACCGAGACCTTGCGCAGGCGAGTCCCACTCTCGTCAGCGCGCAGGCTTTGCAACAGCGCGCGCTCGACCGGATCTGGCCTTACCCGCTCAAGCGTGCGGCGCAGGCTGTCATCAGCCCCCAGGTGCATCTCGGGATCGCCGGCGAGAGGCTGCTCCAACTCGTGCTCCAACGCGCAGGGAACGAAAGCTCGTGCGAGGTCACCGACGAGGACGAAGCTTCCCCCCCGGCGCCGGGCCGCGGCCCATCTGCTCGATGGGGCTGGTGCGCGTGTTACCGAGACCACTTGAGTGACTCCACGAGGAGGCTGTAATGCTCGATACTGGGATACGAGAACTCAAAGCGCGCATGCCGCAGGTGTTGCGCGCCGTCAAAGAGTACCGGATCCGCAATGGGATCAACGCAGGGGGCAAACTGGTCGCCATGTTGGTTCCGGCCGATGTTGAACCTCGGCGTGCTCGAGCCGGCGGGGTCTGGGCGCGGCTGGAACAGCTCGGTCCAGACATCGCCAACCACTGGCGCGGCGACAAAAGCGCTGCCGAGCTGCTGTCGGGGACGCGGCGATGAGCGGCCCCATGACGGTCGATGCCAGTGCGCTTGTGAGCACGTCACGCCCTCCGAACCGGCGCAGGCCGCGAGCAAGTCGTTCTTGCCACACACCACGGAGGCGGCCGTCCCCATTTTCCTTCCCACGCTGGCGATCGTGGAGGTCGGGCGGCCTCTGCCCCTGGACGAGCGAGGCGAATTTGCGTTTAAGCAGCGGTATGGCACCCGTGGCAACCGGGGATGAAGGAGTCACCGAAATATCTGCTGGGGTTGGGGAACACCAGGCTTCTGGATTGGTTCTGGACGCGTGGAAGCACGCCGTTGCGCGGCGGGTTTTACCGTTACTTCACCCAATTCATCGAGCAACTACCGATTCGCGTGATCCGCTTCGCAGACGTGTCGGAGCACGCGGTGCACGATGCGATCGTAAGCCTCGTCGAGAGGATTCTCGCCGCTAAGCGCGCCAACCCAGACGCCGATAGCTCCCCTTAGGAGCGCGAGATCCACGAGCGCGTCTACCGCCTCAACGGCCTGATGCCGGACGAGATCAAGCTGGTGGAGGAGAGCGCCCGGGAATAGAACGAGCCGGAGCTCATCATGATCGAGAACAACCCATCCGATGTGTCGTCGGCCTTCGAGATACTGCTGGAGGAGATCGAGGCTGAGATCGAGTTCATCGACGGTGTGGGCGCGAAAGCGTTCCAGATGCGCGACTACGACAAGGCCGAAGAGGCCCTTCAACGCGTAAGGCAAATCACGGCCTTTCGGGACAAGGTGGCGGCGCTTCGCAAGGAGTGGGCCTCGATGCAAGCCATCACGGCCGCGCAGGAAGATGAAGAAACCCGCGCCCAGCGCCGGAATCTGGGCCGGCTGCGCAAAGGCGTGCGCACGCCCGAATCGGCGTATTACGTGCCGATCCTTCAGGCGCTCGAGGGCATGGGCGGTCGGGGCAGCGTTGGCGAGGTGTTGGCGCGGGTCGAGCAGCTCATGAAGGCCGACCTGAAGCCAGTGGATTACGAGCCGCTGGCGAGTGATCCTGGCATGCCGCGCTGGCGCAACTCCGCGCAATGGGTGCGCAGCAGCATGGTGCAGGAAGGATTGCTCAAGGCGGATTCGCCTCGGGGCGTCTGGGAGATTTCTGAGGCTGGCCGGAATTATTTTCACCATTTGAAAGCTGCAGAGGGAGGGAGTTGAGACCGGCTGCAGGATGCACCCGGCGGCCGGCGAGCAAGAGGGCCGTCCGGAAGCGGCCTATCCGTACTTGCCTGTGGGTTGCACGCAGGTGGACTTGGCACGGGGAGAGGTAGCGCGGCGGGTCCGCGCCGCCCCGTGGGTCGTTCCGGTCGCGCCCGCATCGCAGATCGCTCGATCGCGCCGGCGATCTCTTTGCACCACTCAAAGTCTTGCCGCGCTTGCTCCCTGCGGAGCGCGACGCGGCAGCACGATATCGGGTGCTGCCGCTTTAACCCTCCACGTTCGGAACGGTGGCAGGGCCGCTTCAGTGCCCGGTGCGACTGGCCGCCACCTCCTCCGCGATGTCGCGCACGATTTGCGTCAGCGTCGCCTCGCCCGGTGCGTAGATCCCCTTGACTCCCGCACGGCGAAGCGCGTCGCGGTCCGCATCGGGGATGACTCCGCCGACGAAGACCGGCACGTCCCCCAATCCCTTCTCGCGCAGGAGCCCGACAATTCGCGGCACGAGCGTTCGGTGCGAGCCCGAGTGGATGGAAATGCCTACGGCATCGACGTCCTCATCGGCTGCTGATGCCGCGATCTCTTCCGGTGTGAGGCGGATGCCGTTGTAGATGACCTCGAACCCGGCCTCGCGGGCGCGAACGGCGACCTGTTCCGCGCCGTTCGAATGGCCGTCCAAACCCGGTTTGGCTACGAGCAGCTTCGGAGGATGGCCAATGGCGCGGGCGATTTGGCGAACCCGATCCCGCACCTCCTCGAGACTGCCTCCGTCCGCCCCTGCGACGACGAGCCCCTGAAGTCCCGTTGGTGCCCGGTATTCGCCGAACACGCCGCGCAGAACTTTTGCCCATTCGCCGGTAGTCGCACCGGCCTGCGCGGCGCGAATCGAGGCCGGCATGATGTTTCTCCCCGACCGCGCCGCCTCTTCAAGCTCGGCGAGCGCTGCTTGCACCTCCCGGGTGTTCCGCTTTGCGCGGAATGCGCGCAGCTTCTCGATTTGGCGCCGCTCCGCCGCGGGGTCGGGTACCAGAACGCTTTGGCCCCCGCCGGAGACCAGCGGCGAAGGCTCGTGCTCTGTGAAGCGGTTTACGCCCACGACGACGAGCTCGCCGCTCTCGATCTTTCGCTGTCTCTCGGCATGGCTCGCGACCAAGGCGCGCTTCATCGCCACTAGCGCCTGTTCGATGTCCGGCAGCTTCTCGAGGCGTGCCAACTCCTCCTCCGCGGCGCGCATCAGAGATGCGACCTTGGCCTCGATGACGCGCGAGCCGGCGAAGATATCCTCGTCGTACTCGAGAATGTCGGTCTCGTACGCGAGCACTTGCTGGATGCGCAGCGACCACTGCTGATCCCACGGCCGCGGGAGTCCCAAGGCTTCGTTCCAGGCCGGTAGCTGGATCGAACGCGCCCTGGCCTCCTTCGAAAGCGTGACCGCCAGAGCCTCGAGGACGATGCGCTGGATGTTGTTTTCCGGTTGCTGGGCGGTCAGCCCGAGCGAGTTTACCTGCACGCCGTAACGGAAGCGCCGCTTCACCGGATCGTCCACGCCGTAGCGCTCGCGGGTGTAGCGCTCCCACAGGCGTGTGAACGCCTTCAGCTTGCACATCTCCTCGATGAACCGAATTCCGGCGTTGACGAAGAACGAGATGCGGCCCACCACGTCCGGCAGTGACACCCCCGGTCGCTGCCGCACGCGCTCGAGGACGGCGAATGCATTGAACAGCGTGAAGGCCAGCTCCTGCACTGGCGTCGCACCGGCTTCCTGCAGGTGGTAACTGCAGATGTTGACGGGGTTCCACTCCGGAATTTCTCGCACCGCGTATTCGATCACGTCGGCGGTCAGCCGCAGGGAGGGTTCAGGTGGAAAAATGTAAGTCCCGCGAGACAGTACTTCCTTGAGAATGTCGTTCTGCGTCGTCCCTCTCAGCTTGCGGGCATCGATGCCGCGCCGCTGTGCGACGGCGACGTAAAGGGCCAGCAACCAGGGGGCCGTGGCGTTGATGGTCATCGAGGTATTCATCCGGTCGAGCGGGATCCCGGCTAGAAGCTCTTCCATGTCCTCGATGTGGCTGACGGGAACGCCGACTTTCCCGACTTCGCCGGCAGCCATGGGGTCATCGGGGTCGTAGCCCGTCTGCGTGGGCAGATCGAAGGCGATGCTCAAGCCAGTCTGTCCCTTTGCCAGATTGGTGCGGAACAGCTCGTTGGCCGCACGCGGGTCGGTGTGGCCGGCGTACGTGCGCATGAGCCACGGGCGCTCTGATGCCATGCCCGACATAAAGCACTGACCGCTTGTTCTGGCAACCGCCACTGGAGCAGCACAGGTTTTCCCTTGCAAACGCCATTGCGGTGCGGGCATGGTGGGGGCGCACATGTACCGATGCGGCCGTGCCGCCTCCGCCAAGCCACGGGCTGCGCTGTGCTCCCGCTCGCGGCGCGCCGGGCTCGCGCTGTGGTGCGCAGTGCTTTTCGCTGTTGTCGAAGCTGCACTGCCGCAGACCGAACCGACGCGGACGCCGCGGCCGACGCGCACCGCCAAGCCCACGCGTACGCTGCGCCTGTCTCCCTCCGCCACCCCGACGGCCACGCCGCCGCCATCCCCTTCCCCCACCGGCACCCCAGCGCTGACCGCCTGCCCGACGGCGGTACCCAGCGGCACGTCCCTGCCCTCGCCGGTGCCGAGCACGGCAACTCCCCCGGTGCCTACGGCGACGGGGACGCCAACGCGCGCCACTCCCAGCGCAACGCCCACACCTACCGAGCCGAGCGGGCCTGTGGTGGGCTTCCGGTCGGCGCCGCAGGTCGACGTCGGTCCCTTTCCCAACAGCATCGCCCTTGCCGACTTCGATCGCGATGGACTGCTCGACGCCGTGGTTACGCACCGGGACGCCAACCGCCTCACAGTTCTGGTCAACCGGACGGGAAAATCGTTCGGCCTGGCTCCCGAGGTGCCCCCCAATACCGGCCCCAGGCCGGTGGCGGTCGTCGCAAGGGACTTCGACGGAGATAGCTGGCCCGACATCGCCACTGCCAATGCTGGCGACGGCTCGCTTTCCGTTTTCATCAACGCGGGCGACTTCAGGTTTGGACAGCGCTTCCCCCTTGCACTGGGCGGCGAGCCATCCGCTATGGTGGATTTCGGGGGGCGGTTGGTCGTCGCCGATCGCGCCCGCGCCCGCGTGCTCGTCCTGGTGAACTCGGGTGCCGGCGACTTTGCAGTGGCGCAGGAGGTCGCGGTGGGGAAGGAGCCGGCGGCGCTCGCGGTGGGGGACATGAATGGCGACTCGGTAACCGATATCGTCTCTGCAAACGCTGGCGATGCGACTGTGTCGATCGTGCACTTCACCGGGGCTGCTTTCCTGCCCGCTACGCCCGTTTCGGTCGAGGAAAGTCCCGGCGCGCTGGCTTTGGGCGATGTCAATGGCGATGGCCGCACAGACTTTGCTGTCACCTATCCGGTCAGCGACAGCCTGGCGGTTTTCGAGGCTCAGCCCGACGGCCGGTACCGGCGATCGTTCCGCACCGCGGTGCCCTCGAATCCAGTTGGGGTGTGGATCGCCCAGGACGTGGATCCGGTCCTCTCCGGGGACGGAAAGCCCGACCTCGTCGTGCTGAGCGAGGGGACGAGCACGCTCGCGGTGTTCGAGGGCCGCGAGAAGAGCTTCGAAGCCACCGGGCGGTTTGCGACCGGGCGGGGTCCGCTGGCCTTTGTCGGAGCGCAAATCGACGGGGACTCCCGGAAGACACTCGACTTCCTGGTCGCAAATTCCCTGCGGGGCTCTGTCTCCTACCTGCGCGGGCAAAGTGGCGGCAGCTTCCTCGCCGCTGCCAGTTTCGACTCTGGCAGGGAACCCGTCGGGGTAGCCGCCGGCGATTTCGACGGCGATGGGGATCTGGACGCGGTGTCGGCAAATCGAGGCGACGCAACACTGGCGTTTCTGCGCGGCAACGGAAGGGGAAACTTTCGCACCCCGGTAGTGACCCCAGTCGACGGCGATCCCATTGCCGTCGTGGCGGGGAACTTCGATGGCGACGGCTCTCTCGATGTCGCGATTGTTTCCGCCTCGTCGGGGCAGACCACTGTGTATCGAGGCCGCGGCGATGGCACTTTCGACCGCCCGCACGCGCTGGTCACCGCGGGCCGCCCAGTTGCGCTGGCGGCGGCCGACATCGCGGGAAGTGGGCGCGACGCCCTAGTCGTCGCCGATGCCGGGGACAGTACGCTCTCGGTGTTCGCCGACCCGACTGAGTCCGCCAGCCCACGGTGGGTGTTGCGGGCGCCTGCTCCGCCATCGGACGTCGCCGTGGCCGACGTGGATGGCAATGGCTTCCCCGACGTTGCGGCTGCGATCCCGAGCCGGGGCGAGGTGAGCACGTGGCTACAGTTCAACGACGGGACGTTCTCCGAGGCTCGATCCTTCCCCGCGGGCCCGCAGCCCGAGCAACTAGCTGCGGGCGACCTGAACGAAGATGGCGTTGCAGACGTCGTCACCGCGAACGCGACAGATCGCAGCCTGTATCTCCTGCTGGCAGGACACAATGGCCTCGCGCCTCCCGTGCGCCTAGCTGTGAGCACGGTGCCGCGAGCTCTGGCGATCGCGGACTTCAACTTCGACGGCAGACCCGACGTCGCGGCCGTGAGCGATTTTGACGACGCCCTAGTGGTTTTCGTCGGAACAGGCACGGGAGATTTTGCTTTCGTGCGCGAGTTCGGTGCTCCGGCGGGCCCGCGCGGGATGGCGGTGGGCCTGTTCAACAACGACCCGTTGCCCGATATCGTACTGGCGGCGACGGATGCCAGCCAGTTGGTCATCCTGCGAAACACGACGAGCTTTCCTGCACCGACTCCCATTCCGACTCCTACGCGGACTCCGCCTTCTCAGAGATCCTCTGGCTGCGACGCTTCCCCGCCCGCGGCTTCGGGGACGCCGCTTGCCTGGATGGGGCTCGCGCTTTTGTGGGCTACGCGGCTGGCGCAGCGGGGGCCTGTGCGGCGGCGCGCCGACGGCTCACACCCCGGGCCCGATTCGCAAGGCGTGCAAGTTCCCGTCGTCGGAACCGACGTAGATCCGCGCGCCTCCATCTGCGGGAACCACTGCTGGGGATGAGCGAACCGCGCCCCCCGTCTCGTAGCGCCAGAGGAGGACCGCACGCGTTCCCTCGTCTACAAACGCGTAGACGTTGCCCTCATCGCTTCCGAAGACGATGCCGCCGTCGGCAGTGGCTGCCGGGGAGGAGTGCACCGACCCGAGCGCAACGCAAGAAACCCCGGCAGCGCATTCCGCGTCTGACCGGCATCCGGGCTGCGGGAAGCCTCCTCCGGCGCAATACCCCGAGACTTGCCAGACCAGCGCGCCGGTGAGAGCGTCGATTGCCACGAGGCTTCCACCCTCCGTTCCCACGTAGAGCCGGCCGCTGGCTCCCATCGCCGCTGACGCACTCACGGGACCTCCCGTGTTCGCCGGCGCAAAGCCGGCACGCGGCAACCCGCTCGCTGGGTCTATCGCGAAAGCGTTTCCGCCGCTGTCGACAACGTAAACGGTTCCGTCGTCTCCGACCACAGCAGACGCGTGGATAGCTTCGGGCACAGCAAACGCCCAAAGGATTCTCCCCGTATCGGGCCGCACGGCGTACGCCGCGCGCGACTCCCGGGTTCCAGTGACGTAAACGGTGCCATCGCTTCCCAGGGCGGCCGTGCTCCGGACCGGACCCACCGCAGCGCTCCAGCGGCTGATGTCGTTGGGGCAGATGGCGAAAAGGCCGCCCGCGAGGGAGCCGACGTACACGACGCCGAGATTAGCGGTGTCGGTCGCCACGGCGGGCGAAGAGGCGAGAAAGCCGCCGATGGTGATGGGAGCGCGGGCGCGCGCTCCGTCGGCTGCAGCGAACGCGTACAGTGTGCCGTCGCCGGAGGCGATGAAGACGTCGCCCGCCGCGTCGATTGCGGGACCGGCCGTCACAGCTCCCCCCGTCGCGGCCCCTACTTCGCACCGGCCCACGGGATTACCCGGACAGTCCGCATCCGACTGGCAGCTTTGGCCGGCGCGCTCGCCACCCGTGCAGGAGCGCCACTTCGGCTGCCCGTCGGGACCGACGGCATAGGCGCGGCCGTCAGCCGATCCGAAGTAGATGGTACCGTCCGGGCCGACCGCCGGCGAGGAAGCCACCGGCCCTCCAGTGCGAAAGGGAAACCCCGGCACCGCTTGAGGACTACCCCCCGCGAGCAATTCGACTCGGTCGTGCGCGCGGCCCGTGTTGCGCGCATCGGCACGGAACTTTGGCCAAGGCGCCGCGGCCAGGCCACTTCCTCCCTGGAGGCTGCAGGTTGGCAGCGACCGTCCCCCGCCCCCGCAGCCGCTGGCAGTGCACAGAGCGGCGAGAAGTGCACCCAAACGTCTCCAGAGCTGCATTCGCTCACCCGCCCACTGCATAGACCCGGCGGCCGGCACCGAAGTAGAGCGTTCCGTCGGCGGCGATGGCAGGGGAAGAAGTCACTGCGCCGAGGGGCTCCCCGCTGCACCGACCTCCTTCGCATTCGCCATCCCCCGCGCATGCCTGCCCGCCCGCAGTACCCCCATCGCAGAACCGGCCCGTAAATCGCCAGACGACTCGGAGCGCCCGCGACGTGCAGGTTCCCGAAATGGAGCCGCTGCAAGCGTCGTCGGATTCGCAGGGCTCGCCGTGCCGCTCTCCCCCGAGGCACAGCCGCGTGGCTGGCCTGCAACTGCCGGAACTGCCTCCTGCACAGTCGGCGTCCGACGCGCACGGAAGGCCGTAGTCGAGCTGGGTCGTGCAAAATCGATCGGGAGGCATGCAGAGCCCCGCACCTTCACCACAATCCGCGTCCGCTGCGCAGGAAGTCCCAGCTCGCGTTCCCGCCAGGCAGACACGATCGCCCGGATCGCACGTCCCGGGTGGGTTGCCGGGACAGTCGGCGTCGAACCGGCACGGCTCCCGGTTGCGATCGCCGCCGCGGCAGACGCGGGGTGCGACGGCATACACCGCACCGCTTCCAGCTTGCCCGGATGTTGCCACGACAAGCACCCCGTTGCTGCTCGCAACCGGGGGCGCCGCAACTGCGTCGGGTGCGACAAAAAGCGCGCTCTCGCAGTGCCCGCTATCGCAGTCGCCCCCGGCCTTGCAGGCGAGCCCGTCAGCGTCTCCGCCGCGGCAGACTCCGAGCATCTGACCGGTCCGCTGCTCGAGGGACAAAACCGAGCCGTCAGCGGCAACGGCCACGATCTCGCTGCGCGGCCCGTCGGGGGTGTCGCGGGTCCACTGAGTGAGCGCCGCGCGCACCTCGCGGCCGACCGCCGTGCGCCAGAGCACGGTCGCGTCGGGGTTGAGCGCGACAACCTCCGCGCTGCCGTCGCGCGCAATGAGTTGGAACACTGTGGTGAGCGCGATGCTGGGCGGCGCGGGAGCCGAGCTCGCAGCGCCGAGCGAAAAGCGCAGCGCCAAGCTCCCCGTGCGCGACCAGGCATACAGGGTGCCATCGGCCGCGAGCGCGTACAGGGTTCCGTTTATGTCGCGCGCCGGAGAGGCATCGATGGCCGCTGGCGGGCGGGTCTCGAAAAGCCAGCGCAGGGTTCCACTGGCCGCATCGATGCTGTAGAACACGCCGTCCGCAGCACCGAAGAACAATACCCGCTCGCGCTGGTCGGCGGAGTCGAACTCGAACACAGAGGAAGTCCGCACCGCCGCTCCGGGCGGTGCCGCCGCGTCGCAGGGGCCGCGCGCCCCCGTGGCAAAGCACCAGCGCTCGCGGCCGGATGAATCGACCGACAGAACCCAGCCCTGCTCGGTGCCGAAATACACTTGCTCGAGAACATCGAGGGCAGGCGCGCCGCGGATTGCACCGACGTCCCTGTCCGGCGCCGACGGAAACTGCCATCGCACCGAGCCGTCGCTGGGATCCAGCGCGAAGATCGTCCCCGCTTCGGTTCCCACGTAAACGACTCCGTCGATGCCGACCGCGGGCGCGGTGCTCACCGCGCTTCCCAGGTCGGGCGAGATCCATTTCTGCTTGCCCCGATTGGTTGCCAGGCTGGCCCCCGTGCCGGTATTTCCGTCGTCCCTGCGCTCGCGCGCCCACTGGGGAAAGCGGACCGCGGGTCCCGTCGCGACCCCGCCCCCTCCTGTGCACGCCCCGGTGAGGAGTGCCAGCGCCAGGGTTGCCAGTCGCAAGATCATCTCCCGCCCCTTGTCACACGGCACGCGCAAACTCAAATGGCCCCCCGCGATCCGGCGTTCCTTTTCGCGGGGGCACCGAAGGCTCGTCCAAGCGCTCGCAAAGTCAGCTCGCCGTCCCGCTCGTGGGCAGTTCGGCCAGGAGGCGCGCCAGGTACGCCGGACCGCGCGAGAGTTCGAACCGCCCCTCTTCGTAGCGGAGGATTCGAAAGCCCCGAAAGAGCTCCAGCAGCTCGTTGTGCTGCAACGTGAATTCGGGATCGCGCGGGTGCCCGTACTGCAGTTGCTCGATCAGGAACGTCTCGAATACCACGCACCCTCCTGGCCGCAGAGCGGTGCGAATGGAGGGCACGAGCGAGCGCTGCAGGTAGCGAATGTTGAGCACGACGTCGAAGCGCTCTCGCGGCAGCGGATACTGCTCCAGATCGGCCACGATGCCCTCGAAGCGCAGCCGCTCCGCCGCGGCAATCTCTCTGGTGGCCTGCACCCCTTCGGCGCAGCAGTCGATTCCCAGAACCCGATAGCCCCGGCGCGCCAGGAACAGAGAGTTGCGCCCGAATCCCATCGCTACGTCGAGTGCCCATCCGGGCGGAAGGTGGTGCGCGACGGCAACCAGAAACTCCGAGGGCTCTGCGGGATGCGACCTATGGCTGGAATTCGCAGGGGCCATCTCAACCGCTCGCATGCAGAACGACGCGCGCCAAGACCAACACGTCGACGCTGGCAGCGCCACCCGCCAAGAGCGCTCGGCTGCACTCGCGGATGGTGGCGCCGGAGGTGTACACGTCGTCGACGAGAAGCACGCGCTTCCCTGCGATCGCCTTCGGCCGGGCAACGCGGAAGGCGCCGCGAACATTGCGCCGCCGGCTGTCGGCGTCCAGCCCCACCTGTGGGAGCGTTGCGCGGCAGCGCTCCACGGAGAACACGTCGACAGGCCAGCCACGGCGGCGGGCGAGTTCTCCGGCGAGCAGTTGCGCGTGGTTGAAACCCCGCCACCTCAGGCGCGAGAGGTGGAGCGGCACGGGAACGACGAGGTCGCATTCGGCCCGCTCGAACGCGCAGCGCTCCGCCAACAAGTGGCCCAGTGGCCGCCGCAAGCTCGTGTCGCGCTCGTACTTGAAGCGGTGGATCAGTTCGCGGATCGGGTTGCCCGGCGTCTCCTCTTGGCCGAATGCCGCGCACGCGCGCGCTCGACGGAAGGAGGGCGGCTGGCGCAGGCACACGGCACACGGATGGTCGCCGCCTGCCGGGCTCGCGAAGGGCAAGCCGCAGCGCGGGCAGAGCGGCGGCGCGACGGGCGGCACCGCCGCGAGACAGCTCGCGCACAGTTCGAATCGGCCCGGCCGCCCGCATGCGGGACAACTCGGCGGAAACAGCCAGTCCAAGCACCGATCGAGCACCGCCATCGGGGTGAACGTAACAGCTACCGGCCGGAAACCAAAGCGCCGCTGCGGCTGCAGGCGGAGCCGAGTCGCTTGTCGGCAGCGCTTTGACTTCCCCGGCAGGGGCACGTATACACGCGGGAGTGGCGAGGCGCTTCTTGTTCGGCTTCCTCCTCGGGATGACAGCGATGTACTGGTACGTTCACCGCGGCTCCGCGACCCTCGAATCGGTAGAACGCTGGTTCCAGTCGTCGGGGTCGAAGTACTCCGGCCGCGAAACGCACGAGGCCGCGCGGGAGCTTTTGGACCACTCCTCGCGTTGATCCCGATGAACGGCGCTCTCAGTGGCGTGCGTGTTTTGGATCTGACGCGCGTGATCGCAGGCCCATTTTGCACGGCGATGCTCGCCGACATGGGGGCCGAGGTGATCAAGGTCGAACTGCCGGGACGCGGGGACGACGGGCGCTACGGCTATCCGGCAGTCGACGGCGAGCCGGTGGTGTTCCTCGCCTTGAACCGCAACAAGAAGGGGATCACGCTCGACCTGCGGAAAGATGAAGGTAGGGTTCTCTTCCGGCGCTTGCTCGGCAAGGCCGATGTTCTGGTCGAAAACTTTGCGGCCGGGACGATGGCGCAGTGGGGCCTGGGCTACGAGCAGCTGCGCGACGAGTTTCCCTCCCTGATCTATGCGGCACTCTCCGGCTTCGGGCAGACCGGGCCATATGCGGGGCGCACTTCGTACGACATCATCGCACAGGCGATGGGCGGGCTCATGGCTCTCACTGGCTTTCCGGACGGGCCACCCGTGCGCGGCGGCGGATCGCTGGCCGACTTCATCGGCGGGGCGTATCTCGCCATCGGCATCCTGTGCGCCCTGCACTACCGAGCGCGCACGGGCCAGGGGCAGCTAGTCGATATTTCCAACACGGACGTCGTGTTCACGTTGCTGGACAACTGGCAGACGATCTACGCCATGACCGGGCAGCTCCCGCAGCGCTACGGGAACCGCCATCCTTTTACGGCGCCGTACGACTGCCATCGCACGCGCGACGGCGGCTATGTCGTCGTGGGCGTCGGCAACAACCAGCTCTTCCGCCAGCTCATGGAAGCCATCGGCCGCCCCGAGCTGGGGCGCGACGAGCGGTTTCGGAAGCCGCAGGCGCGGTTGCAGAACGCCGACGAGATCAACAAGATCGTGGGGGCGTGGGTTGCGGAGAGGACGGTGGAGGAAGTGATGGCGGTGCTCGGGCCAGCCGGCGCAAACCTTCCCTGTGCGCCGGTGATGACCGTGGACCGCCTTCTCGACGATCCGCAAGTCCAGGCACGCGAGATGATGGTCTCGCTGCCCCACCCGAAACTCGGGCAGGTTCCCGTCACGGGTTCTCCGTTCAAATTGTCGGCGAGCCCGCCGCGGCTGCGGCATCTCGGCCCGGCGCTCGGCGAGCACAACGACGAAATCTACGGCGACCTACTCGGGCTTGCACCGTCGGAGCGCGAGCGGCTGAAGAGCGAGGGGGTGATCTGAGGATGGCGCGCCTGGATACCGATCTCCCAATTCTGCAGAAGCTCAAAGAGGAACTCGCCCAGCTCCAGTACGAGCTTCACACCGTGCTGCCGCGAGAGCTCGAGGCGGCCCGCGGCCACGGAGACCTGAGCGAGAACGCGGAGTACGAGGCCTGCAAGGAGCGCCAGCGCTACCTTGCGGCGCGCATTGCGCAGGTGCGCGAGCGCATCCAGCAGCTCTCGCTGTACAACCGCAACTCCATACCGGAAGGGGTGGTGGCGTACGGCAGCGAGGTGACGCTGGAGGATCTTTCCGACGGCTCGACGGTCACGTACCGGATCGTCTTTCCGGAGGAAGCCGACGTCGCCGCGGGGTGCATCTCGCTGAGCTCGCCCCTCGGCCGAGCCTTGCTGCACCGGGCAGAGGGAGACGAGGTGGAGGTGCAGACTCCCCGCGGCAGGAAACTGTACCAGATCACGAAGCTCGTGACCCTTCACGCCCGCGAGAGCAGCTGAGCGGCCTCGGCGCCATCGCGCAGCATCGAAGCCGCGAGCTCGGGGGCGACCGGGTTGGAGTAGACTCCCGTAGCCCACTCCATTCCGAGCTCGCTGCCGAGATGGGGCGCGATCTCCCAGTGCCAGTGGAAGGCGGGGCTATTCGCGTGGGCCAGCGGGGCGCTGTGCAGCGCCACCCGGTACGGCGGATCCTGCAGCGCGGCGCGCAGTTTTCCTACCGTATTCCGGAAAAGAGCGGCGAGCTCCACCAGGCACCGCTCGGGGAGCGCGCCGAAGTCTGCTTGGTGTTGCCGGGGAAGGATCCAGATTTCGAAGGGCAGCCCGGAGGCGAAGGGCGTAAAGGCGGCGAATTGCCCAGTCGAAGCGACCAGGCGAGCCTCGGTTCGCTCTTCTTCGGCGATGATGTCGCAGAACACGCACCGCTCCTCGCGCCGGTGGTAATCTACTGCGCCGTTGAACTCGTCCTCGAGGCGCTTGGGGGTAAACGGCATGGCGACGATGTGCGAGTGCTGGTGCGGGTACCGGCTCCACGGCATGCCGTGATTCTTGAGGACCACGAGCTGCCGGAAGCGCGGGTCGCGCCGCAGGTCGTTGAAGCGGAGGTAGTAACTGCGCACGAGGCGGTGCATTTGCACGACGTCGAAATCCGCCCAGTGGCTGTGGTGCTCCGGAGTGTCGGTTACCAGCTCGTGAGCCCCGACCGCGTTCATCAGGTCGTACATGCCTGCCCGGCGGCGCTCCATATCGCCTTCGATGCGGAGCAGCGGCCGGCGGTCCGGCGTGATGCGCACGGCCCATCGGGGAGGGCCGCTGCCGATTGTGGGCCCTCGGTCCACATAGATCTCGTGCGGGTTCAGGTGCTCACTGCCGGGGCAGAGAGGACAGGGTTGCTCGGCGGGCGCGGGCGAGTAGGAGGCCCGTGAGCGCAGGAAGTCGTCGGTGCGCTCCGGTGCGATGATGACCCAGCGTTGCGTGACGGGATCCCGTCGCAGTTCCGACACGTTCTTCCCCCTTTTTGTCCAGTATGCGCGCGCGGCAGCAGAGAACTCAACGCCGCTGCCTCTGCGGCTGTGGCCGGGCCGCGGGCTCAGTTCACGACATTCACTGGCCGCCCTTCGAGGAAGGCTGCCACGTTTTTCGCAGTCGCCTCCACCAGCCGGCGGCGCGCTGCAAGGCTGCCCCAGGCCATGTGGGGTGTGAGAATGCAGTTGGGGACGCGCAGCAGAGGGTTGTCGGGCCGGATGGGCTCGGCCGAGACCACGTCGAGGGCCGCGCCCGCCAGTCTTCCGGCCGCCAGGGCATCTGCCAGCGCCTGCTCATCTACGAGGCCGCCCCGCGCCGTGTTGAGCAGGAAGGCGCTCGGCTTCATGCGCGCCAGGAGTTCGCGGTTCACGAATCCGGCGTTTTCGGCGGTCAGAGGGCAATGCAAGCTCACCACGTCCGCCAAGGCGAAGAGCTCGGGGATATCCAGCCAATGAAAGTTCCCGTAGGGCGGCGTGGGCCTTCGCCGGCCGCCGGCGGCGAAGACGCGCATGCCGAAGGCGTGCGCGATCTCGCCGACCCGCTGCCCGATGCGGCCGAAACCGACGATTCCCATAGCGAGGCCTCTCAGTTCGACGGGCGGCATGTGCCAGAAACAGAAGTCTGGCGCTCTCGCCCAGGCGCTCTCGTGCACCAGCCGGTCGTGCACGCCGACGCGGTGGCAGAGTTCCAGCAACAGGGCGAACGTGTGCTGGGCGACCGAGTCCGTGCCGTACTCGGGCACGTTCACCACGGGCACTCCCCGCCGGCGAGCGGCGGCTATGTCGACGATGTTGTATCCGGTTGCCAGCACGCAGATGAGCTGAAGCCGCGGAAGTTGCGCGATGGTCTCCGCATCGAGAACGGTTTTGTTCGTCAGCACGATTTCTGCGTCCCGGGCGCGCTCGACGACGAGTTGCGGTGGCGTGCGGTCGTACACGGTCAGGCAGCCAAAAGGCCGCAACGGCTCCCACGAGTTGTCTCCGGGGTTCAGCGTATAGCCATCGAGGACCACGAGGCGCATGCTCCTTGTTTGCCACGACGAGGTGCGTGCTGAAAAGCCACGGGCCCGCCGGGCGCGCCGACCCCGCTTGCCCCCCTGGCTGTCTTGCCAGTAGAACGGCGCGCAATGGCTGCGCCAGAATCCTCCCGGGGAGCCCTCGCGCGTCTGAATCAGGCAGAGCGCCCCGGCCGCCAGCACTACATCATCCTAGGCCTGAGCTGGGCGGGGTGGCTGTTCGATTTCTACGACCTGATCCTCTACTCGTTCCTGCTGGTCCCGATCGCGACGGAGTTCGGTTTCAGTCGGGACGAGTCGTCGCTCGTGCTGGGCGTCTCGCTGGGGTTCACCGCCGTGGGCGGGGTGCTTTTCGGCCGCCTTGCCGATCGTGTCGGGCGGAAGGCGGTATTGCAGTGGACGATCGTGATGTACTCTGCCGGAACGTTCCTGTCCAGCCTGGCGACCGGCCTGAGCACGCTCATAGTTGCGCGGGTGGTGACGGCAGTTGGCGTCGGCGGGGAGTGGGCGACAGGCCAGACGATCGTGAGCGAGACGTTTCCGGCGCGGAGCCGGGGCCATTACGGAGCGCTGATGCAAACCGGGGCCCCGCTCGGGGTTGGCCTCGCTGCGATCATGGGCAGCTTTTTCGCGCCGGCCTTCGGGTGGCGCGCGACGTTCATGGTCTCGGCTCTCCCGGCGCTGCTGGTCACGCTGATCCGGCGCTACATGCCGGAATCGGACATCTGGGAAAGCTCGCGTGCCGCGGGTGGTGCGCAGGACTCCGGGTTTGCCCCGCTGCTCCGCCCGCCCCTGCGGCGCCTGGCACTGCTCGCCTTGCTGCTCACGGCGCTGAACATGTCCGCCTACTGGTTCACGTATTCCTGGCTTCCCGGCTACCTCGTCACCGAGCGCCACCTGAGCGTCGTGGACTCGGGTCTGTGGATTCTCACGATTGTCGCGGGCGAACTCGTGGGCTACGGGAGCTTTGGTTGGTTTGCGGATCGCTGTGGCCGGAAGCCCGTCTTCACGGTATTCACTGCGATCATGGCAGTCGGCCTCTCGATGATCACGATCTTTTGGCCGCTGATCGAGCATCGGCCGGGCCGGATTCTGCTGTTCATGTTGCTGGTTGGCATCGGCACGGGGACATGGTCGATGTTCGGCCCGTTTTTTTCCGAGCTGTTTCCCACGCGCGTGCGGAACACCGCGGTGGGCTCAATTTTCAACGTTGCGCGCGGCGTGCAGTTCTTCACTCCGCTGATCATCACTGCCGTCGCCCGCTGGGCGCAGCTAGCGGGCGGAATCGCGCTAGCGGCGGCGTTTGCGCTCGCTGCGGGGGCGGTGATCTGGACGCTGCCGGAAACGCGTGGCCGTGAGATCGACGCGTGAGAGCACTCGGGGCTTTGCCGGCTCTCCCCGCAAGGCTTGCGCGCCGCAGGACGGATTACGGGACAAGCGGCTGGCGAGGAACAAAGGGAGGGATCGATGATCAAGCTGGGCTTCTGTGCTCGCAGGGCTCCGCATCTTTCGCTGGAAGAGTTTCAGCGTTACTGGCGCGAAACGCACGGGCCCCTGGTGCGCAAGCACGCGCAGGCGCTCCGGCTGCGGCGCTACGTGCAGGTCCACCGCCTCGACGACCCGCTCAATGACCTTTTGCGCCAGAGCCGCGGCGGCCCGGAGCCCTACGACGGGGTTGCCGAGCTCTGGTGGGACTCGAAGGAGGATTTTCTGGCCGCGATGAACAGCGAGGAAGGGCGCCGCGCATCGCTCGAGCTTTTGGAGGACGAGCAGCGGTTTCTCGACCTGCGGAGTTGTCCCGTCTGGATCAACGAAGAGTACCCGATCGTCGAGCGTTCGTGAGGGCCCGCCCGGCCTCGGGCCGCTGCGGGCGCCGCGGCGCAAAGCAGTCGGATCTTTCCAGGTCGCTCAGATCGCTCGCTCGCGCCCCTGCCAGTACGGGTCGCGGAGCTTGCGCTTGTAGAGCTTGCCGTTCGGATCCCGGGGCATCTCGTCGATGAAGTCGACTGTGCGGGGGCACTTGTACTTGGCCAATTTTTGCCGGCAGTAAGCGATCAGTTCTTCGGCGAGCTCTGGCGTAGGCTGGACTCCAGCGGCGGGTTCGACGACTGCTTTTACCTCTTCTCCCCAATCCTCGTTCGGGATGCCGAAAACCGCCACATCGCCGACCTTTGGATGGGTGAGCAGGACGGCCTCGACCTCTGCGGGGTAGATGTTCTGTCCTCCGGAGATGATCATGTCGATCTTCCGGTCGCAGAGGAAGAGATAGCCGTCTTCGTTGAGGTAGCCCACGTCGCCTACGGTAAAAAAGCCATCGCGCCGGGTCGATTCGGTCTTCTGCTTGTCCTTGTGGTACTCGAAGTCGTACTGGCCGAGCGCCATGTAGACGGTGCCCGGCGTGTTCGGCGGGCAGTCCCGACCCTCCTCGTCGAGGATGCGGATCTCAGCTCCGGGCCAGGGGCGGCCGACCGTGCCGGGGTATTTCAGCCATTCTTCGGGAGTTACGATGGTACCTCCGCCCTCGCTCGCCGCGTAGTACTCGTAGATCACGGGCCCCCACCACTCGAGCATGCGCCGCTTGACGTCGATCGGGCAAGGGGCGGCTGCATGAATCACCTGGCGCAGGGAGGAAAGGTCGTAGCGGCGCTTCACGTCGTCCGGGAGGGCTAGGAGGCGGTGGAACTGCGTGGGCACCATGTGCGTGGTCGTCACGCGGTATCTCTGGATCGCCTGAAGACAACCCTCGGGAGTCCACTTGTCCATGAGAACGACCGTGTGCCCGTAATGGAGGGAGGAGCCGGCGAACATCAGAACCGCGGTGTGGTATAGTGGCGATCCCGTCAAGTGGACTCCATTGGCATCGGGCTGCACGCCGAACATGGCCAGGAACATGGCGTAGGTGGCGGCGACAGCGTCGGGCTCAAATGGCGAGAGTGGGCGCCGCACCCCCTTCGGCCGGCCGGTCGTCCCCGAGGTGTAGTTCATGACCTGGCCCGCGGCCCGATCCGGCGGTAGCGAGGTGGGCTCGCCTGCCTTCAGCTCGGCGTAGGAGCCGAAGCCCGGTATCGAGCCCACGGCGAACCGCCGCTCGGGCGGAAAGCCGGCTTCGTCTGCAGCGGCTCGACAAGCCGGGGCAAACCGCTCCGCGCACAGGAAAACCTTGGCGTCGGAGTCCTGCAGGATGTACGCGATTTCGGATCCGGTCAGGTGGAAGTTGATCGGCGTCAGGTACCATCCCGCCTGCGTCGCGGCCAGATAGGCCTCGATCATCGCCGCGCCGTTGGGCAGCACCGTCGCGACACAGTCGCCTTTTTGCAGCCCCAGTTTGCGGAATGCGTGCACCAGTCGATTGGCTTCCCCCAGTAGCTCGCGCGCCCGGATCTCGCGCCCGTCGGGCTCGATCAGCGCCAAGTGATCTGGCTGCGCCTCTGCAAGTTTCCAAAACCCTAACTCCGACATAAACAACCCCCGCCACAGTGCCTCGCAGCGCTCCGTTGAAACCGAACGCCGAA